>JAJTCJ010000084.1 GCA_021323165.1 Bacteroidota bacterium | reverse complement strand
TAAACTTAAAGGAGAAACTGTTGACTGGCAAAAAGAATATGTTGATCACATGATGCAGGGAATAAACACTTTCAGAACTTATGTTAAAGGTTGGTACAATGGAGATCTGCACCAGATATTTTTCACAAAAGATCCTGATCCCGGAATCAAAAAGCAAATTTGTTCAGTGCTTGCAGGTTATGTTTGGGATATGAGTAATCCTTTTGTAAAAAAGCATGACAGAGCAGTAAGCACTCTTGCAAAGATCATTCGTATGCAGAAAGCCTCTGCTGCGGAGGAAGCTGCTAAAAATTCATCCTCACCTGACTCAACTCAGAATAAGAATTAATCCTATCTCAAAATTCTTCAGGAATGAAAGTTAATATAATTGGAGGTGGGATTTCAGGTTTGGCTGCTGGTTGTTTCCTGCAGATGAACGGCTTTGAGACACACATCTTTGAAAAACACTCCATTCCCGGTGGCCTTTGTACCAGCTGGAAAAAAGGTGAATATACTTTTGATAGCTGCGCACATTGGATCCTTGGTTCTGATGAAGGATCTTCTTTCTACAAAATATGGGCAGAGCTTCTTGATATGAAAAAAATAAATTTTCATAATCATGATATCCGTGTTGAAGTCGGAACAAAAGATCATGCGAATAAATATGGTGAAAAGAATTTCAAGCTTTACACAAATCTTACAAGGCTGGAAGAATACATGATCGATCTTGCTCCAGAAGATGAAAAGGCGATCAAAGACTTTATTAAACCGATGCGTATCATGCAGAAGTTTGATCTCCCTCCTATTCTTGATGATCTCCCTTTTATTCCTTCAATGATCCGGGGAATAAAAATGACCCGTTATGCCGAATTCTTATACTGGTTCCTGAAGATAAAGAACTACACAAATTACACTTACGCAAAAAAGTTCAAGAATCCTTTTTTAAGGGAAAGCTTTGAATTATTGTATGATGGCGAAGAAGTGAACATGATGATACTTTCAATGCCATTATCCGTGTTTGATAAAAAAAGCGCGGGATATCCGATTGGAGGATCAATGGAGTTCGCAAAAAAAATTGAACATACATATCTGTCGCTTGGGGGAACAATGCATTATAAAACCCCTGTTAAAAAAATCATAACAGAGAATGGTGTTGCAAAAGGTTTATTGGTCAGGATTTTGATGCATTGGATGGAAAATTTGTTGATCAGGATATGCTTGATCTTCGTGATCTTAAAAAGCTTGAAGTATTTTATTCGGTTATGCAATTCTCATTCGGAATTGGAAAAGACCTAAGTCATTTTCCTCATTTCTCAAGAGTACCTCTTGAACAGATGATAGTGTCTCCGGATGGAACGAAATATCCAAGACTAGAGGTTCATATTTACAATTATGATAAAACACTTTCTCCGGAAGGTAAAACGGCTGTAACTGTGAGCTTTTATACTACCAACAGGGAATTTTGGATCGATGCAAGAAAAAATGACCGCCCGAAGTATCGCCAGGCAAAAGAAGAATTTACTCAACAGATAATTGATCTTCTCGATGTACGCCTTAGTGGAATAAAAGATTGTATTGAAGTTATCGATGTTGCTACACCGGCAACTTTTCAGCGTTACACCAACAACTGGAAAGGCAGCACGCAAGGCTGGCTGCCGGGTAAGAACCTGTTAGCAAAATCCCCTGTAGGATTCAAGCTTCCTGGATTAAAGAACTTTTACTATTCAAGTCATTGGAATCAACCCGGGGGCGGATTACCGATTGCGATAAAGACCGGGCGCGATGTTGCAAAAGAAATTTGCAAAACGTACAAGGTTCCTTTCAAAACAATTTCTCAGACGAAATAAGTTTATACTCATTCTTTAATTGCATTTCCGTAAGTCTGAAAATGTTACTCCGTCTGGAAGAAACCCCAGCTTTTTCCTTTATTATTTCTATTTATTTATTAATTAGGATTATCTTAGATAACTCTTTCAGATAACATCCGAATTTCGGTTCCTGTTACCTAAAACAACAGAACGAACAATGAAAAACCTTTACTCATCCGACTTATCTAAAAGTCATTACGATGCCATAATCATTGGCTCGGGAATGGGTGGACTTACAACTGCTGCAATACTTTCCAAAGCGGGTAAAAAAGTTCTTGTTCTTGAAAAACATTACGTCCCGGGCGGATTCACACATACTTTCAAGAGAAAAAAATTCGAATGGGATGTTGGTGTTCATTATGTCGGGCAAGTAAATGATCAAAAAGGGATTTTAAAAAAAGCGTTTGATTATGTGACAGATGGGAAGCTTGAATGGACTGATATGGGTGAGATCTATGACCAGACCATTATTGCAGGCGATGTATATAATTTTCGTAAAGGAAGAAAAGAACAGATCGAACAAATGATCGCTTATTTTCCTGAAGAAGAAAAAGCAATTCGTGAATATTATAAACTGGTGGCGAAGGTTGGGGGACTGGCAATTATGTTCTTTGCTGAAAGAACAATGCCTATATGGTTAAGTAAAAGTGTAGGTTACTTTTTAAGAAGAGGCTTTAATAAGTATTCCAGAAAAACAACTCATGAAGTTCTTTCATCACTCACAAACAATCAAAAGCTCATCGCGGTATTGTCCGCTCAGTGCGGCAACTACGGGCTCACTCCTAAAAAAAGCAGTTTCGCAATACATGCAGTTGTAATTGATCACTTTATTGAAGGAGGTAATTATCCTGTGGGAGGATCATCGAGTATTCCTAAATGTTTGATCGAAGTTATAGAGAGTAATGGTGGAAAAGTTGCTATAAAAGCCGGGGTTAAGAATATTATAATAGAAAAAAACAAAGCTACGGGTGTCTTAATGGACAATGGGGATATCATATGTGCTAGCAAAATTGTTAGTAATACAGGTGTTCATAACACTTTCAATAATCTGATAAAAACGGAAAAGAATTTTTTCAGGAAAGAGATGAATGATCTCATGCCTTCTGTTTCTCATGTTTGTTTATACGTGGGATTGAATGGCAGTGATGAAGAACTTAATTTCCCTAAACACAATATCTGGCTTTACAACAGCTATGAACAGGAAAGTGATTATGCTAATCACATGGAGCATAAAAACGGAGATCCATCATTATATTACATTTCATTTCCTTCCGCCAAAGATTCTAACTGGCAAGCCAAGCATCCCGGCACTTCAACTATTCAGGTAATTTCTTCATGTCCCTACGAATGGGTTGAAGCCTGGAGTGAAAGCAAATGGCAAAAACGGGATGATGAATATGATATTTATAAAGAAGAAGTTCAGCAGCGAATGAAAGAAAAACTCATAAGTGTTTTCCCTAACATTAAAGACCGTATCGAAGTTTGTGAACTTTCAACTCCTTTATCTACAAGACATTTCAGCAGCTACGCAAAAGGAGAAATTTATGGGCTCGAACATTGCCCCAAGCGTTTTGACGACAGGAATTTAAGAGCCGTTACTCCATATAAAAATCTTTATCTTACTGGTCAGGATATCGTGTGTGTTGGTGTCGGTTCGGCTTTATTTTCAGGCATCATAACTTCTGTTGTTATTCTCAACAGAAACATATTAGCCAGGATCTTAAAATTTAAGATCTCAAAAAACTAATTATACTTTATTAGGTCATTAAAGCAGCTTCTATATTATTTTTCAATTATTACTTTTGATGTATGCTTAAAAAGATCATATTAAGTTTCCTTACCGCTCTGATGGGCGCAATCTTCATATTTTCAGCATATGTGAAACTTTATCCAATAGAGCCATTCGAATTCACCTTTGTTGATCTTGGACTAGGTAACTGGCAAATAGCACCATTCGTTGCAAGATTTCTGATAGGGCTTGAATTCCTGATCGGCTTTGCGCTTTTACTGAATATTCTTTTGAAAAAGATCACATACAAACTCAGTATTGCAGTTCTGATATTTTTCTGTTTTTATCTTCTGCTGCAAATTATTTTTCAGGGCAGCAACGGCAATTGCGGTTGTTTCGGAACAGTGATACCAATGACTCCTCTGCAGGCCCTTATCAAAAACATATTAATGCTCGTTATCCTTATCCTTCTCTACAAATATCATGAAGGCTGGGATCTTCGTGACTTTTCGATTTATCTTTTTATCACCTGTCTTTTAACTGCGGCAGCATTGCCATTTGTTCTAAACCCTGTTGAACTGGATTATTCCTCAGCTTATCTGAATAAACCGGAAACAAATTATAAACTGGAGCTTGATTCATTATATAACAATGCGAAAGTGAATGTCCCGCCAGGAACTCTTTCAGAGGGTAAACATATTATCGCTTTTATGAGTCTTACCTGTTCACATTGCAAAATAGCAGCGAAAAAGATCAGGATCATGCATGATCGCAATCCGGATCTTCCCTTTTATTTTGTACTCAACGGAAAAGAGGAAAATTTAAAATCGTTTTTTGAAGAAACAGGAACAGAATCAATTCCTCATTGCATGTTAAAGGGCAGACCTTTCATTTATCTGGCGGGAACAAGCCTCCCCTCCATTTATTTAATCAATAACAGCGTTATGGAACATGAGGTCAATTACATGACACTGGACCAGGATGAAGTTGAACAATGGCTTTACAAGTAATTACTAAAAAGCCAGGAAACCAATCCCTAAATGGAAATTAAACAGCTGTGCGGTAAACAATCTTGTATTACTGTTCAATCTGATCTGTTCTTCCATAGTTGAATTATATCCATCACCAAAAACTTCGGTTGAGATAAAATTCAGAACCATATTAGGTGAAACAGCAAGTCTTATTCCAGCATCAAGAACAAGCCGGTCAAATAAAATACGCTGTCTTCCGAAAGTAGCAGCAATTGCAAGTGATTTAAAATTATAAGTCCCGGTTCCAATTCTTGTTTTTATTCTTTCCTCTTCATATCTCGCAGTATTGGCATAGAAAGCTAATGGATCATAGGTTACACGATTCATGAACAAAAGAAGCTCAACTTTAGTATATGCTCCCACAGGCGCAATATAACCGCTTCGGAAAAATTTAAATCCAACAGAAAAATTTAAGGACCTCATTTGCATAGGTAACCCGTTTTTAGGCAAATAGTGAAGGGTCACATCCGTTTGTACAGGATCAGAATAGGTCGAATCATAATATTTATAATTAAATCCTCCCTCTTTCACAAAACCTGTTTTACCAAACTGACCGCCTACACAAAAGTTTGTACGTTTACCAATAGTATATTCAACATTGAAACAATTAACGGTATTCATTCCAAGTGAACGAACCGTTGAATTTGCACTGCGGCCATAAAAAGAAGGAGAAAAATAATTTGAGTAGCCAATTGTCATTCTTTTTCCCATGTATCCCGCAACCTGAGCATTAAGGAATAAGCCCTGGAAAAACAATGTAAAAATCAATACCTTTTTCATATATAAATTATTAGTTCGTTTTGTCTTTTTTAATAAGCCATTGCTTTGGCTAAAGTGATCCTCTGACTACTTTGGCGACTTAGCAACATACATAAGTGAATTATACGTAAAGGCTGTGATAAGATCCTTATTATCCTTTTCTGTTGTATATCTTGTTTCATACCTCTTTGTTTCACCGGTTTCAAGGTCAAATACCATAAAGAAATAAGTATTATGATATCTACGTGTTTTGTTATTGTAAACTCCACCCCAGGCAATATACTTTGTTCCAAGCTTCTGAATAAGCTGAGCCATATCTTCAGAACTTGTGATCATTTCATTTGTATTACCGTGTTTAAAACGTTCAGTGAGCCACTCATTGATCAAAGCATTATTATTGTATTTTTCAATATCGGATGTGGTCAGATCCTTTGTGCTCAGGTTCACATACGACAGGTTCAATTTATCTGCACATGAATTCTGAAGATTTAATAGTGACCCTTCCTTTTTTTCCGATTCAAAAAAATCAACCAGTTCCTGTCCGCCTTTATTTTTCACTTTCATATAAAACGGATCAACAAAAGCTACTTTATCAATACCGAGAAATTCTGATTCTGATTTCTTCTTCTTACTGCTGCTTCCTGATTTTTTTGAAGCAACATAATCATTACCGACTGCAGCCTTTTGAGTAAGTCCTCTCGAAGCTTCAGTAAATCTCCTCACAAAGTCCTCATCCTTTAATAAACCTACAAACGCATATCTGGTAAAATTCTCATCCGTGGTGATCTCTACTTTTGCTTGTTCTCTCTTGATCTTAGAATATTTACTTTCTTCAACTTCCTCAACTGCAGCCACAGTTTTCATTGTATCTATATTTTTCATTTCTGCTTTTGAAAGCTTGGAGAAATTATTCAGATACATACTGTTAGAATTAACCAGTTCAGAAAAAAGGCTGTCTGTAATATTTGACAATGTTTTATCGGAAGGATGTTTTCTAGCAGCTTTAAAAGTAAATGAAAGTGCAACAACATTTAATTCTGTTGCAGTCATTTGGTCAAGCATATAGTAAAGCCTTTGTGATGCACCTTCAATTTTTTCGTGATCTGTAATAGTAAAACGGGATTTTCCTCCTCCGAAAGAGGAGCTAGATCTTGAACTTTTTCCTGATTTATTTACAGCAATGTTATATAAGGATTTAGACACCATTTTGTTCAGGTAAACATTGTTCGGATATTTCTGCAGAAGGATGTATCCAGCATACACTGCGTTTACATAATCACGCTCTATCATGTATAAGCGGCAAAGCTCGAATCGTGCAGTTTCACGCACTGTCTTAAACTCTTCTTCAGAAACCAGGAATTTCTTTCTTGTAGATTCATCCGCAGCTTTCAGATCTGCTTCAATTGCTCCTCTCCTTTTACGGATATTCGGATGAGTACTTTTTGTATCATCATAATCATCATTGGATTTTATCTCAGATGTTTTTTTAAGGAATAAGGTATCAGGTAAGATCAGATGCTCATCCTCAAAAAAGGATTTATTAAAATCCATGATCTCAAATGGAAGATAAGAATACTGAAGCACATCAAAAGCTCCGCTTAATGCTTTAACGCTGTAATTAGACTGTTTGATCATTTTCAAACCTTCAATATCAGCTTCACTTTCCTGTTCTTTTGAAAATCTATACTTCTCAAGTGTGCGTTCATCTCTTTCATATCTTTCTGAACCATTATCAATTTTAATGTTTTCAAGATACAAACTCACCGAATGTTTTTTCATTACGTGAGTGATCTCGTGCGCTAATATATAAGCAAGCTGAGCCTCGTTCTCAAGCTGGGCAAGCAGTCCGACATTCACAAAAACAAACCCTTTATCAAATGCATAAGCATTAACATCAGGTGATTTGGTAACATATACATGGAGCTGGCTTCTTAAAGAAGGATTGCCAATAAGTAATTGATCAACAACTTTATTTACATATTTAGTGAGAGGATCATTAACAAGAACGTTCCCGCCAAGTAACAAATTCTTTAAAAAATAATTATTACGCATAGCAAACTGCTGTTTTGCTGTACGATTCTCCTCGTTCTCCACCAGCTGCATATCTTCCTGCGCCATCTCTTTTGCCGTTCTTACAAACTCTTCAGGCAAAGGGCCAACAGAAGTTAAGGGCTTGTAATCATTCTCAAATGATTGTCCATAAACATTCGCGCTGAGCGAAACAATTAATATCAAAGAAAAAATTCTCTTTAAGCTATTCACGAAATATGCATTCATGTTTTTTGTCTGTTTAATACAAAAAAATATCCCGGCCTGTGAGCCAGGATTTCAAATTTGTATTGATAAAAATATTAGGAACTAAGAGTACTGGTAGCTATTCACAAATATAAAGTTTTATTTTAAAAAAATCACAGAACTATGATATTAGAGGGGGATTTATATCTTTTTCATAAAATAAAGAATCCCAAGGGTGAGGCCTTGGGATTAAATCATTTTTAACTATATGAATGCTTTATTTGAGGCTTATCTTAGAAAACCTGTCTTTACCTTTATCTTCAGTATAAATATAAAGCTCATCACCCTTTCCATTCACAAAGATCTCCGTGTCTTCAGGTGGATAGAACTGAGGATTTCTTTCCTGTATAGGAGCGAAACAATAATCTTCATTATTGAAGATTAAACCATGCTTCTGTGATCCATCTGCAATGTTTATTGAATTATAAACGAAGTTACTTCCGTGGATCCCGCTCATGCTTTTAAGATCTTTTGGTTCGAAATCAGGTTTGTCATAGATCTTAATATTCTTTTCATGTTCGTTATTTATAATATATATGGTCTTATCGGTGGCAACCGCAATATATTGCTTAAAGATATGTCGCTGTGGGGTGCTTGAGAAACCAAATCCCCCTCCGCTGCTGCTGCCAAGAGAAAGATTGTTTCGCAATGGAGTATTTTTGATCCATTCAAACTCTCCTTTTGCATTTAACTTTGCTACAATTACGTCCATGTATTCATAGACCCAGCGTGAAGATGTAGATCTTGTACTTGAATTATATGTGGTAACAAGCTCTTCCTGAAATTGTTCTCCAATATAGTATACATCTTTACCGATAGGAATAATATAATCTAATTTATATTTAAAATATTTTGATTTTCTTGGATTTGATTCAAGTGCAGTTAATAATTTATCATCAAACATTTTAACCGTTTTTGATACAATTGAACCATTTCCAACATTAATAGTAAAACTGAAAATACCAACTTTTACAAGGTCACGACCTTTTCTTTCGATCACGTCCTTTAAAAATCCTCCAACTACAATTTCACCTGTTGACGTTTTAGAGAATTCCACATCTTTTACAAGATAATCTTCATCAAATGCAAGTTCAGTAGTTTTTGGCTCCTGGGACTTTGCTTCAATAATTGAAACTGATGCCTTGTAACGCTTTTCTTTATTAGTTGAATTGGTTGCGAAATATGAGGATGCATAAAAAATATTATCCTGGTCATCAAGGTGCAATCCAATGAATCCGATATCATCATCTGAACCGCCTGTTCCCCAGAAGCTGAATACCGGAGCACTTCCTTTTGCACCAACTTTTGAATCAACTCTTTTAGACCAGATCTTCTTCATATCAGAGGAGTTGATCAGCATAAAATCTGTTTTATAAGAATCCTCCTTGTTTGCTTTATGGAAAACTTTCACAAGGAATTTTGACTTTGCCGGATTAGGATAGATCTCAAAATCAACAAATTCATAATGATCTGTGTTCACATTAACTATCTCCGTTTTATTATTGGAAACTGCTCCTGTTGAAGAAACTGTTTCAAAAAACAAAGACATCTTATCAGCGTCTTTATCATAGCTTCTTGCAAATACAACTACACTGTTGCCGGCATATTCCACATCTTCAATTTTGGTCAATCTATTTTCTTCAATGGCCAATTCCTTTGAAAACTCCGGCTTTAGGGTTGCTTTATTGTATTTTTCAACAATATAAGATGTACCCTTTCCTTTACTCCGGATCCTGTAGCAATAAAAACTGTTTTCATCTCCGCCAAGCATACGGTTCATTTTACTATCGCGGTCGTTTTCAAGGTTTGGACCGTTGGCTACTTCAACCTGCGCTAATGTGCATACCGATGATAAAAGCATCGCTCCAAATAATAAAATGTTTTTCATAGTTTAATTTGTTGTTAATAATGACTGATCTCAGAGATGCAAGGATAGTCCTTTTATATGAATACGACATTTAATTTCAGATAATATTTCCTATTAAGATAAGAATTTTAAACAAAAAAAAATCCTAAGGCGGACCTTAGGATTTTTTTAAGTAATAAGCTTATCAAGTTATTACTTGATTGGAGCTTTTTTCATAACATATTTAGCAAACATTTTGCCTGCTTTTGCATACGATTCCTGCAAACGTGAACCTGCATCAAAGTCATAACCCATTGTCTGGCTACCAACAACATTTCTTACAGTTGTTCTTGATAATTCCTTAGTTGGATTTGCAGTTTCAACTACAACAAATGTAAAAGAAACGTAAGCAGGCATTTTAGAAATACCAATGTTGTAACCTGGATATAATGTAAGAGTTTTAACGATCAATTTGTATTTAGCATCCTTATTTGCTTTGCTGATCGTTAATTTATCCTTTGTATTCTTATTGAAAAGCTCTTCAAATTTAGGCTCGTAACGCTCTTCTTTGTTTCTTTCCCATCCTTCAACAAATTTATCTCCTTTACCTTTTTCCTTAGCGTTAAGGTCATCTCTTTTCTTTTTCAAATAATCCTGCTCAGAACCTTCTTTTCCCATATCTAACTCACTGAAATCGTATTCAACCAGCATTTTTGACTGACCAGCAAGCATTTTCAGATCACCTGATTCCTGAACCATCTTTTGTGCAGAAGCAGTAACCGAAGCAAGGGCGATTAAACCCATTGTCACATACATTTTTGTTGTTTTCATAGTTTATTTTTTTTGGTTAATTATTTTCGTGTCTGCAAATATATCCAATTTGCAAGAGTAAACGTTTTTTTTTGACTTTTTTTAGGACCCTCGTTTATCAAAAAACACCACCGGCTTCCTGCTCAGTTCCGGAAACTGAATTTTATTAATTGTTTCCACATCTTCAAACTTAACCTGTGGTGCAACTCTTAGTTTCGCACGGAAGTGATCTTTTATGTCTTTTTCAAAATTTTCAGGAACCTTTTCACAGCCGATCCTGATCAGGATATCATCTGTCCCGATATCATTTGTAAAAACCTCCACCACATAATTCTTTACTCCGTCAATATTATTGAGGATATCATACAAAGCTGGCGGATACAAGGTTGTTCCTTTGTATTTTATCATTTGTTTCCTGCGTCCTACAATGGGCCCTAAACGGATTGTTTTTCTTCCGCAGCTGCATGGCTCGGTATAATGACTGCAGAGATCACCTGTTTTGAAACGAAGCAAAGGCATTCCTTCTACTCCTAAAGTTGTTATGGTAACTTCTCCGGGTTCTCCTTCAGCAACGGGTTTATTATTCTCATCCAGAAATTCCACTATCACCAGTTCAGGATGGTGATGACCGCCTTTACCTTCCGAACATTCAGTGAATGCAGCGCTCATCTCCGTTGAAGCATAGGTAGAATACAATTTAATATCCCATTTATCACGGATCTTTTCTCCCAATGTGGTCAGAGAAAAATCCTGGTTCCTGAGGGCTTCTCCTATGCAGATCGCTTTTGTGATACTTGTATTGCGGTAATCAATTCCATTTGTTTCGGCATATTCAATGAGCTTCAATAAGAATGAAGGGACTGTTACAAATGCTGTCGGATTGATCCTTTTAATTGTATCCCATTGCAGTTCAGGGATTCCTCCTCCTACCCTTACAACGCCTGCTCCGAGTTTCCTGATGCCAAGAAAATAAGCAAGTCCGGCCATAAATCTCTTATCAAGTGTGGTCATCAGCTGGAAGATATCATCCTTGGTTGAATCAGCGCATTCGAATGAAATGGATTCGTTATATGCCAGACGATCCAGATCTTTATCTGTCATAGGAAACAACACCGGGTCACCCAGAGTTCCTGAAGTGGTAATGTAATCAATAATTTTGCTTGGAGCTACGCAGATAAAATCATCGTTCCTGTTTTGAATATCATCTTTGGTAGTAACCGGAATTTGCTGAAGATCTTCAATTGTTTTAATCCTGGAAATATCAATTTTATGTTCTTTGAATAAAGAAGAATAAAATTTAGAACGTTCACTAACATATTGCAGCAAAGCCGGAAGCTGCGTTTCCTGGAATTTCTTTTGTTCCTGTAATGACTTTGTTTCTATTTCCGGCAGCATAATGCGAATTAATACAAGTTTTTAATCTAGGGTACAGATAATTTAATCGGTGCGAATTTACGAATCTGGAATTAACGAGAATAACTATTTATTCAATTATCTCTTCTGCTTCTGCCTACTAATCCTCCAATATCACAGTCGCCATTGCCACATTTTTAATATGCGATAATGAAACATGAATAGTTTTTATATTTCTTTCTTTAATGATCTCGGCTGTTTCACCAAGGATATTCAATGTTGGTTTTCCAAGCTCATCGTTCCATACTTCCACTTCATTGAACGACATTCCACCTCTCCAGCCTGTACCAAGTGCTTTGAAGAAAGCTTCCTTAGCTGCAAATCGGGCAGTGTAACTTTCTTCTTTATTTACTTTTGTATCACAATATGCGATCTCAGATTTTGAGAACACTCTTTCCTTAAAGCTGATATTCTCAATGCTTTTAGCTATCCTGTGTACTTCCGCTATATCAGTTCCTAATCCTATGATCATTTATTTTACCGCTAAGACGCTAAGGCGCCATTATTGCTACTTGTTTTTATTGCCAACCTAAGAAAGTGCCAACTGTTTGATGAGATTGCTTCATCATACTTCCTCGCAATGACGCTCCGGCAAAAGCCATTTACAGATTGCAAAATTGCCTACTGCTTTATTCCTACTGACCACTCACTTCCTCCATCCCCCTCAATATCTCCTCTTTATCCTGCATTGTGGTAATTTCTTTTGAAAGCGCTAAGTTATAATATTTCAGTGCCTTTATTTTATCTGATCTGTCTTTATAATATGTTCCAAGAATTGAATACGTTTCAAAATATTCCGGATTGGTTTTTATAAATTCATTGATGATCTTTTCGTCTACATTGTATTTCACTTCATGCTTGTGAAGCAAACGAAATGCTTCTTTGAAATGCTTATAAATATTAAACTTCCTGAACTCCTCAGAATATGAGATCATAACAAACATATTGTCCGAGCTGGAAAGGATTTGTCGAGATCCACACTTCTAATTTTGAAGGTTTAAAGATCACGGAATGATGAGCGATCAATTGGTTCAGGGATTTTTCATTTCCCATTCCAATATCTTTTCCATCCAGTCCTTTACGGTTTCTTAAAATGGATGCTGCCTCCTGAACGGAGATCTTTGGAACTTCATTAATTAATTGTGTCAGATGCTTTAATCGATAATCCGAAGAGCTTTTTGCAATGTTCTCTTGGTTTACTTTGTCATCAACAAATGCTTTTCCCTGGTAATGATTCGCGCAAACTAAATAATTAGTTCCTTCGCTTTCATACAATTCTGTTCTTGATGGAGTTTTTTCTATTGTGGCTGTCCTGTTATCCTCAGCTGAACCGATAAGTAAAGATTCGGAAACAAACGTTTTTCTTTTTTTTGCGATCTCTAATGCTTCGTTAATGTTCTTCGCATATTGCAGGATCTCTCTTGCTACCAGGGAAATAGGAGTCGCTGCTGATGTTGGAATCTCTGATTTGGATGCATTCAGGGTAACCGTCAACCCCTTTTCATTCATCCCGGAAACCGCACCTATCATACCTGCCCAGCTCACCATCATAAATTTATATCCATCTTTCGGCTTCACAAAGTTGATCAGCTTGTCTTCCGCGAATGCCTCCCCGACAAAAAAATCAAAATTTCTTCCGATCAGAAGTGTGCCGTCATCCGTCCTATCCGACCATATTCCGAAAGCTGTGCATCCCACAACCATATTCTTATCCTGCAATGCATGGCCAATATCGTGTGCTGCATGATAGTTCAGCATCCTGTAATACTTGGGCGCAATGAAATCAAATTTGTCGGAAGCATAAAGTGATTCACCATAGATCTCTTCTTTATATTCCTGGATAACATACTGATCGATATGCCGGTTAAAAAAGCCTATGAAGAACTTAAGATAATTAAGCATTGGCCGGCTTGGGATCATCTTCTGCAGCTGATCAACAAAAGCGATTTCCTGTTTTTCTGCCAGCTCTTTATTGAGCTTTCCTTCTCTTACACCTCTTTCAAATCCGTTACCTTCAACATACATTTCCCATAATCCGGTTTCACTCTTTTTGATCCAGCTGTTTGATAATGTATAGAAATCTTTTACAACCATTTTGCGCTCGGTGCTGAGCACATGTTTATCCTCTTTTTTTACGTGGGGAGTTTTAATAGTGACAGTGATGAGAAACCAAAAAAGAAAAAGGAACAGGAGATCACACACTATAAAAAATGCGTAGAAAAGGTTCCTGAGAATTTTTTTAAGAAGATTCATTTTCTGCTGCAAAGATAAGGATTTAAAAGCTTAACCGTTTGCTGTAATAAAAAAACGGATGCTGAATATGCATCCGTTCCAAAATGTATTTTAATATGATTTAGTTCACCTTGATAACATCAAAACGTTCTTTATCCCTGTTGATCATTCTCATTAAAAGTGAATTATCTTTTTCAATAAGGATATTGAATGGCTGAGGATCGTAGCACCAGCCTTTATTATCAAAGATCTTTGTTCTTTTCGCTGATCCATCAGAAGAGATTTCCAAAGCAACAACTGCAGAACCATTATAATTTTTGATCTCCTTATATTTTTCAGGAACATAAGTTTCTAATGAACTGTTCTCCAGATTAGCCGGATGTTCAAGATAGAAAAGGTGAACATTATCACCACGCACAAGCACGTTGAATGTATTCAGATTATTAACAGTATTCTTAGGGAAGATCTTTGTCCAGGCGATCGAACCCTTGCTGTTTATTTTCGACACAATGAACTCTCTCTCATAAGTTGAAACACCATCACCTGTAATTGTGTATTTATGATTTTCAACAAGGTAAAAATCACCTCCTGCTTCGATCAATTTTGAGGCAACATAATATTTATTCGCAGCTCCTTCCGTTAATAACCCTCCGCCATACGCCAGCTTGGCAGCAACATCATCAGGAAATTTCTGAAACTCAGTTACCACTTCGAAAGTATTATTGTCAACTAAAAATGAAAAGGTACCAATCTCTTTTTTCAGCACCAGCTCTTTCTGATATTTCACCTTTTCTTTGTTGCTCATGCCCTTCATTGCAGCTTCATCTTTCTTGATCTCATTTTTATAGATCCCAGTGAAAACAAATTTTCCGTTTGCAGCTATCATTGCTCTGCCGTTCTCAATGTTGTAATGATTTTTATTAGGCAGTGCAACGATCTTTGCCTTTTCGGATTTGCTTCCAAGAATTCCCATTCCAATGCCGATCACTCTCGGATCTTCACTTTCAATATAATTGAGCAGGAAATACAAATTCCCTGAATTATCAACATTATAATAATATGTTTCTATCGGAGAACCTTTGAACTCGATTGGAAGATTTTTTGTCCAGATCTTTTTAAAATTTGCTGCTTCATACATGGTTGCTTCCACATTCTGGCGCTCGTTGATCCATGGCCTTTCTGTTATTGAAAGGATCTTGGTTTTATCCGGACTCTGATAAAAGTTTAGATCCACTTTTACATCAGACTTATAAAGTTCAGTTAATGGCCCCAGTTTACCATCAGCATATAAGGTCTTTAAATAATATCTTGTTTCATCTTTAACAGTTCCTGAAAAACATACAAAGATCTGCTCTCCCGCACAAAACACACGAATACCAGTATTGTTAGGATCCAGAGGCATACCTGATTCTTCTTCAAGAGGCATCTCAACTTCAAAATCTTTTTGACGCGTAGCTTTATTAATCGATTCAATATAATAATGATTTCCCCTTCCTCTCGTTCTCACTCGTAAAATGAAAAAGCTTTTATCATTCTCTCCTGAAAAACCACCCCATCTGGAAGCATCTGGAGGAAGGAATTCCTGGCCTTTATCGATTGAATAATTCTGTGCAAAAACAGGTAAGGATAATATGCTTACCAAAATAAATAACAGGATAGATTTAATTTCCTTTCTGTTCATAGTGAAGAATTTAGGAGTTAATTTTAACATTTCGTCAAAAACAAATGTAATTTTTTTCCTCTTATATCCTCGTTTTTTTGAGCTTGCCTTCATGATTTTTTGTAAATTCATGCTCTTTTGATACATACAGTCTGCAAAAGCTAATTTAAATTGAAGAACCCCATGCCGGAAAATTACAATTTTGAAGACATCAGGCCTTATTATGACCATGAGGCAGCTGCTGCAATGCAGAACATTAAACATGATCCTTTATTCATGCAGCTCATAAACTATTTATGGCCTGAAATGACACAGGAAGAGGCTTTTGCCAAAGCTTTAAAAGTAACGGATAATATGAGCTTTCAGCTTGAGTTCATGCACCAGGCGATTCGCACCATTGTTTCCAGATCTTCCACCGGTCTTAGCTGCAGCGGTTTCGAGAACATCGATCCTGATCATGCTTATTTATTTATTGCTAACCATCGTGATATACTGCTTGACTCTGCTATTCTTCAGATCCTGCTCGTTGAACATGGCTTCAAAACAAGTGAGATCACATTCGGGAATAATCTTAAACAGGGCGGGTTTATAACTGAATTCGGACGTTTAAACCGAATGTTCACCGTTATCCGTGAAGGAAATAGCAGAGAATTATATGAAATATCTCAAAAACTTTCAGCATACATTCGCCATACCATTGTCGAAAAAAATGTTTCTGTATGGATCGCTCAACGTAACGGGCGGACAAAGGACGGAAACGACCTTACCCAATCGGGATTACTGAAAATGCTTAATCTGAGCGGCAAAAAGACTTTCAGTGAAAACATGAAAGATCTGAAGATAGTACCGGTAAGTATTTCATATGAATACGAACCTTGTGATAGCCTTAAGATTCAGGAACTTTATCTTTCATCTTTACATTCCAAATATGTAAAAGCTCCGGGCGAAGACTTCAATAGTATAATCGCCGGGGTCAATCAACCCAAAGGAAGAATTCATATGGCCATTGGAAAACCTATTGTGTCTGAAGCGGATGAACTTGAAAAGTCCACTAACGAGAACGAAAAGATAAAAAATCTGGTTTCTTTCATTGATGAGCAGATCTATAATAATTACAAACTTTGGCCGGTGAATTATATTGCTGCAGATATCGCTTCTGATTCAACCGATTTTTCTTTTAAATACACTCCCGAAGAAAAAGAGAATTTTATTAAATATATCAACCAACAGATCAGTACACTGAAAGGTGAACATCCTACCCTTTTCAATATGTTTATCACGATGTATGCTAATCCTGTTAAAAACAAAGTCAATCAATCAGTTACAAATTAAAAGCTTAAAGTCATGAAAAAAATATTGTTTGCAGTTGTTGTTTTATTTACTGTTACTTCTGCTGCAGCACAAAAAGTGTATTCCGCTCAGGATGTAATTACAAATCCAAATGCCATCTGGTTTGGGATCGATTTTTCAAAATGTAAATTTATTGGGAACCCGCAGATCGGTGACAGAGGTTATAAAAGTCCTCAGCTTGTTGTAAAGTACAGCTTTGGTGACTGGAACAGTATTCCTTTGGCTGAATCAGGTAAATACGATATAAGAGGAACATTTGATAAAGATTATATTGTCAACGACATCAGCGCTGTGACTGCTTTGAACAAAGAATACAATCCTGATGAACTTATTGATTTCAGCGGTAACTATTCCATCGACAAAGAGTCAATCCCTGATCTTGTGGCGAGGTATAAAAACAGCCTAGCAACCGAAGGGATAGGCATTGTTTATATAGTTGAAACTTATGATCATATTAAAGAATTAGCGACTTATTATGCAGTGATATTTGATATCGCGTCAAAAAGAGTTTTGTTCTGTGAAAAAGTTACAGGCAAACCGGGTGGAGCTAATCTAAAGACATTCTGGGCAGGAGCTTTCCGTGATGCGCTTGATAATACAAAAAGCATTTACAAAAAATGGAAAAAAGGAAGTAAGTAAATATTTATTATATATGAAATTACAAAACTATACGCAAGGCAAGTGGATCTCAGGTGAAGGTGATGGACAAACATTATACAATGCCATAACCGGAGATGCTATAAATACTGCAAGCAGCAAAGGCCTGGATTTTGGTGCAATGCTGGATTACGCAAGAAAAACAGGTGGTCCCAAATTACGTAAGCTCACTTTTCATGAGCGCGGCAGAATGTTGAAAGCCCTTGCGATGCATCTGCAATCAAAAAAGGAAGATTTTTATAAGATAAGCTGGGCAACCGGTGCAACGCGTGCAGATAGTTGGGTTGATATTGAAGGCGGGATTGGAAATTTGTTTTCTTATGCGAGTTTAAGAAGACAGTTCCCTGATGAAACATTTTGTGTTGAAGGTGATATTGCTAAGCTTTCCAAGAATGGAACTTTTATCGGACATCACATTTGTGTACCTAAAGAAGGTGTTGCAGTTCATATAAATGCCTTTAATTTTCCTGTTTGGGGAATGCTTGAAAAAGTTGCAGTGAACTGGCTTGCAGGTGTTCCTGCGGTAGTTAAGCCCGCAACTGTCACTTCTTTTTTAACTGAAGCTGTGGCAAGAGAGATCATTGCATCAGGAATCTTACCTGAAGGAGCTCTTCAGCTTATCTGTGGAAGTGCGAATGGAATTCTTGATCATGTTCAGTCACAGGATGTAGTAACTTTTACCGGATCTGCGTCCACAGGAAAAATGTTGAAGGCTCATCCCCGTTTGATCGAGGAAGCTGTTCATTTTAATCTTGAAGCCGATTCACTTAATTGCTGCATACTAGGTTCAGATGTTAAACCCGGTTCTGTGGAGTTTGATATTTTCATCAAAGAAGTGCAGCGTGAAATGACAACTAAAGCCGGACAAAAATGTACTGCTGTTCGCAGGATCATGGTTCCGGAAAACATGGTTGAAGATGTTCAGATAGCGCTTGGAAAAAGACTTGCAGGAACGATCATCGGAGATCCGAATGCTGAAGGTGTCCGCATGGGTGCTTTAGCCGGTCAAACCCAACTCAAAGAAGTAATTGAAAAAGTAGAACTTCTTTCTAAAACTCAGAAGATCGTTTTTGGTGATTTGAAGAACTTCAATGTTGTCGGTGCTGATAAGAACAAAGGTGCTTTTATGTCACCGATCTTATTCATAAATGAAAATCCGTTCAAATATACTGACGTTCATAATATAGAAGCCTTCGGTCCTGTAAGCACAATAATGCCTTACAAAACCATTGACGATGCAATTGAACTTTCTAAAATGGGCAAAGGCTCACTTGTTAGTTCTATTGTAACTGCAGACGATCGTATCGCGAAACAATATGTGATTGGAGCTGCTTCTATGCATGGAAGGATCCTTGTATTGAATGCAGATTGTGCAAAAGAAAGCACAGGTCACGGTTCTCCAATGCCAATGCTTGTACATGGCGGTCCCGGACGAGCTGGTGGCGGAGAAGAAATGGGCGGAAAAAGAGGTGTGTTCCATTATCTTCAAAGAACTGCTATCCAGGGCTCACCAACTACGTTAACTAATATCACTAATCAATACCAATACGGTAGTAAATACATAGAGAAAGATGTTCATCCGTTCAAACGTTATTTCGAAGAACTGGAGATAGGAGAAACACTTATAACCGCTAAACACACCATCAGCGAAGCAGACATTGTAAATTTTGCAAATGTAAGCGGTGATAATTTCTATGCTCACATGGATGCAACTTCCCTGGAAGGAACTATATTCACAGGACGTGTAGCGCATGGATACTTTGTATTAAGCAAAGCTGCAGGACTATTTGTTGACGCTAAAAAAGGTCCGGTATTATTAAATTACGGACTTGAAGACTGTCGTTTTACAAAACCTGTTTATCCTGGAACAACCATCGGAGTTCGATTTACATGCAAAGAAAAAGTTGATCAGGAAAAGAAGAATGAAGAAGATATTGCAAAAGGAATTGTTAAATGGCTGGTGGATGTTTATGATGAAACCGGTGAAACAGTCGCAGTAGCAACTATTCTGACAATGGTTAAAAAGAAAGACCAGAATTAATACTAATTTCCAAATGCCCTTGAGTTTCTCAGGGGCATTTTATTTTCAGTTCATTTATGAGAGTTAAATATTTTTTGATAGTCTTTCTACTGGTTCTTGTATCAGGAAACTCTTTAAAAGCTAAAAGCGATACAACCTCTATTCTAAATGACATAAAAAAGATCAACGAACTTTTCGAAACAAATGTTGATTCATGCAAACCATTGATAATTCAATCTCTGGCCGAAAGTAAGCAAATCAAATTCGATAAAGGCACTACCAAACTTTACCTTCTTCTTACGCAATATTATATTTTAAAAGGTCTCCCGGACTATGCCACGAGTGTGCTTCCCGAGCTTGAAAAAGCGGCATTTAGCTCTCCGGATAAAAACCTGACTGTAAGTGTTCTTCTTAAAGCGGCACTTATCTACAGCGATATCGGTGATTTTGCCAATGCAGTAAAAAAAGCAATCGATGCTCAGAAAGTTGCTGAAGGCATAAACAACTTCCGTCTTCTCGCAAAAGTAAATCATGATCTTGGATTGATATATTCCAACAAAGAAATTTACAAAAATTCACTTTCATATTATAAAAAAGGACTGGAATATGCATTGCTTTCAAAAGACACATTCAGCATCGCGAACATGTATGCCAGGATCGGTGGTGTTTATAACGAAACACAGTTCCCTGATTCAGGACTTTATTTCAACCTTATCAGCCTTAGATATTTTGAGATCATCAAACATAAAAGAGGAATTGGTGTGACCTATAATAACATTGCCGGTTCTTATGAATTAAAGAAAAACTATTCCAAGGCTATTGAATTCTACACAAAAGCACTAAAGATCAGAGAGGAATTAGGAGATGATTATGCTGTAACAATAATTTATTACAATCTGGGAATTGCGAATATCCATTTAAAGAATTATGATCTGTCTGAAAAATATCTGATGATGGCTCTTCAAAGGAATAAGGCCGAAAAAGATTACCCCCAGGTTCTGGAAACGCTTAAACAGTTGTGTGTACTGCATTCAGAAAATAAGAAACTACATTTGTATAAAGAATTTGCTGATGAATACATGTATCTGAAAGACAGTATTACCACTGCAGAAAATATAAAAGCAGTTACAGAACTTCAGGAAAAATACGAGTCGGAGAAGAAAGAGAAGAATATTATAATGCTCAAAAAAGAAAATGAGAAGCAGGAAGAGGTTAGCAAATCAGAAAGAAAAACCAAGCTGATCATTCTAGGTGCAGCCACCTTAATAGTTATTTTAATGAGCATTTTCGGATTCATCCTTTACAAAAGATACAAGCTCACTCAGAAGCAAAAAGATATAATTGAGCTACAGAAAGAAAAAGTTGAAAGACAGAACTACATTACAGAACAGCAAAAGAACCTGATCGAAGTCAAACAAAAGGAGATCCTTGATTCAATTAATTATGCCAAGCAGCTTCAGCGGGCAATTCTGGCTACTCCGGATGAAATCACAGCAAACATCAAAGAAAATTTTCTTTTTTATAAACCCAAAGACATCGTTGCAGGTGATTTCTATTTCTTCGAAAAAACTTCAACACATCTTTTTCTTGCTGCGGCTGATTGTACAGGCCATGGTGTTCCTGGTGCAATGGTTAGTGTGGTTTGCTGCAATGCTTTGACACGTGCAATCAGAGAGTTTGGACTGTCGGAGCCTGGAAGAATACTTGATAAGACAAATGAAATAGTACTCAGTACATTTGAAAAAAGCGGCCAGGGAATTCGAGATGGAATGGACATTTCGCTCATTGCGATTGAGCGAAACAGCCAAGAAATTAAATGGTCGGGAGCAAATAATCCTTTATGGTATCTTGAGGACGGAAGTATGAAAAACATAAAAGCCGATAAACAGCCTATCGGTTTCACAGAAGCGAGAACTGACTTTAAAACTCACACTCTGTCATTAACAGGAACTACGCAACTCTATCTTTTCACTGATGGGTTTGCCGATCAATTTGGAGGCAGTAAAGGCAAAAAATTTAAATACAGTAACCTTCAGGAATTACTTGTTTCGATTTCACAAAACTCATTTGACAAACAACAAGAGATTCTTGACAAAACTCTTTCGGAATGGAAAGGAAATCTTGAACAGGTTGACGATATCCTGATCATAGGAATTAAGGTGTAAGAACGTATCTTAAAATCTCTCATGTTCTTGGTTTTAACTGACTCTTTGCTATATTTGTTAAGTGACACCGACAAAACTCCGCTTTCTCTTTACTCTCTTACTTTTTTCTTCGCTCTTGACCAGAGCGCAGAATATTGATTCGCTCTGGTCGGTTTATAAGAACATAAAAAATCCTGACAGCATTCGCTTTGAAGCATTCAATGATATAGCATGGACATTGTTATATACCAATCCCGACTCTACCTATCTTCTCGGGCAGGAAGCATTGGAAAGAGCGAGAGAGAAAAAATATAAAAAGTGGGAAGCAAAATCGCTGAATACAATTGGTGCTTCTTTTCAGATCAAAGGTGATTATTTAAAAGCAATAGACTTCTATCAGCAAAGCTTAAAGATCACAGAACAGCTTAATGATAAAAAAGGATTGTCCGCATCATTATCCAATATCGGAAGTATTTATTTAAATATCGGGGAATCAGAAAAAGCACTGGAATATCTTCATAAAAGCCTTCCGATCTTTATTGAGATCGGAAACAAACAAGGTGAAGCAAGCGCACTCAATAATATCGGGATCATTTATAATTTGAAACGTGATTATTCCAAAGCGCTAGTGTTTAACAGCAGAAGTTTAAAAACATACGAAGAGATAGGTGACAAACAAGGGATCGCTGCTGCAAATGCCAATCTTGGAAATATATGTTCCGATATGGGCAGCTATGACAAAGCACTTCTTCATCAAAGTAAAAGCCTTAAGCTTTACCAGGAGATTGGTGACAAACAAGGGATTTCTACCACCATGTCGAATATGGGAAAGTCGTATCTAAAACAAAAGAAGTATTCTCTTGCCTTGGAATACCTGGAAAAAGCCAAGAAGATCTCGGTAGAAACAGAGGATCTGAGTTCAGAAAAAGAGGCAATGTTCATTACCTATCAAACCTATAAAGCTATTGGAAATACTGCTAATGCATTAAAAAGCTATGAACGTTATATCATTATCCGTGATACTCTTTTTAAAGAAGAGAACCAGCGGGAGATCACGAGGAAAGGACTACAGTTTGAATACGATAAACGAATGGCGGAAGACAGCGTAAAACATGCTGAAGCTCAAAAGGTAAAAGATGCATTGATCTTCGTTAAGGAAGCTCAGATCGATCAGGATAAAACACAAAAAAGAGCATTGTATGGCGGATTATTGCTGTTGCTTATCTCCGGAGGTGTGATGTATAATCGTTTCAGAATTATCCGGAAACAAAAGCAGATCATTGAATTAAAAAGCAAAGAAACTGAAGAACAAAAACTTATCATTGAACAGAAACAAATGGAGATCCTCTCTTCCATCTCGTACGCAAAACGTTTGCAGGAAGCCGTTCTGCCACCTCAAAGTCTTATCGATAAACATTTATCCTCTTCCTTTATCTTTTACAAACCAAAAGATATCGTAGCGGGAGATTTTTATTGGATGGAAATTGTGCGGGACAAGTCAGAGGAACTTATATTATTTGCAGCTGCGGATTGCACGGGACATGGTGTGCCGGGTGCCATGGTCAGTATGGTTTGTTCAAATGCTCTGAACAGAGCTGTTAAGGAATTCGGTGTTACGCTTCCGGGTGAGATCCTTGATAAGGTCCTTGAACTGGTCACTGAAACTTTTGAAAGAAGTGAAGAAGAAGTAAAAGACGGGATGGATATTTCATTGTGTTCATTAAATAAAAGAACAGGAACACTGCAATGGGCCGGTGCCAACAATCCTCTCTGGATTATAAGGAATAAAAAGCTTATCGAATTAAAACCAACCAAACAATCAATCGGTAAAATAGATCTGCCTTTAAAGTATAACACTGAAACATTTCAATTAATGTCAGGGGATATTATTTATTTATTTACTGATGGTTATGCTGATCAGTTTGGAGGATCAAAAGGAAAAAAATATAAATATTCTCAATTGCAGGAATTCCTTTTATCCATTGCGAATGAACCTCTTCATTTTCAAATTACATCTCTTGATATCGCTCTTAAAAACTGGAAGGGAAAACTAGAGCAGGTGGATGACATTTTGATAATCGGAGTGAAATTTTAAACAAATAAAGATGTTCAAGAATTGCTGGAATTTTATTTCTGATGTGGGTTGTTATTCTGAATTAGA
>JAJTCJ010000006.1 GCA_021323165.1 Bacteroidota bacterium | reverse complement strand
TTTTGTTTTTGGTTAATTTTTCAATTTTTAAGGACACAAATTTAAAAATTTTCGGGGAAAGATTGTTCAATATTATTTTAAAATCAATTATAAACACTGGGTTTTAATATTTTTATTTAGATTAATAAACTAATAATCAAATATTTGCAATATTTATATTTAGTTATTATTTAAATGGAACTGTTGATAATTTCCCTCAGAAAGCCTCATTAATCCTGCTTTTTTGCGGCAGAGATCCCGGTTATCAGCCAGCCCGCGATAAGAAACAATCCACCAATCGGAGTGATAGGTCCCAGCCATCGAGCGCTGCTCAATCCCATAAGATTTCCGGTTGAAAGTATATACAATGAACCGGAGAAAAGAACAATCCCTGCCATAAAGCAATAAGCAGCTTTGGACATCAGACGCTGATTCAGCTTGTCATATAAAAGAGCGATAACAAGCAAGGCAATACTATGATAGATCTGGTAACGGGTTCCGGTTTCAAATGCCTGGAGCTGATCCATTGTTATTGCACCCTGTTCCATTTTTGTTTTCAGAAAATGAGCTCCCATTGCTCCCAAAGCAACAGCAATCGCTCCGGAAAATCCCGAAAAGTGTATGAGTCTTTTTTGCATTCGCCAAATGTAATCAAATAGCTTTTTAGTTATAAATAACTAATCAGGTTTTAAAAAAATTATGAAGCGTATAATGGGAAAAATAGTTTTAATTTCGTGCCTTCAATAAATCATGGTAATGAAAAACATTTTGGTAATAGGAGCAGGGCGATCAGCATCATCTCTCATAAAATATCTGCTTGATCATTCAACAGAAGAAAAATGGCAAGTCACCGTAGCGGATGTTTCGCTTGACCTTGTAAAGCTAAAAACGAAGGATCATCCCAACAGCAGAGCCATTGCTTTTGATATTAATAATGATCAGCAGAGGGAGGAAGAGATCAGTTATGCCGATCTTGTGATTTCCATGCTTCCGGCTTCCATGCATATGAATGTTGCCAATGATTGTGTCAAATTCAAAAAGCATCTCGCAACAGCTTCTTATGTATCCAAAGAAATGGCTGCACTTGATAAGGAAGCAAAAGAAGCGGGAATCATTCTAATGAATGAAATAGGGCTTGATCCGGGTATCGATCACGCTTCTGCAATGAAGATCATTGATGAGATACATGAAGCCGGAGGAGAGCTTACATCTTTCAAATCTTATTGCGGGGGACTTGTCTCTCCCGAAAGCAATGATAATCCATGGGGATATAAATTTTCCTGGAACCCAAGAAATGTTATTCTGGCCGGACAAGGGACTGCTCAGTACATTGAAAAAGGACAATACAAATACATCCCATACAACCGCTTATTCACACAAACGGATACAATTGAAATTGAAGGTCATGGAAAGTTTGATGCATATGCTAACCGTGATTCATTATCCTACCGTCATTTTTATGATATAGACAAGATTCCGACCATGTTGCGCGGAACTTTGCGTATGCCGGGTTATTGTAAAGCATGGAATGTGTTCATTAAGCTTGGACTGACAGATGATTCCTACAAAATTGAAGCTTCTGAAACGTTAACATACCCTCAGCTGCTGGAGGCTTTTCTTCCGGAAGGAAAACAAAGTACAAAAGAAAAGCTGGTTGCTTTTATGGGTAATGAAATGGATGCAGAGGTGATGTCTAAAATTGAATGGCTTGGGCTTTTCGAAAATACCAAGATCGGGATAGCCGATGCTTCTCCTGCACAGATCCTTCAGCATTTATTGGAAGAAAAATGGAAATTGCAGGAACATGATAAGGACATGATCGTGATGCAGCATCAATTCAAATACATTTCAGCTGATAAAAAAGATAAGACCATTCTATCCTCACTTGTTGTTAAAGGAGAAGACCAGATCTATACCGCAATGGCTAAAACTGTTGGACTACCTTTGGCAATAACTGCCAAGCTTATACTACAGAACAAAATAGATGCAAGGGGAGTCACCATACCTACAACAAAAGAGATCTATCTTCCTTTGCTCAGAGAGCTTGAATCCTTTGGAGTAAAGTTTGAAGAAAAGATGTTCTGAAGCAAATATTCAGAGAGCAGCTTCGTTTGTTCATCACAGATACCATTTTAGTGATAAAAAACCTTTTTAAAAATGTCTTAAAAGCAATTGTTATAATAATTGCTTTTATTCTTTTGTGGTTGGTTTCAGCCATTGTAATTCCCTACTTCCCTGTAGACCGTCCATTTATAAAAACCCGAGAACGTATCACAGTTTATGTTGAATCTAATGGTGTACATACAGATTTTGTAATGCCGGTAAAAAGCACATTACAGGATTGGGGTAAAATGTTGCCTTATAGCGATTTTGAGATAGCTGATCCTTCCTTTGAATATGTTTCGGTTGGTTGGGGTGATAAAGGTTTTTTTATTGGAACACCTACCTGGGCAGATCTTAAATTCTCCACCGCATTCAATGCCGCTTTTGGTTTAAGTACATCTGCTATGCATGTAACTTACAAAAGGAATTCTCCAAAGTTAAGCGAAGACTGCAGGAGATTAGAACTAACCCATGCTCAATACATCATTTTGGTAAACTATATCAAAAATTCGTTTCAGTCTGTTAATGGAAAATTCATTCCGATCATACATCCTGGTTATTCAGACTATGATTGTTTTTACGAAGCTAAAGGAAAATATAGTTTATTTAAAACGTGTAATGTGTGGACAGGAAACGGCCTTAAGGTTATTGGCGTTTCTGTTGCCGACTGGACTCCTTTATGCGGAGGTGTCTTGCAGAATCTAAAATAATTACTGTACAACTATCTTTCCTGCAGAAACAGTTTTGCCATCAGCCATCAGTTTATAGATATATATTCCTGCCGACATTTGATCACGATCAATATTGAATTCAGCATTTTCAATTTGGGTGATATGTTTCATCTCTCTGCCGTTTATATCATAAATGATAAATGAGATCCTTGCAAATGCATTCAAAGATTCGGAATCAAATTTCACGGTGGAATGATCCAGCATTGGATTAGGATAAACTTTAACGCTTGCACGAAGCTTATCCAATTCTATCATTCCGTTGGATACCGGATCATATCTCCAAAGATCATTTCTCGGTAATGAATCATATCCTGTTGCAACATAACCATAACTGCCGATCGCAAAAGCAACAGCGTTTGAGCGGGGACTACCTGCAAAGTCTGTAATAGCGATCCATGTGTTAAGGATTGAATTGTATTTCCAGAAATCTTTTCTGTTTGATAGAGTATTATCGTATCCTGTGCCAACGTAACCATCAGTGCTGATTATGAATGCCGTTGCACCATATCTTGGTGTACCGCCAAAATCAGAAATCGCAGTCCAGGAGTTCGCTGTTCCATCATATTTGTAAAAATCTTTCTTAAATGCTCCATCATCACCCGTTCCTACATAAGCTATGTTGTTGATCACAAAGGCAACAGGAAGTCTTCGCGGTGTTCCCGGAAACGAAGTTTTTGCTGTCCAGGAATTTAAAGATGGATCATACATCCAGAGATCTTTTTTTAAGCCGCTGATGTCTTGTCCGCATGTTACATAACCTTTACCATTGATTGAAAAACCAACCGCTGATCTTCTTGGTGTTCCGCCAAAATTTGCTTTTTGTGTCCAGGTATCTGTTCCGGCATTATACTCCCAAAGATCATTCAAATGAGGATTTGAACCTTGTCCTGTACATATATATGCTTTTGTTCCGATCACAAAGGCTGCAGCAGCATTTCTTGATAAACCTGCTCCGGTTGAACCACCAACGCTTTGCGCTGAACCCCAAGTGTCTGTAAGCTGATTGTAGATACCAAAATTTCTTTTATAGTCTGCACTATCGAAACCGGTTCCGATGAAGCCTCCTGTTCCTACAGTAAAACCTACTGCTGCAGAACGGGCAGTCAGATTAACATCCGTTTTGCGGTACCACCAGCCCTGGGAAAAGGATAGAGCAGAGCAGGTCAGAAGTAGCGCAATAATAAGAATGGCAGAACGATAATTTTTTTTCATATGTAATAACTTATGATCATTGAAGAATGAATTTCTTCGATGCAATAAAATTTCCTGAAGATCTTAGAATAAGAAAATATATTCCGGAAGGGAGATCCTCCCTGTATAGATCAAAAGATGAGCTTTCAAGTTTCGAATGATATACGATCTTACCTTCAACGGTCATGATCTCGTAACTTAGTTTTTCAAACTGTAAAGTTTTATCCGAGATTTTTACAATGGCTGAAGAAGTCATTGGATTAGGATAAAATGCAGAGATCATCTCATTATTGATTTCATTTATTCCAACAACCGGAGCAGCAATGTATTCATAAAAATCTCTTCTTGTTCCGGTTAATCCCTTTCCAGTGCCCGCATATCCCTTATTGCCTATTGAGAATGCAGCACCTGATCTTCTTTCACCATTAGGATACGAAGCTTTCAGCGACCAGTAATTAATAAGAGGATCGTATTCCCAGAGTTCATCTTTATACCCGCCATCTGTACCAAATACAATGTATCCTCGATTAGCCAAAGTAAAGCTGCTGCATGCAAATCGTCCGGGCCCCGGAAGTGCAGAAATTGAAGACCATGTATTGGTAACCGGATTATATTTGTAAAAATCCTGGGTCAGAATGTTCTCATCCGTTCCTGTTCCATAGTAAGCGGAGTTCCCAATATTGAATGCGACACCGCCATACCTTCCTCCGCCTGGATAAGGTGCGCGGATCTGCCAGGAATTGGTGGGTGGTGTGTATTGCCAGAGTTCCGTTGAATAAGAAGAACTACCTCTCTTACCGCAGCAGAAATATCCCTTGCCAGAAACAGCAAATCCTGAGGTGTAATAAATGCCCATTCCAGAGTTACCGGGATAAGGCGCTCTGGCCGTCCAGATATTTGTTGCAGGATCATACTCCCAGAAATCTGATAAAGGATTTCCGATCCACGCATCGGCATTGTCCATTCCGGTTCCTACATATCCTTTGTTTCCTATCACGAATGCTGCAGCATCTCTTCGGGCCGCACCCGGAAAATTTGCTTTTTGTGTCCAAGAGTTTGTGCCCGGATCAAATTCCCATAAATCGTTCAGCATCTGATTAAGAGTATCCTGTCCGAGGCCAATATAACCGCGTCCGCCAATAGCGAAACCTACTGCACGTTCCCGTTTCGAACCTCCTACTGATTCTCTTTTATCCCAGGAATTCTGAGAAAAACCGCTGCACAGAAATAAACCCAGAAAGGATAATGTTAAAATTAGATCCCGTTTTTTCATTCTGTGATAAATTTACCGGTTGACTTAGTATTCTTATTTATGATAAGTTCATAGAAATACATTCCTTTAGCCATCGATTCTCTTTCAATAATAATTTCATGGGATGAAAAGTTGGTTATCCTTTTTATGACCTGACCGGAAACATTCATTATAACCAGAGTAGTGCTTTCATCAAGCATAATGTTATTTGGTATAGAGAGCGTCAGTTTTTCATTGAATGGATTAGGGAAAGTCTTTACATCAACACTTGTCATTTCAATGCTATTAATATCGTTTAGATTTCCATATTCCCACAAATCGTTATAATTTGTACCACTGGTTCCAAAAACCGCATAGGCTCTAGAACCTATCACAAAAGAACTCATGTAACGTCTTGCTGAACCGCTAAAATTTACAAGCTGGACCCAGGTATTGCTGGAAGGATCATATCGATAAAAATCATCATAATTATTTCCGCTTTGCATATCACAGCCTGTACCAATGTATCCGTATCCCATCATGCTAAATCCGGTGGCTTCCATACGGGCCGGACCAATATTTAAAGGAGCTTTGGCGGACCATGTATTTGTAGCAGGATTGTATTCGTAGAAATCTGTAGTAGGGCCACCACTGTCACCTGTTCCTATATACCCTTTATTTCCAATAGAAAATCCGGCTGCAGAAATTCTTCCTGTTCCGGGAAAAGAAGCTTTTACAGTCCAGCTGTTAGTGGCAGGATTATACTCATAGAAGCTTGTGCTCCCTGAACCCGTACCAATATACCCTTTGCCATTTATTGAAAATCCAACAGCGCCTCTTCTTCCTGCTCCGGGCATTGAAGCCATTGTTGTCCATGTATTGGTGGCAGGATCATATCTGTAAAGATCATTTTTTTCTATTCCTGAACCTGAATTATCTCTTCCTGTACCCACATAGCCATAGTTTCCAATTGTAAAACCTGTTGGATGCATTCTTGGACCTCCGGTAAAATTAGCTTTTTGGGTCCAGCTGTTTGTCCCCGGATCATATTCCCACCAATCATCATAATGTATATCTGTGATAGCATTAATGTGGCCGAGACCTGCATAGCCTCTGTTCCCAATACTAATAGCGATACCTCTGTGTCGTCCGATTGCAGGCACACTTGCTTTCTGCGTCCATGCGTATGGAGGAGCGGGTGGAGGCGGTGGCGGTGGCGGTGGGCAAGTACCGCAGGAAATAGCTGCTGTCCAACCGGTGCCATTTATTGAAACATCAGAAGTGAATTTTAAAGTAAGACATCCTGTAGTTGAAGTGATCGTACCTGGAAATATATTACCAGTGAAAGGACTACCCGAAACTTGAGGAGAAGATGCAGATGGACCGTCATAAATAGTCAGGTAATCATAATTCGTTTCAAGATCAAAAGATGTGAAATTTAAAGAAACGCAATTTCCGGCATTTGAACAGATGGTTTGTGTGAAAGAAAGATTTTCGACATAATTTGAAGTGCCTCCCGGGTCAAGATGTGTTCCCCAACAGGAATTGAGACTTCCGTTGGACATAATATAAGTCTGGGATTGAACCCGTAAAGAAAAAACAAGAAGAAGGATGATGAGTAATTTTTTTATCATTCTGTTAGATTTTAATTCCCAAACTATCCAGTTCAGATAGAGTTAAAGTCGGAAATGAACCAGATTGCTTCATTTTTTTTATCGCGTATTGGCCAACAACATGTGCTTCTTTTTCAGAACTGAAATAATGTATCCCTGATACTGCAGGTATGCTAGGTTGATGAATAGTTCGCTGTCCGTTGATATAAATATCATAACCCCAACCCATTGATCTTCCTGACTCAACAACTTCAAATGGTTTCAGAGTGTACTCCGTAGTTGCATCCAGTGAAGGAGGCTGAGCAACTTCTAGTTTAATTGTATGATCTGTTTCCTTAGGATTTTCCTTTGTTCCGCAGGAAAACAACAGCATGATCATAGTATTGATAAAAATATAACAGGATGTTCTCATAAAGGATAATTAAAAATAACATAATTTTTGTATAAAAGCGATCTGAATGGAATTTTTAAGGGGCCATTTATTTTTATATAAAAAAATATTGCTTTTTGTCAGGATATTTTGTTATTTTACATTAAACATCCTGTTACGTGAAAAGATTAAAAGTAACATATCTCTTTTTCCATTCTTTCGTACTTGCTTCCTTAAGTGCATTTTCTCAGAATAATGAAGCAACCGTAACTATTGTTGGTAATCCTGTTGATGACAATGCAGGCAATCAATTTTTAAGTAATTACCAGACAAACCAACCACCGCCACCAGCTCAGCAGCAATTTGCAACACAGGATCAGAATGTAGAGCCAACACTCGAAAATGGTTTTCATATGCGTTTTCAGCTGGAAAGTCCTGGTTCTGTTGAACGTTTAAATACTTCATATTCGTCAGGGTCTTCTTCAGGATCATCTGCTTCTTATGGCGGAGGTAGCGGAGTAAAAGTTAAAAAGCACTCTGTTTCAATGGCACAGCGCACATTTAACTTTAAAAAGAAACTAAAGAACTGGCTTCCTCAGAGAAAGAAAAAATACCATCCTACACTTTGTGAAAAATTCCGCTAATCTTCATTTAATAGCGAAATCCCTCAATTCATCCCGTAAAATTATTCATTCGTGCTTTTTTTTATCTTTGTGAACCAATCATAAATTTATGAATCAGCATATGAAAAAATTGTCCTATTTAAGTACTTTGTTATTGATGTTGACTGTTAATCTGACCTTCGCACAGGATGAAAATAAGAAGGCGGATCCTCATGAAGCTGATAATAAGTTCTTATCCGGAAATTATGAAGCAGCGCTGGATGAGTATCTTCTTTTACTGGAAAAGGATGCTAAGAATGATAAGCACAATTATAATATCGCTATTTGTTATCTGAACACCAATATTAATAAAGCCAAAGCGATACCATATCTTGAAATTTTAACACACAAACCAAAGTTCGATCCTAATGCAATGTATCTTCTTGGCCGTGCGTATCATTATGCAAATCGTTTTGATGATGCGATAAGATCATTTAACAGTTTCAAACAAACAGGAAGAGGTAATGCTGATAATTTAGCTGATGTTGATCGTCAGGTACAATTCTGTATTAATGCCAAGGAACTTATCAAATTCCCATTGAACGTTACGTTTGAGAATCTGGGTAACAATGTGAACTCCCCTTATGCAGATTATTTTCCTTTTGTTCCCAGTGACGAATCATTCCTGACCTATAATTCACGCAGGCCTGATGACGGTTCTGCACTTGCAAAAGAGGATGGAACTTATCCGGCAGGAATTTACATTTCCAAAGTAACAGATGGAGCTTTCGCAAAAGCAAAAAACATTGGCCCTCCAATATCTAAAAAAGAAGGAGAACAGGAAATCATTGGATTGTCGGCTTCAGGAGAGATCATGTTGTTATATTACACAAATCTTAAAGGTGTTGGAGATATATACATTACAACAACTGATAAGAATAAAAGCTTTAAGCCGGCAGACAAGTTAGCCGAAAATATAAATTCAGCTAAAGCAGAAGAGATCGCAGCATGCATCAGTAATGATGGGAATATGCTTTATTTCGCAAGTAACCGTGTCGGTGGCTTAGGCGGGACAGATCTGTATCTAAGCAAAAAAATGCCGAATGGAACATGGAGTGCTGCACAGAATATGGGACCGGAAATAAATACACCTTTTGATGAAGACTTTCCGAATGTTACTAACGATGGAAAAGCATTATATTTCAGTTCAAATGGGCATACCAGCATGGGCGGATATGATATTTTTAAAGCAGAAATGAACGAGACGACACACCAATTCTCCAATCCTAAAAATGTTGGATTTCCTATAAACACAACAGAAGATAATTTCAATTTCCGTTTGTCTAATAATGGCCGTTTTGGCTATATGGCTGCTTTGCGTCCGGGAGGTGCTGGAGATCTGGATATTTACAGAGTTACATTCAATGAGATCGAACCTCAGTATTCTGTTATTAAAGGAGATGTGAGATCTGCAGATAGTACTCAACATTTGAATTTTTCTGATGTTTTTATTTCAGTAACGAATACTAAGACCCAGGAGATTATTGGGAATTACCTTCCGAATCCTAACACAGGGAAATACGTGATGGTGCTGGCTCCGGGGAATTATGAAATGAGCATTGAAGCAAACGGATTTCAATCAGCAAACGATAAGATAGCTATACTTGATAAAGGATCTTACAAGTTTGAGATCACAAGGGATATTGATCTGAAACCTGAAGGTTATCAGAATCGATAATACTTTTAAAGTCCTGCATTTGCGGGACTTTTTATTTTTCGGATGGCATATAATTTTCTCTTTGCTTATTACTAATTTAGATCTTCTATGAAAGCAAATATTATTGAATCCAAAAAGGAAAGAATTGTCATAATAGGCGGAGGGTTTGCCGGATTGCAGATAGCCAGGGATCTTGCACATTCTAATTATCAGATAGTTTTGGTGGACAAAAATAACTATCACCAGTTTCAGCCCTTGTTCTACCAGGTTGCAACCGCGGGTCTGGAACCAAGCACCATCGCTTTTCCATTCCGGAAGATCTTTCAGAACAATAAGAACATACATATCCGTGTTGCGGAAGTAACAAGAATAAATTCTTCACAAAACCAACTGGAAACGACTATTGGAGTTATCGATTACCATTACCTTGTGATTGCGATCGGAGCTGATACAAACTTCTTTGGCAATGAGAAAATAAAGAACAATGCTTTTCCAATGAAGTCGGTCAGCGAGGCTCTTACATTAAGAAATACAATTCTTGAAAATATAGAAAGAGCACTTTCTGAAACTGACAGAGAGAAGAAAAAAATGCTGATGAATATTGTTGTTGTTGGCGGTGGACCTACTGGTGTTGAAGTTTCAGGAACTTTGGCGGAAATGAAAAAATGCATTCTTCCTAAAGATTATCCGGAGCTTGATTTTAAAATGATGCAGGTCTATCTCCTTGAAGGTTCTCCAAAAGTTTTAAATGTAATGTCAGAGAATGCTTCTGATCATGCACACAGGTATTTAACAGAGTTGGGAGTGAATGTTTTTGTAAACTCCCGCGTATTGGATTATGACGGGCAGTATGTGATGCTTGATGGTGGAAAAGCAATTGCTACAAATACTTTAGTATGGGCTGCAGGTGTTACAGGAAACAGGATAGAAGGATTAGATCCTTCAGTAATAAATAAAGCCGGCAGAATAAAAGTTGACAGAAAGAATATGGTTGAAGGCGCTTCGAATATTTTCGCTATAGGAGATATTGCTTTTATGACGGAAGAGAAGTATCCGAATGGGCATCCTCAGGTGGCACAGGTTGCAATTCAGCAGGCAAAGAACTTATCAAAGAATTTTATCAATTTAGATAAAGGAAAACCAACCCTTGATTTTTCATATAAAGATCTGGGCTCTATGGCCACAGTAGGTCGAAATAAAGCAGTTGCAGATTTTCCTAAATGGAAGTTTGCCGGTTTCTTTGCATGGCTTATCTGGATGTTCATTCACCTTATGTCAATTGTAGGAGGAAAAAATCGATTATTTGCCTTTATAAACTGGGCCTGGAATTATATTACTTTTGACCAATCTCTTCGTCTCATAATGAAACCCAAAGCAAGAAAATAATATGAATCTGGAAAAACATTTCCTTGAGAATACAATTGGCGTATTTACAAATTACAGAAATCTTGCAGAAAGATCTTTTGCTCAATTAAACAAATTCGAACAATATCATTACAAGACTGATGAAGAATCAAACAGCATTGCTGTGATAATGAAACACATGGCTGGAAATATGATCTCGCGCTGGACTGATTTTCTTACTACAGATGGTGAGAAGCCAAACCGGAACAGAGATAGTGAATTCATCGAGAAAGCCGAAACACCGGAAGAATTAATGGTATTTTGGAATAAAGGCTGGAAGGTTTTTATGGATACACTTCATTCCCTGAAAGAAGAAGATCTTTTGAAAACAGTAACAATCAGAGGAGAAGCATTAACAGTGACACAGGCATTGACGCGGCAGACCGCTCACTATTCCTATCACATAGGGCAGATCGTATTTTTAGCTAAACATATTAAAAATACAGATTGGAAAAGTTTGTCGATTCCCAAGAATAAATCTGCAGAGCATATGAAAGGAACATATAAAGAGAATTTAAAGTAGGTTTAAGTTATATGTCTCCGGTAATCCTCGTTCTCGATACTTCGCGCGAATAGCGCTCAACTCGAACTGACGGACATTTTAACTCTAAATATCAGAAAATCCTTAAATCTCAAATCCTAAATTCTTCTATCTTTACAATATGATCACCCTCATAATAATAGGTATTACTGTACTTGTTTCCATTGCTGCAATGCAGAATGAAACATTGAAAAATAAAATGATGTTCAATGCTTACATGATCCATCATCGTAAAGAAGGATATCGTTTTATTTCGAATGGATTGATCCACGCAGACTGGCTTCACCTGGGATTTAATATGTATGCTCTGTATATGTTTGGCAGGGGAGTTGAAAGCATGTACGGTGAAGTTTATGGAGGGAAAGGCCCTTTCTTTTTTATTCTTTTATATGTTGGTGCATTGGTGATGTCTTCCTTATATTCTTATGAGAAGAATAAGAACAATATTTATTACAATGCACTAGGTGCATCCGGTGCAGTTTCTGCTGTTGTATTCGCGTTTATTGTGCTTAATCCTACAGCACGCTTAGGATTTATGTTCATTCCTGTTCCCATCCCTGCATATTTATTCGGATTAATTCTCCTGGGAATCGAACACTATTTAAGCAGGAGAGGAAATACAGGAATAGCTCATGATGCCCATTTCTGGGGATCTATTTTCGGTGCTCTTTTTACGCTTGCTTTAAAACCAAGTCTTGCTATGGAGTTTATCTATAAGATCCAGGGACAGTAATGAACAAAGCAATATTCCTTGACAGAGATGGTGTAATTAATGTTGAACGCGGCTATATACATCGTTTGGAAGATTTTGTCATTCTACCTGACCTCGTGGAAAATCTTCAAATGTATCTCGCTAAAGGGTATCTTCTTTTAGTTGTATCCAACCAGAGCGGTATTGCTAAAGGCTTATACACGCAGGCAGAAGTTGAAACAATACATTCCTTTTTAACCAACGAACTTACAAAAAGTAATATTCATCTTTCTGAGATCTATTATTGTATCCACCATCCTGATGTGAGCAAATGCATTTGCCGAAAACCGGATTCTTTGTTTGTAGAAAAAGCACTTGCGCGATTTAATATAGATCCTTCAAAGTCTTATTTTATTGGCGATAAGGAAAGAGATGTTGAAGCTGCTGAAAAAGCCGGAGTAAAAGGTATTCTGATAGAAGCCAATAGTCCGCTTAAATTAATTTCCCACATTATAGAATAGTGCGTATTTTTGCACAACCAGATGCAGCAATTCATTAATCATAACGGTATAATGATCCCAAGCGATCAGCCGTCTGTAAGTCATACTAACCGGGCATTTCGTTACGGTGATGCATTGTTTGAAACAGTACGGATTGTTAAAGGCAAACCTGTTTTCTTAAAGGAGCATGTGAACAGATTGATGGAAGGCTTGCGTGTGATGAAAATGCAGACTCCTATAAATCTGAATACAGATATTATGCAGCGCCTTATCGGTGAGCTCCTTCATAAGAATGGAATTCTTTCTGATGGAAGAGCACGTTTTACAGTATACAGGAATAACGGTGGATTTTATACTCCAACTGATAATCAGGTTTCTTTTTTGCTTGAAGTTTATCCGATCGAAGAAACAGGCTATCATTTAAATCAGAAAGGACTTATCGTAGATCTTTTTATCGACTTCAAAAAGTCTATTAATCCTCTGGCCTCAATTAAATCTGCTAATAGTGCGATATATGTGATGGCAGGAGTGTATAAAACACAACACCAGCTTGATGAATGCGTGCTGCTGAATGATAAAAGCCAGATCATAGAAACAATTAGCTCCAATATTTTTGCAGTTAAGAATGGCGTTTTGTATACACCTCCTGTTTCAGATGGATGTGTTAACGGAGTAATGAGGAAAATAGTTATTGATATCGCACAGGCGAATAAAATTGCTGTATACGAAAACTCAATAACACAAAGTGTTTTGCTTGGTGCGGATGAATTATTTATTACAAATACCATTAAGGGAATTCGATGGGTTGTAGCTTACAAACAAAAAAGATATTTTAATACTACTTCGAAAAAGCTGGTAGATAAATTAAATGAAATGCTTGCTGTGACCCAATAGCATTCAAAATTTAAATACATGAACTACAAATGCTCCTTTGCTTTTATTCTGATTCTGTGGTTTAATGTTAATCTATCCTCTCAGATCAATCCATCCTTTAACAAAATAGCAGTTGATGTAAGCACCCAGCCTCAAAATGCAAGCTTTGATTATACTTCTTGCTTTATGCTCGGAAAAGATCTCGGTATGACCCAGGTTGGACTTTTTCAAAACTGGACATCCATTGAAACTTCCCCTAATACATTTAATCTTTCAATTTTTGATATTGCCGATTATTATTATCCTTTGTTTAATATGTCGGTAGATCTCACTATTGTCCCAATACATACCAATAATCTTGAAGTCCCTTCAGATCTTACTGCACTTGCTTTTAATGATCCTGTTATGATCAGCAGATTCAATAAATTGCTCGACAGTATTAAATCACATTTGCCTAATCTAACTTTATCTTCTTTGGTAATTGGATCAGAGCATGATGTTTATCTTGGATCTAATTCTCTCAAATGGTCTCAATACACTGCTTTTTATAATTCGGTCTCTGCACATGCAAAAACTCTTTGGCCGGGTTTGAAAGTGGCAACAGAGCTTACTTTTGGAGGTATCACATCTTTAAATTCATATGCTCAAACACTTAATGCTAGCAGCGATTACATTGGGGTGTCCTATTACCCATTGAACGGTGATTTTACAGTGAAGCCTGTAACTTCTGTTTCTACAGATCTATCAACTTTGGTGAATCTTTATCCATCAAAACCGATATGCTTTTATCAGTATGGTTATCCATCAAGTGCAACGTGCAATAGTTCAGAGATCCAGCAAGCCCAATTTATTACTGAAACTTTTGCAGCATGGGACACATATTCTGCAAGAATTAAAATAATTGACTTTACCTGGCTTCATGATCTTGATCCGGCAGCTGTGAACAACATTGGATCATATTACGGCCTTACTGATCCTGTTTTTTTAGAGTTCCTTCGTACACTAGGTTTAAGAACGTTCAACGGTAATGGTACTGATAAGCTTGCATTTAAAGAATTACAATGTCAGGCAAAACAAAGAGGTTATAATAATTTAAATATTGTTTGTCCTACAGACATTAATGAAAATGAAAAAGAGAAGAAAATATCTTTGTTTCCAAATCCGGCAGCCGAAAAATTCACTATTGAATGTCCTAAAGATGTTGGGATCACAGAAGTCATCATTTCTGATATAAGAGGTGAAATAGTGATGAAAAGATATTTCGATAAAATGGAATTAAAACTCATTAGTATTAATACTCTTTCATCAGGACTTTATCTGGTAAGCATGCATGATGTATCCGGAAGAAAAGTGCATTGTGAAAAGCTGAATATTATTAAATAATAATTATATCACATTCGAATGGATGATCTAAGAAATTATATAAATACACTTCGTCACGATTTTTCAAAACAAACGCTGGATGAAAAGGATGCACATTTTAATCCGGTAACGCAATTTTCTAAATGGTTTCAGGAAGCGGTGGATTCGAAAGTGAATGAACCGAATGCAATGTGTCTTAGTACTGTTTCTGCCGAAGGAAAACCATCTTCACGGATACTTCTTCTAAGGAATTTCAGTGAAGAGGGCTTTGTTTTTTATACTAACTATACAAGTAGAAAAGGAGAGGAGATAACAGCGAATCCTAATGTAGCTCTGTTGTTTTTCTGGCCTGAGCTGGAACGTCAGGTTAGAATAGAAGGAAAGCTTATTAAACAAAGTAAAGAAGAATCGGATCTTTATTTTAATTCACGGCCGAGAACCAGTAAGTTGGGAGCATGGACTTCAGCTCAGAGTAAAGTTATTGCGAGTAGAAAGGTGCTTGATGAAGAATATAAAAGATTATCAGATCAATTTCCTGGTGATGATGTGCCGCGACCGGAGCATTGGGGTGGTTACGTTTTGAGACCAGAATCAATGGAATTCTGGCAGGGTAGGCCCAGCCGTTTACATGACAGGATCTTATATACAAATGAAGGACAGAAGTGGAAGATAGAGCGACTTGCGCCCTGAGAGAATGATAAAAAAATCCCTTGCTTTTGAAGTAAGGGATTTTTTATTAAAAATTTATTCTGCTTTTTTAGCAGCTTTTTTAGGTGCAGCTTTTTTAGGTGCAGGTGCAGCAGCTTTTTTAGCAACACCGGCTTTTTTAGCAGCAGCTTTTTTTACTTTTTTCTTCGGACGGGTTACACCGTATGAACCCATTGAAATTTTACCTTTACGGCTTTTTTTATCACCTTTTCCCATAGTAATTTATTTGTTTTTAATTTGGTTGTACAAACGTACATCAAGAAACGTTAATATCCAAACTCTATTTTCTTAATTTTTAAATTCAAATTGCTTCAGATTTAAGATTTAAGTTAGAGATCTAACATCTCATTTACCTGATCTTTTCATGAGAAAATCTTTTTCAATCAATTCAACTCTGCTGATGGATTTTCTTAGCCAGTGCAATTTCAATTCATCCTTCTCTTCATCTGACAGGTGCCAGTTATCATGAGTTTCATGAAGCTTGTTTACAAGAGAATGAAGGCATAAAGCTGCAGTAACGGAAATATTAAAACTTTCAGTGAATCCGAACATTGGTATTGCGACAAATTCATCTGCGTGTTCACGAACTGTGTCAGAGATTCCTGTAAGTTCTGTCCCGAAAATAAGAGCCAAAGGTTTATCTACCGGAAGATCTTTCAGTTCATATCCATTTTTATGTGGTGATGTTGCGACAATACGGTAACCCTTTTCTTTTAACTTATTTATGCAATCAAGCGTATTGTTTTCTTCTTTTCTGTATTTATGGATATTCAGCCATTTAGGCGAACCCATGGCAATGTCCTTATTAACAGTATATGCATGTTTGTTCTCAATTATATGAATATCCTGTATCCCGAATATATCACATGATCTAAGCACAGCGCTCGCGTTATGCGGCTGATAAAGATCTTCCAATGCAATTGTAATATGACGCGTACGATAATGCAGTACCTGGTCAAATTTTTCTTTCCGTGTTTCCGAAACGAATTGCGATAAGTATTCAATTAATTCTTTAGTCATAAAAAAAATGCTCTCCCTGAGGGAGAGCAAATTTAATAAATCATTTCAGAACTATGTTATCTGGCGAGCACAACACTTGTGTTTTCTGTCCGGCTACCCACTACAACCTGTAATGTATAGATTCCGGTTTGAAGTGTATTATCAAGTTCAACTGTTTCTCTTAGGTAATCAGCTTTGCCCTCCATCTCCTTTTTGTAAACTTCCTGTCCCAACATATTAACTATTCTCATGGTAATCTTTTCATTGATCTCTGATGGCATATTCAGGACAATTGTGAACAATCCGTTTGTCGGATTCGGAAACACTTTCATCTGGAAAGGAATTTCTTCTTCTGTCTGAATAGCAAGCGGGGCTTCAGGAGTTTCTTCAACTTCTTCCACTTCTTCTTCTATTGTTTCTTGTGACTCAGCATCTCTGCAGGCATTTACCTGAACATTTACCAATGCTGACCACGCACTTGTTCCATTGAGTGTAACTTTCAGCTGATAGCTTCCAGTGGTTGTTGCAGTATATGTAATGCCTGTTGCACCGGTAATATTAACACCATCCTTTTTCCACTGATAAGTATAGCCGCTGCAGGTATTTGCATATAATTTAACAGATCCTCCTGCGCAGAATGTTGTTGGACCACCAGCTGTAATAACTGCTCTAAGACCTGTACCGATACTTACTTTGGTTGGTGCAGACCAGGAGATACATGATCCCTGGATTACCTTAACCTGGTAATCACCGCTGCTCGATGCTGTATATTGATATGATGTTGCACCGGTTATATCAACCCCGTTTTTTTTCCATTGATAGCCATTACCTGCTATGTAAGTTGTTTTTAATATTACCGATCCTGAACACATGGTAGTAGGACCGGAAGCTGTAATGATCGGAGTGGAACATGCGGCAACAGTGATATTAACAGTCGCAGAAGTTCCCGTTTGCCCTGTATTGTTTGTTGCTATTGCTTTTAAAGCATAGTTGCCTGTAGTTACGTTCATCCAGGTATAGGAATAAGGCGCACTCAGATCTTCACCTATTTTATTGCTGCCTGAATAGAATTCAACCTTAACAATGCTTCCGCTTGAAGTAGATGCATTCGCATTTATTGTAATATTAGAAGGATTGGAGAAAGTAGTTCCATTACTCGGTGATGTTATTGACACGACAGGTACAGTTCCTGTTGCTGTTGAATATGGTGATAATCTGGAACCCGGAATAGGACGTTCATAAGATGCATTCGGTAATTGCCAGCCCACAGCAATATTATCTCCCATTGTACCATCCTTATGAAGCGCTTCAATATAATATTTTGTACCAGCACTTAGATTTATAGCAATTGATTGCTGAGATGGGTATTTCGTCCATTCACGTGATGCAGTCCAGCCGGTAACACTCGCGATCTTTCTTCTATTGGCAGGATCGGAGTTTGTGCTTAACCATAATTCACTATTGTCATCGCTGGCAATCCAGAATGTATAATTACCACTTACGGGAGGACAGATGTAACCTCTGATCCTTTGTCCGTAATTATCGGCAAAATTAGTTGGTGCTTCAAATATTGACAGCTGCCCGGTTGAAGCAGGACTTGAACCTACAGGTATCGAACTCACAGAAGTTCCGGAAATGTTAGTCCATATTTCTCTTGATATCGTTCCTGTTGCTGAACAAGCGGGCGTTGTGGATTGTTTGTATAGCGCGGCATATGTACTATCACCGTCCCCAACTTTTATGGTTCGCGGATTCGTTCCGGCAGGCGACCAGGTATTAAAAGCATAATTACTTCCATTTAAAGCCTGAGGTGTTACTGCATTAAGTGGAATTAACATACCTCTCACTGCCTGGGTTGAAAAAGGTGTCGTTTTAGGTTGGCCATCATAAGTTATCTGTAATCCGGATGGATTCGATTGCAGAGTGATGGTTGATTTTAATGGTAATATATCCACATATGGTGTGTCTACTAATCCGTTCGAATCAGTAACTCTCAGTCTTAATCTGTAAAAAACATTCGGAGAAGTTTCTCCTGTATTAGGTATCGTGAATGATCCCGACTTAACACCAGGTGGAATTGTCGGGCCCGGATGGTTATGATTATTGTTATGATGAAATTCAACCCACCATGTAAAACTCGATGCAGGCAACGTTCCATCTTCATTATCAGTAGCGTTTCCTGAGAAACTAATCACTTGTCCTGCACGATAATATGTATTAGGAGCAGGAGTCAGAATTGTCGCAACAGGACGACTATTTGCAGATGTTACTGTAAGAGTTGCATTGTTACTTAAAACACTTCCGTATGAATTAGAAACCTGTACGGAATATTGTCCGGCATGTGAGCTGGTTGCACTTGAAATATTATAAGTTGGAGATGTTGCTCCGCTGATATTAACTCCGTTCTTTTTCCACTGATAACTTAAGGGTAAAGCTCCTGTAGCTGAAACGCTGAATGATGCAGGTTGTCCTGCAGGAACAGTTAAACTTGCAGGCTGAGAAGAAATAGCAGGCGGATTATTATTATTGTAAATGATCTTATAAACGCCCGCATAAGAGTCCTTACGATTTAGGTAATATAGATTTCCGTCATTCCCCAATTGAAGAGCCAGGTTCTGAGTTGTTAATCCTGTTGCAAAGTTTGTTCTTCCTGACGCGGAAGTAGTGCCTGGAGTAAAATAAGAGATCCAGCCGTTGCAGAATTCCATGTAAAAATATTTGCCAATGTACTGGCTGGGATAATTTGTAGCAACCGGATTAAAGAAAACACCGCCTGTTACAGCGCAGCCATATTGTTGAGTTGTGGACTCATGCGGATATGCAAAAATGGGATTTGTATATGCAGGATCGGAACCATAACCTTCCACAGCAGGCCAGCCAAAATTTTTATTTGGAGAAGTTCCGTCATGGATCTCTTCATAAGAATCAGCTCCGACATTATTAATAAATATTCTTCCGCTGGTAGGATGAATATCCATTGTGTAAGGATTTCTCAAGCCGAGATCCCAGATAAGACGTGTAACAGGATTGCTGGATGAGTAATATGGATTATCTGAAGGAGCACTTCCGTCAGAATTCATCCGTAATAATTTCCCTTTGTATGTCGTAAGGCTTTGAGAATTGCTTGGTTTGTTGTCTTCTCCCATGGCAAGGTATAATTTTCCGTCTTTACCAAATGCCAATCCTCCACCATTGTGATAGATCTGGGTAACTGTTTCTGCATCCAGCAAAACGAGTTCACTGCCGGCAACAGCAAGATCCCCGTTTGCGGTAAAACGACTCAGTCTATTATGTATAGTAGGAGTGGTGGCAGTATAATAAATATATACATAATGATTTGTATTGAAATTAGGGTCGAAAGTGATTCCGCTTACTCCGCGCTCCCCGTTCTGATCAGTCGTTAATTTCACAAATGGTGTGGTTAACAATACCCCATTTTTTATAATATTGATAGTACCATCTCTCTGTGCAACAAATATTCTTCCGTCAGGAGCGAAATCCATTGCCGTTGCATTTGAAATGTTTGCAATCTTTACCTGACTGAATCCTGCAGGAAATACAGGCGCAGCATAGAGATTTGAATTAATGAATAAGATTAAAAGAAGTGCAGAAAGTAAATTTTTGAGACTCATGGGAATATTTTTTATCGATTAATCAATAGTTAACACTAACTGGCGATAAAAAAAATGTGCCTGGCGTCTTAAAACGACAAAAACCCTGTTAGGCAATAGCCCAACAAGGTTTTCGTACGGTCAATCTAATTCTATTTATTTAAGATAATTCTCTTAGTTATAATTTTACTATCCTGTTTTACCCTTAGAATATAAGCACCTTGTGCTATTCCTGCATTCAGATCTATTTCTTGTTTACCTTCTTTGAAAAAAGATTTATTCTTATAAACCTGTTGTCCAAGTAAGCTGATCACTTCAATATCATAATCTTTCTCTTCCAAGGATCCGCCTTCCAACTGAACAGTAAATTTCCCTAAAGATGGATTCGGATATACTTTGATATCAAATGCGGCACTTGTTGCATTTTCAACTGTTCCAATTCCTGTTGTTATATTATAATTTGTAACAGTAGGAGGAAGGTTAGCAACAGCATGTCCGGCTAGTGTATATTCTGTTTTCTTGATCAATACACCCATTGCGTTAAAAGTTAACATTACAGTTGATTGATTCTGGATCACTTCATTGTATTCTATTGCAATACCGGAATTTACATTTATTTTAAGAGGGCTTGTACCGTTAACTGTTCCCGTACTTAATTTAAGTGCGTAATTAAAGTTGTTGGTCTGATCTTCATTAAGGATCAACACAGTTGTTTCCTGTCCGTTCTTACAAGCAAATGTTTTAACATTTGTCTGATTATCCGTTGCATCGATCGAAGTTCCCTTAAAAGCTCCTGCCATCATCTGAAAGTGATAGAACAATGGTTTTTTATTTCCGGTAGTTCCATCTAAAAAGCCTCCGTTATTTACCACATTACTTCCTCCTTCGATAACACTCCAAAGGTTCATAAAATCAACTCCGGCTTTCGCCCCGATACCAAATATCTCACAAACGAACTGTCCTCCGAAAAAGCTGTTTGAGCCCACACCATACAAATTATCTGTAGTAGCATTGTTATAATTCACATTCGTTTCTGTCACTGCTGTTTTAAGCGCATTTGTACCTGTTCTGTTATGAAATGTATTACATGCTGCAATTCTGGTATTCAAATAATTTAGATTATCCTGTAAGTTACCTGTAGATGTTAATTTACCGATCGCATCAGCTCTTGGATAAGTACCATCCATCATTGGATAAGAGTGAAATGAAATTATATCCACATAATATCTGCCAGCCGCATCTTTTCCTGTCAAATCATCAGGTCCGCCCGGATTGGTAGCTCCATCAATAATTGATCTCTTGAAACTTGCTGTCTCAGGTCCAACGATCTTAATGCTCGGATCTGCATTTTTCATTGCGGAAGCAAATGGTTTGAAGTATGCAGCAACCTGAGCTGCAGTAGTATATCCATAAAGCAAATTAGGCTCATTGGCAATACTCCAGTATTTCACATTTCTTCCTTTTACAATATTTACATAATGCACAAGATCGGCTGCTTCTGCGGCAGTATAACGGTTATCCCAGTAAGATACCTGGATAAGCGGTTCCATACCTTTTGCACGAATAGAATCAATAATTCGGATGTATTGAAACTTGGTCGGTTTATTCTGATCCGGAGAAATACCTCCGTAACGCACAATTTTAGTGTTACTTTCCTTTATCTGACCCCATTGTTTATGAAGTTTTCCATTTTTAAAACATGAGGGATCCGGACAATTATAGAAATCACCGATTGTATCAGCCATCCAGGCATTAACTCCGAAGAGGCGGCTGGATATAGCCTGAGCATCCATAGTCTTTGAAAACCCTAAAAACCCTAAAGCTACCAAACCTATTTTGAATAATTTTTTCATGATTATTATCTTTCTTTTAATTAATATTTGTGGCTATCGTTTTTCCGTTCCCGGCTATTTTTTTTCCCCTTTCACCGATAGCGAATACATGAACGCATTTAGAGTTGTGAAGTTGTTTTTAAAGCCGATTTTTAACACTTTTTTGCAATTAATATGTCCTGAAACGGTCGATTATAGACCAATTTAGGAAAACGCCCGATAAGCAGAAATAAAAAAAGCGTCATTAACTTTCGTTAATGACGCTTCATAATTTATAAAGGATATTAAACTCTCTTATTTGATTTCGCAACAAGATTTGCAATACGATATAACATTCTGGCACCCACATTTGCATCCCATTCATCTTTTCCGGGAGCAACCTCATTAATGTCAAATGCAATGATCGTTTTTTTGCTTTCCACGATCTTTTGGATCAGGTAAAGGATCTGCTCAGTTTCAAATCCACCGGAAACAGGAGTTCCTGTATTCGGACATAATTTCGGATCCAGTCCGTCAATATCAAAACTTAAATAAATTTTATCAGGTAATTCTTTAATGATCTTATCGCATATTTTCTCCCATGACTTTCCTTCATACTGTGCATGTTTGATATCACGATCATAAAAAGAAACAACTCTGCCTTTGGAATTTTTCACAATATTATATTCTGCTTCGCAATAATCACGAATCCCTATCTGAACCAGTTTTGACACCTGTTTAATTTTTAATGCATTAAACATGATAGAAGCATGAGAAAATTCAAATCCTTCATAAGCATCACGAAGATCAGCATGTGCATCGATCTGAAGTATGCCGTATGATTTATGTTTTTCCGCAAGCGCCTGCATCATTCCGTAAGGTGTGCTGTGATCACCTCCAAGCAATGCAACTACTTTTTTCTTATTCATAAAATGAAGGGCGCGTTCTTTTACCCATGCATTCATTTCTCTGCAGGCAGCATTGACTTCAGTCTGGATATTTTTCATCACCGCGTTTTTCTCGGGTGATTTCCCATCTTCAAGCATCGAGATGTATGTTTCTGCTTTTCTACGCAGGAGATTACTTTTCTTTTCGATAGCGAAAGGGATTTCATCCATAGCTAATCCTATTTTCCATGCATCTTTAATATTTGGATCAAAAAGATCAACCTGGAAGGAAGCATCGAATACTGCAGCGGGTCCTTTGGCTGTACCAGCAGAGTAAGAAACTGTTACTTCCCATGGAACAGGAATAATAACTACTTCAGCCTCATCGGTAGTGAAAGGTAATCCACAAATGTTGGCATTCTTGTCTCCTAAATTATTAGGGTCAAAATTCTTTATTTTATCTGCTTTACTCATCTTTAAAATTGTTTGGGCTGTGAAATTACTAAAAATAAAAAAGCCTTTCAGAATATTCTGAAAGGCTTTTCCAATTAAATAAAAATACTATCTCATTATTATTACGTGTCCCTGCTCTTTATATTCTTTATCATTCACGTCTTTAGCATTGAAGAGATAAAAATAAGTTCCATCCGGTACTTCAACTCCGCTTGTTGTGCGCCCATCCCAGGATGCATGCACTCCGTCAAATTCATACATCTTTAAGCCCCAGCGATCGTATATAACAACATGAACTTCTGTAATACCATGACTGATCACTTCGAATACATCATTGGTATTATCGCCATTAGGGGTGAATATATTTGGTACAGTGTAAAAAATGTTACCGTCTGCGAAAATATTCAGAGATGCAGTATCAACACAACCACTTTGAGCGTCAATTGCAATCAATGTAATTATATAGTTTCCCTGGTTATTGAAAACATATGATGGAGAATATGAATTTGAAAATGTCACTCCGTTTGAATACCAGATAAAATTATCATTTCCATCTACTCCTGAACTTAAATTAGTGAAGGTAACATTCAAAGGAATAAAACCTGATGAAGGACTAGCGGATACACTTGCAACAACATTGTAATTAGATGCGTTCGCTGTTGTTACAGAACTTATACATCCATTTGGATCAGTAGAGGTAATGTAATACGTAGCAGTTGTGTTTGTCGTTATAACAGGCACGTAAGCGTTTGTGTCAGAAGCAACAAGAGATGTTAAGGCTGCATCACTGTACCAGTTGATTATTCCGGTTCCGTTAGCTGTTAATAATAATGGATCACCTACACATGTTGTATCGCCGGTTGCAAGTGGAGCATTTGGTGTTTGATTTACCAGGAGAGAAACTGTTGCTGAGTCCGAACAGCCTGCTGCATTTGTCACAGTAACGGTATAAGTTCCGCTATTAACAACATCACTTGCAAATGATGGATTCTGATTAATAGAAGTGAATCCGGCAGGTCCTGTCCAGTTATAAGAAACTCCTCCGGTTGAATTTAAATTCAATGTGCTACCTGAGCATGTAACTGATGAGTTTACAGAAGCAGTAGCAGCCGGGTTTGAATTTACTGTAACATTAACAATGGCCGGACTGCTGAAACAACTTCCTGCAGAAGCGACAACTGTATAGGTACCACTGGCTGTAACGGCTGCAGATATTATTGTTGGATTTTGTGTTCCTGAAATATAACTATTCGGACCATTCCAGCTATAGGAAGTAGCTCCTGTTGATGAGGCAGAGAATAAGATATCATCTCCTTCACAAACGTTTGAAGCATTTGCACTGGCTGTTGGTGCGGGAGGAGTTGGATTAACTAAAAGAGAAACACTTGCTGTGTCTGAGCAGCCTGCTACATTACTTACAGTTACAATATAAGTTCCGCTGTTAGTAGTATCTCCAGAGGTTATTACAGGATTTTGAGTTCCTGAAGTATACCCGTTCGGACCTGTCCAGTTATAGCTTGTTCCACCACCGGATGTTAAATTAATCGCTGTTCCTGAACAAACCACCGCTCCGCTAATACTTGCTGCGGCTATAGGATTAGTATTTACAGTAATATTAACCGTTGCAGCAGAACTTGTACAACCGGTTGCTGATGCTGTTACGGAATATGTTCCGCTTTGGATTGAAGAAGCATTTGTAATGACCGGATTCTGACCTGAAGAATTATATCCGTTAGGACCTGTCCAGCTATAGCTTGTCGCTCCGCTTGATGATGCAGACAAAGAAATGCTTTGGCCTTCACAGATATTTGATGCAGCTGCACTTGCTGTTGGAACAGGAGGAGTCTGGTCAACTGTTACAGTCGTAGTTGCGCTTGAAGAACATCCATTTCCGTCAGTTACTGTAACTGAATATGTTCCGCTCATTGTAACTATTGACGAAATAATATTGGGATTTTGTTGAGTGGATGAAAAACCTGAAGGTCCGTTCCAGCTGTACTGAGTGCCTCCCGAAGAAACCAACGCAATTGTATCACCACTGCAATAGTTTGAACTTGTTGCATTGGCTGCGTTTGCAGAAGGAAGTGGATTTACTGTGACATTAACCAAATAAGGTGGACTCGTACAACCGCTTGATGTAACAGTAACTGCATAAGTCCCGCCATCGGTCAATGATGCTGATGATACAGATATTGTTGAAGTTGCGCTGCTTGCAACTGGCCCTGTCCAGCTGAACACAGGTGAAGGTGCATTTGAAAACGCATTTAAAGTGAATGATTCTCCAACACAAATAATAGTATCGGTAGCTGTAACTGTTGGTGCTGCAGGTGCTCCAGGATTAGTGATGCTGTAAGGTCCGAAAGATGAACTGCAGCTATTGCCATCTGTAACTGTTAAATTATATGTTCCAGCAGGCTGAGTATTCAGATTTGCTGAACTGCCAACAACAACATTTGATGAATTTGTCCATGAATAAGATAATGATCCGCTTCCGCTTGCAACAGCGCCTGTGATTGCCCCTGTTGATTGTCCGCAGTTGGATGGGGTGATTGTAGGGCTTGTGCTTAATGTAGGAACGTTATTTACATTCACTGTTGCAACTGCTGTATTGGAACATGAATTTCCATCGGTACCTGTAACAGTGTAGGAAGTATTTCCAGTCGGACTAACATTTATAGTTGGCCCACTTGCACCAGTATTCCAGGAATATGTATTTCCTGAGGTTGCAGTTAAAGCTATACTTTGTCCGCTGCAAATAGTTCCGGAGTTAACTGTAATTACTGGTAACGAATTTACCGTTACAGTTGCTACGGCAGTATTAGTACAGCTGTTAGCGGCAGTGCCGGTAACTGTATAGCTTGTTCCTCCTGAAGGTGAAACAGAAATTGTATTCATACTGTTGGTACCGTTACTCCAGCTGTAAGCTGAAGCAGAGGAGGCTCCGTTTGCTGTAAGAATAGCTGTTTGCCCGTTACATATCGTTGCCGAATTTACTGTAATGGTAGGGACTGAATTTACTGTAACGGTTGCAACAGCAGTGTTTGTACATCCATTTCCTGAGGCTCCGGTTACAGTATAACTTGTAAGTGAAGATGGAGAAACATTGATTGTATTGGTTGCACTTGATCCATTACTCCATACATAACTGAAAGGAGTGCCTGCACCATTTGATGTGAGAGTGGCAGTCTGGCCGAAACAGATTGTAGGTGAATTCACACTTATTATAGGCAATGCATTAACTGTAACTGTTGCCACAGCCGTGTTTGTACAGCTGTTTGCTGCAGTACCGGTTACGGTGTAGCTTGTAAGTGATGAAGGAGAAACCGTTATAGTATTTGTATTATTCGTTCCCGTACTCCAGACATAGCTTGTTGCTGAAGCAGCCCCACCTGAAGTGAGTGTAGCGGATTGCCCGCTGCATATAGAAGGAGAGTTTACAGTAATAGTAGGTAAGGAATTAACCGTGACATTAGCAACAGCAGTATTGGAACAGCCATTAGCGCCTGTTCCGGTAACAGTATAACTGGTTGCAGATGTTGGTGAAACGTTAATTGAATTTATTCCTGAGGTTCCGGTACTCCAGCTATAGTTTGTTGTTGAAGATGCTCCTGCCGAGTTCAAGGTTGCAGTTTGTCCATTACAAATTGACGAAGAATTTACGCTAATATTAGGAAGAGTATTTACACTCACCGAAGCAACAGCTGTATTTGTACAACCATTTGCGCCTGTTCCCGTTACTGTATAATTTGTTGCTGAAGAAGGCGAAACAGTAATGGTATTTGTTCCGGAAGTGCCGGTACTCCAGGAATAAGAAGATGTTGTTGAACCTCCACCTGAAGTAAGAACAGCAGATTGTCCTGCACAAACACTTGTTGAATTAACTGTGATCGTTGGTTGTGAAAGTACACTTACATTGGCTGTGATGCTTGCTGTACATCCGTTGGAACTGGTTCCTGTAACGGTATAAGTAGTCGCTGATGTCGGACTTACACTTATATTTGATGCAGTTGAGCCGGTGCTCCAGGAATATGAAGTGGCACCTGAAGCAGAAAGTGTTACACTTGAATTATTACATACACTTACAGGATTTCCTGAATTGATCGCAACAGTTGGTAAAGGATTTACTGTCACTGTTTTTGTAAGCGTTTGAGTATATCCGCAAACACCACCTGCCACACAAGTATAGGTAGTAGTAGTTGTCGGAGATACTGTAATTGATTGTGCAGTAGATCCACCCGGAGACCACAAATAACTGGTGGCACCGGAAGGCGCTGTTAAAACGGTGGATGCTCCTGCACAAATAGTACCTGGGACAGCAACTATTGCAGGAAACAATACTCCCGACTGAGCAGTAATAACATAATTGCATACATCTCCTGAAAAACCATCAACCATTAAATAATATGTTTGACCAACAGTTAATCCTACAGCAGTGATTGAAAATGCAGTATCGCTTTCCTCGAAATTTGAAACAGGAGTAAAGTTTGAACAATTTGTTCCGGCAAATATTTGCATTTGAATGCCTTGATCATCCCAGCAATCACTAACGGTTACACCCAAAGTTGCAGTTGTAGCGGATGCAGTAAATTTTATCCAGGAATTATTGTTGATTTGAACATCATATGCACTTGAGCCTGTTCCCCAGGCACCTCCTTGTCCAAAAATTCCACCCGAATTTGTACCTGCAGTATAAACATATGTTGTGGTATCTTCAGCATTACCTGCCATATTTGAAGGCCTGTCGGCCGTGTATGCAGCACTGGTAGATGCGCTATAACCGTTAAGGTCACAAATATACAGAGCGTTCGAACATTCATCATTGGTCGGGGATGACACACATAATCCAAAATCACCTGAAGTTGTTGCCGTTCCCCAATACCTCAAATAGACAATTGATCCAGGTGTTAAACCAGTTGCTGCTATATATGGTTTTAAATCGTTTGAGGTACCGGGATAATTATTGTCATCAGAACAGTCTATTTGAACCAGTGAACTGCAAGTACCTGAATACAAAGCCATAACTCCGTCACTGATCCCATAGTCAGGCTTTGGAGTAATGTAAATATTGCCGCTTGCAGGTATTGTTATGGTAAACCACACATCATGGCTGCCGGTTGTGAAGCCGCCTGTAAATGGATTGGAATCACCTGTACATGAAGTCGGAACAGGAGCGCTGGATGTAGTTGTGGCTCCGGTTGTAGTAAAATTTAAAAAATTACAGGCAGATGTTACATTAGGAAGTGCAGTTGCGTTGCATGGTTCATCATTTGCTGGTGTTGTTAAGGCTGTTCCGGTGACACATATTGTAAAAGGTGCGCCAGCCGTCATAGTTCCGGCATCATAAACTCTAATGTAATATACCGATCCGAAATTAAGTCCCGTTGCAGTAATAACTTCATTTCCATTCAATGCAGTGCTGTTCATACAGTCCAGTGAAGTTAAAGCACCGCAAATACCAGAAAACAGTTCTACAACAACATCCATATAGCTTGATGGATTGACAGTTATCGTTTGAACAGAATTAGTTGCAGTAAAAGAATACCATACATCATCATCAGCTGTTCCGACACATCCTGCCTGGGACATGGTTGCTCCGAAAGAAGTACCATTTGTTGCTGTACAGCTTGAAGTAACATTTAAATTGATGGCATTTGTACAAAAATTATTAGCCGGAGCTGGAGGAGGATTAGTGATACAAATTGTAAATGTGTTCGATCCGCCACCGGCTCCATAGTGATAAACCCTTATCAAATAAGTAACTCCGGCAGTGAGTCCGGTTGCATAAATGTTTTCCGTTATGCCATTAGGGGCAAGATCCATACAAACAATAGATGTTGGAGGCCCTAAACATGTACCTGAATATAATTGTATCACAGGATCAAAACTGGCAGAGGGGGCCACAGTGATCAAATGACTTGTTCCTGTGGCCACAAATTTATACCACACATCATCATCTGCATTTCCGGAACAACCGGCAAAGCTTTGTGTTGCACCTGCTGTAGTTCCGCTGGAAGGAGTGCAGGTTGCTGAAACACTTAATAAAACAGCAGAACCGCAAATGTTGTCTTGAGCAAACGCAAAAGTATTTGAAATGATCCCTAATAAAAGGATCAGATATTTTATGTGTTTCATAGAGTAATTATTAGTTTTCTATTACAGTATCTTCTTCAATCACCTCAAGTGGAGTGAGATGTGATTTGACTATAGCGCTTTTTAAGCTAACGAGACTGAATTGAGGATCGCCTTCGGATATTTTTGCTCTTTCAATAACCACAACAATGATCTGGCCTTTTCGTTTATCCAAATCATAATTAGATTTAACCTCTGTAACGCCATTTATAAAAAGCACATTTTGTTCAAGGGTTTGTACCTGTGCGGTGGATGTTAGATTTTCAAAAGAGTAAAAAAAAATCTTTTTGATATCCTTTGTTGTTTTTTTTTGCTGGGCGTTTAAGGAACTGGAAAATAGCAAAACAAATGCAAGAAGCATTGTTTGAAATGTAGGTTTCATGCGTTGTTGTTTAGTCCTTACAAAAATATAATAATTTTTGGATATAAAACAAGCATTTCGGTCGATTAAAACAAATAATCTAGTCTTTTCTCATAAGATTAAAACATGAGAACTGGCTGGCTTAAATTTTTACACCTTGATTTAAAACAACATATCAATGATATTCAATTTAATAAAGGTGAAGTTTTGGACTGTGACGGCACTGCTTTTACTTTCGTTACTATCTTTTTCTCAAACGGTTGATTGGATAAAGTCCGGATCGGGCCCGGCAAGTAATCAAATTAATAGTGTTCAAACAGACCTTTCAGGAAATATTTATATCAGTGGATCATATCATGATACTCTTTCTTTTGCGGATACCAATCTTTATTCATCCTATTTTCAGAGTTATATCGCAAAATTAAATCCTTTGGGTATTGTTCTTTGGATAAAAAAAATAGACTCAATGGTGAAGGGATGTAAAGTCGACAAAGACGGTTATTTGTATTTGTTCGGATACTACAATTCTATGATGACAGCTTCTCCTTATAGTAACGATACCTTACAGGGTGTCAATAATAGTTATATAATGAGGTTTGACACAAATGGTAATTTTATCTGGGTAAAACAAATCGGAAGTGGAAGCGGATATGAAATTATCAATGATATATGCATTGATGGTGATGGTTATATTTATATAGCAGGTAATATTACTCACACTGCTCATTTTGGGAACTATACATTAGTTTCAAATCCATACAATTCAGACATGTTTATTGCGAAATACGATAATACTGGTGCTTGTTTGTGGGTTAAACAATCCAATACAGATTTCAATGCTGATGCCTGTTCTTTGTCTTTGAGTGCTTTCGGTGAGCTATATGTTACAGGATATTTTAGAGGTACTGCTTTTGGAGGCATTAGCAGTCATATAGATTCACTCGGTTATATTACGGAAGACATGTTTATTGCCAAATATCATAATAACGGAAATCTTATCTGGGCTAAAGGAGCAGGCGGTGATAACACTGATTCGGGAAGAAAAGTGGTTACAGAGGATAACGGAAACTGTTATGTTGCAGGCCGGATGCTTGGAACTGCCACTTTTGGAGAAAATACAAATCAACAAATAATTACCGGTGATTTCGGTAGTTATTTTTTAGCGAAGTATGACAACGAAGGAAACTTAAATTGGGTTAGAGATGGAAGCAGTTTGAGCGAAGTTTTTGTTGGTGGTTTGACTATTGATCAAAATGGATTATATATATCCGGCACTTTTGGAGCAAAAATTAATGTTAATGGTAATGAATATACAGTCAGTGGACAGTCGGGTTTACGAAGTGATATATATATTGTTAAATATGATTACTCCGGACAGTTCAAATGGTTCAAGCAATCAACATCAAATCTTAATTACAGTTTTGCCAGTTGCAGTTCAATTATTTCTGATAATACTGAAAACATCTATTTAACAGGTACATATAACAATGATATCTTATTTGATGGTTTTATAATTGACGATTCAGATAATGATGATTATGGGAATAATGGATTTATTATAAAGTTAAAAGATGAACAAGTGATTGGTATTTCTGAAATGAATTCAGAGAATCAATTTTTAATCTATCCAAATCCCACAGGAGGCTTTATCGTTATTACTAATTTATCAGATGATCCTCCACAGCTAAAGATCTCTGTAAAGAACCAATTAGGCCAGATAATTTATACTTCTCTTGATTTTAACTTGCAGCAAAAAATAATTGATTTTACGAAACAGAGGAAAGGTATTTATTTTGTGGAAGTGATTTCGGATGATTTAAGAAGTGTTAAAAAGGTTGTCGTTAATTAGATTGGAACTTATATAAATAAAAAAGTCCCGTATTTCTACAGGACTCTTTTATACAATTTGTCGTCTGACTATTTGTTAACTGTTTTAGCTAACTCAGCACCAGCTTTAAATTTAGCTACTTTTTTAGCAGCGATTTTAATAGCCTTACCAGTTTGTGGGTTACGACCAGTTCTTGCAGCTCTTTTAGAGATAGAGAAAGATCCGAAACCTACTAACGCAACTCTGTCACCTTTTTTAAGTGCTTTTGTTGTAGCGTTAACGAATGCATCTAATGCACGCTGTGCATCAGCTTTAGTCAATTTTGTTTCTGCTGCGATAGCATCAACTAATTCTGCTTTGTTCATTTGATTAGTTTTTAAGGGTTAAACATTAATTATTTTTACTTGAACAGGAACAAAATTACTCGGAATAGCATACCATGCAACAGTTCCGTGTAAAAAAGTGCTATATTGTTGATAAATCGCCTTTTTGTTAATAACTGCGTCTGAAAGGGCATATATAGTTATGTTTCAGGAAAACTCTGCTTTGAACCAATATTTATAGTGCCATTACAGGGCATTGGGCCTCTGGAATATACACTATAATGGATAAATTTTTAATTGGAGAACATCCTTTGTTTAAGCGACTTTCCAGCTGTTATTAAGCTGAAATCCCCTAAGCAATTCACTAACGGCTAAGCGTTTTTTACCGGGAAGCTGAAGGTCTGTTATATTTATAAAACCATCTTTTACTGCCACTTTAATATAGGTCTTCGAATCGGTGTGAACGGAACCAATGGTTTCTGTATGATCAGATCTTTCAGTTTCTGTTTTAAAGATCTTTATAGAATATGTTTTATCATCCGTAGAGATCAGTTCAGTGAAAGCCGCAGGATAAGGACTTAATCCGCGGATATGGTCATGGATCTTTTTCATTGGATCCTGCCAGTTGATCCTGCAATCTTCCTTGAATATTTTTGGTGCATGCTTTTCCTGTTCGCCTTTTGCAATAAATTCTGATTGATCTGTCTGAGGATAATTATTATTCTCGATAGCTTTAACAGTTTTTAAAACCAGTGAAGCACCAATTATCATCAGCCTGTCGTGGATCTCTCCCGCGCTTTCATCATCACCAATAACTGTCTTCTCGCGGAATATTATTTTTCCAGTATCGATCTCATGCTGAAGAAAAAAGGTACTGACTCCTGTTTCTTTATCTCCGTTCATCACAGCCCAGTTAATCGGAGCAGCACCTCTGTATTGCGGAAGCAATGAGCCATGAAGATTAAATGTTCCCAGGCGAGGCATTTTCCATACTACTTCAGGAAGCATTCGAAAAGCAACTACTATCTGAAGATCAGCTTTTAAAGAGCGAAGTTCATTTAAGAATTCTTCTGCTTTTAGTTTTTCAGGCTGAAGGATATTTAATCCTTTTTCAAGAGCATATTTTTTTATCGCAGATTGCTGAAGTTGTTGTCCCCGGCCTGCGGGCTTATCGGGAACAGTTATTACTCCCACAATATTGTAATTGTTTTGTACCAATATATCTAATGAGGCAACCGCGAATTCAGGGGTACCCATAAAAACAATTCTTAATCCGCTCATTTTCTTAATTCAATATCTATTAAGTTGATCATTGTTCCTGCCATACAAATTCCAACAGCGCCTTTTTTTATAGTATATTTTATCCAGACAGGAAGATTTTCTTTTTGAAATTCTGTTTTTAAAATATCCGGCTGAAGCTTTTTTCCATTTTCAAGTTCGATCATCCAGCTGCAGCCATCTACAGCGTAACTTATAACTTTTGCAGCTTTATACGAACTGTCTCTCACTTCCTGCACTTCAGTGTTATTCTGAGTTATGTTTCTTTTGCAGGACGATATGGATATCGCGAAAGCCATAAACAAAAAGGTAGAAAGAATATGCTTATGTTTGTTTTTCATAACAGGGTCTTACACTTGCAAAACTAAATTTTTAATCGAATGGATTATTCAAAAAATATAAAATTGCTGCTCGGGCCTTTGCTTGCAGTAATAATATATTTAAGTTTTGATCTTGTACCAGGTAATCCAATGGCTACAAGAATGGCCGGTGTGGCTGTATGGATGGCTGTGTGGTGGCTTACTGAAGTGGTTCATCTGGCTGTAACTGCATTGTTGCCAATTGTTTTAATGCCTCTTCTGGGAATCGCAGATTCAAGAACAACAGCTTTTCAATACATGGATCCGATCATCTTTTTATTTATAGGTGGTTTTATAATTGCTTTCGCGATAGAACGATGGAACCTTCATCAGAGAATAGCTTTAAGGATTTTAATGATCGTAGGTACAAGCCCGTCAAAAATTTTATTTGGTGTGATGCTTACTTCATTCTTGTTTTCAATGTGGATCTCAAATACAGCAACCGTTATGATGCTAATCTCTGCAGTCCTCGCTGTAATAGTTCAGATCGAAAAGCATTTTAAAGATGAACAGCATTCTCATAAAATGGCTTCTGGATTACTGATAGGACTCGCATATTCAGCAACAATAGGAGGGATGGCAACACTTGTTGGAACTCCAACAAATATGATCTTTCTAAGAGAATACGCTGAAAAATTTCCTGACAATCATGACATGAATTTTTTATCATGGTTCATTATTGGTTTTCCGGTAGCACTCGTTTTTTTACTAATCTCCTTTTTAGTTCTGAAAAAAATGTTCATTAAAAAGGATGTTAAATTGAATATTGATAAAAAATATTTTCAGGATTCATATAAGCAATTGGGTAAAATGACATATGAAGAGAAAGTTGTTTCTGCCATTTTTTGTCTTACTGCAATACTTTGGTTTACCCGTGAAGATATTGATTTCGGAATGTTTGTGATCAAAGGCTGGAGCAATTTATTCTCAAATAAAACTTTTCTCAGCGACAGTACTGTTGCCATCTTCATGGCATTGCTGCTATTTTTAATACCTGCAAGATCAGAAAAGAGCAGAGCAATAATCACATGGCAGGATGTTACTAAACTTCCTTATGATATCGTTCTTTTGTTTGGTGGAGGATTTGCGATGGCAAAAGGTTTTGAGATCTCAGGTTTAAGCGGATGGTTTTCTCAGCAGCTAAATTTTGATTCTTCAACAAATATTTATCTGCTTGTCTTTGGTTTGTGTATCCTAATAACAATTATCTCCGAATTTGCTTCCAATGTTGCCTGCATCCAGCTTATGCTGCCAATATTAATTGCTATTCAGCATACAATGGGAGTGCATCCGCTTGTTCTGATGATCCCGGCAACACTGGCTGCATCAATCGGATTTATGCTACCTGTAGCAACCGCACCAAATACTATAGTTTTTGGTAGTAACAGGCTTAAAGTAAAAGATATGTTGAAAGCAGGATTGGTACTTGATACTGTGGCAATTATACTTGTAACGCTTTCAACTTTCTTTATTAAGCAATTGTTTTAACAGAATATTATTTTAACTTTATTTGATCATTTTAAAACCCTAAAACTATGTTTCAAACATTTTTACATCAAATAAATTATCTGGCATTAGCAGTTTCTGCAATTGTTTATTTCGCATTAGGTGCATTGTGGTATTCACCTGTTTTGTTTCAGAAACCATGGGTTCAAAATGTTGGAAGAACAGAGGAGCAGCTAAGAAGCGGAAGTAAGATCGTTTTTCTTTATACTTTTTTTGCTTTACTCGTTATCTGTTTTGTAACCGCATTTATTATCTGGATGCTAGGAACGCCTAATTGCGTATCTGCCATTAAAGTCGGACTTTTTATAAGTGTTGGATACACCACCACAGTTGTTGCTATTAACAACTGGTATGGGCAGCGTCCTGCAAAATTAACGCTGATAGATGCAGGATACCATGTAGTAGGAATTGTTCTTGCTGCAATTATACTCACTGTCTGGAAGTAAATTATGTCTAATTAAAACTCTAAAATAATAAAATATAAAATGAAAAAAGTCTTGTTAACGATCGCTGCGATAACTGTATTTATGAATATGAATGCTCAGGATAAAGCATTTCAAAAAGGAAACGTTTGTGTTGGATTAGGTATAGGATTAGGTATTTATGGAACACAGCTTCATTCTGAAGCCACTTATGGTAGTGTTACTGTAAAAGACGATACAACTGATGGCGCAATATCTGCAATCTTTCCTTTAACAGTGGAATATGGTGTTACAAACTGGCTTGGAATCGGGGGGCGTTTTGCATATTCAAATTACTTTACCGAAAAAGATACAATTACAGGATATAAAGAAAAAACTACGGGTATGGATGCCGACCTGATGCTGAATTTCCATTTAATAAAATCCAAAAGATTTGATATGCCTATTGTTTTAACTGTGGGCTATTCAAATTTTAAAATTCAGGATAACGACCCTTTGAATTCTATGGCAAAAGATAACGGATTGAATTTCGGTGTTGCTTTGAATCCAAGAATTTATTTTGGCGATCATATCGGAATGTTTTTTAATGTTGGTTATGCAGGTTTCAATTATAACAGCGTTGAATTTTCAAATGACCTTGATTCAAACCTGAATGATAATTACAACACTAAGTTCAGCTTAAAAGGGAACGGTGCAAACCTTGGACTGGGATTAATAGTTAAGTTTTAAGCTATTCTTATCATTTTAAAAATTTCATGAAAAAGGTTGTTTTGATTATAGCTGCTCTAGCTGCATTTTTTAATGGAAAAGCTCAGGACGATGCTTTCCACCAGGGAAATGTTGCTATAGGGCTTGGTTTAGGTTTTGGAGTGTATATAACTGAAACTCATTATTCGTATAAAGGTTCTTCTCATCATTATACAACTGAAGGGGCCGTTTGTATGATGTATCCGCTAACAGCTGAGTATGGGATAACCGACTGGCTTGCTGTTGGCGGGCGTTTTGCCTATTCAGATTTTTTAACTCAACGTAATTCCCACACAGGATTTAAAAGATCCATCAGAATTATTGATACTGATTTTATGGTAAATTTTCATCTCATAAAGACCGAGAAGTTTGATATGCCGATAGTAGTTACTGCCGGCCTTTCTAATTATAGATTAGCGGAGAATGACTTATCTCATAATATGAGACAGGATAATGGAATTAATTATGGTCTTTCATTAAATCCAAGGATTTATTTTAATGATTACATAGGGATGTATTTTGTTTTTGGTTATGGCGGTTTTAATTATTCCGATATGACTTACTCAAATGATCGGAGTAAAAATATTAATCCAACCGGGACTAAAATAACTTACAGAGGGGATGGAACTAATTTAGGAATGGGTGTGACGGTTAAGTTTTAAGATGGAAATAACTGTATTTGTAAATTTAAATCGACAGTAAATATGCAGACAATAATTCTTGAAACGCATATTAAGTCGGACATTCAAACTTGCTTTGATTTATCGAGAAGTATTGATCTTCATAAAATATCCACAGCGCATACTGGTGAAACTGCAATTGATGGGAGAATGAGCGGTCTAATAAATATAAATGAGTTTGTAACCTGGCAAGCCACGCATTTCGGTGTCCGACAAAAATTAACTTCTAAAATTACAGCTTTCAAAAATCCTTTTCATTTTCGTGATGAGCAGTTAAAGGGGCCATTTAAATTTATTATTCACGACCATTATTTTGAGGCTATCGGAAATGTAATTGTTATGAAAGATGTTTTCAAGTACTCATCTCCTTTCGGAATTATCGGCAGTTTAGTTGACAAACTAATTCTGACAAAATATTTAACGAAGTTATTGACTCAGAGAAACAATATCATAAAAGAATATGCTGAATCAACAAAATGGAAATCAGTGCTAAAGGACAGTTAACTTATCTGTTACAATTTTGCAAACCTCCTCTTTTTTACTACATTAGTGTATTATTCAAATTTCTAAAAATCTCCCATGAGCCTGAAACATTACTTTCAGAGTTTATCATTCACTTTTGTAGTCTTTTTGTTTTCTATGAATGCAAGCGGACAAGTGGTGATCAATGAATATTCCGGTGCAAATGTATCTTCTTTCACTGATAATTTTGGTGAAACTCCCGATTGGATCGAGATCTATAATTCAGGAGCATCATCTGTAAGTCTTAGTGGATACTTTCTGAGCGATAAGCTTAGCAACCCAGACAAATGGACCATCCCGGCAGGAGTATCTGTTCCTGCGAATGGGTTTCTTAGAATTTGGTGTTCAAGCCGTGATGTTGTTTCTGGATCTAATGTGCATGCAGGTTTTGCATTCACACAAACGAAACCCGAAGCAATAATTCTTTCTGACCCTTCAGGTGCAGTCCTTGATTCGATGACTCTTAAACCAAACCAGGCTAATCATTCCAGAGGAAGAATTCCTGACGGAGCTTCAACATGGGGCGTATTTACAACTCCAACTCCCGGGGCCACTAATACCGGAGCAAAACTTGAATACGCTACACTGCCTGCAATGAGTGTGGCTGCTGGGTTTTATAGTTCAGCACAAACAGTTACAATTTCTTCGTCTGATGCTGGTGCAAGTATTTATTACACTACGAATGGCTCGGTTCCAACTACAAGCTCAACATTATATTCAGCACCAGTTACTGTTTCTTCAACAACAGTTTTAAGAGCAAGAGCATTTAGTTCAAATACTTCGGTGCCTCCAAGTTTTGTGAATAGCAATACTTATTTCATCAATAATACCCATACTGTCCCGGTAGTATCAGTTTTTGGTAACCAAACAATGACATTGCTTACAGGTAGTCAGATCACACCTGAAACCGGATTGGAATATTTTGATGAATCCAAAGCCATCGTTGCTGAAACAAATGGTGAAACTAATGAACATGGTAATGATTCATGGTCATATAGCCAGAGAGGATTCGATTACGTCTCTAAAGATGAGTTCGGTTATAACAATGCAGTTAATCACAAAGTGTTTGATATCAAGGACAGGGATTCTTTTCAGCGATTGATCTTCAAAGCTGCAGCGAATGATAATTATCCGTTCGAACCGGGTGGTGCTCATATCCGGGATTCATATACTCATTATCTTTCTCAGCGAGGAGGACTTAACCTGGATGCCCGTACCTGGAAACCATGCGTTCTGTATGTTAACGGACAATATTGGGGAGTTTACGATATCCGTGAAAAAGTTGATGACCTGGATTTTACCGATTATTATTATCAGCAAAATGATCCGAATGTTCAGTTCCTTCAAACCTGGGGCAGTACATGGAGTGCTTATGGCGGCCCGCAGGCTCAGACTGACTGGAATACTCTGAGAAGTTTCATCACTTCAAATAGTATGGCTGTTCAATCGAATTATGATTATGTAGATAGCTTATTCAATACAAAAAGCTTCGTTGATTATTTCGTTTACAATTCATGGCTTGTAACGATGGATTGGCTTAACTGGAATACTTCATGGTGGAGAGGACTGGATCCAAACGGAGATAAAAAGAAGTGGCGTTACACCTTATGGGATCTTGATGCTATCCTCGGACATTATGTGAATTACACCGGTATCCCGGATGAATCAGCAAGTGCGGATCCTTGTAATGTTGAAACTGTTTCCCCTTCAGGTTCTGAAGGCCATACTGAAATCTTAAATGCATTAATGGCAAACGAAGGATTCAAGCAATATTATGAATCCCGGTATATTGACCTTATGAATACTTCATTAAGTTGTGATTTCGCGTTGCCGCTCTATGATAGTATGATCGCTGTGATTCAGCCGGAGATGGCCGGGCAGATAGGTAAATGGGGAGGCAATATGAGTGGTTGGCAGGCAAATGTGTTAAGATTCAGGGATTCTATAGAAGCACGATGTACTGCTCTTACACAAGGTCTGATAGATTGTTATGACTTTACTGGTCCGTATGCTGTTACGTATGATGTAAGTCCTGCAGGCGCAGGTAAAATAAAGATAAACAGTATAGAACCTGCAAGTTATATATACACGGGAAATTATTTTGGAGGCATTTTAACAAAACTTAAAGCAACTTCTATCAACTCAAATTATGTGTTCGATCACTGGCAAATGTCTAACCATACTCCAAGCCCTGGAATAATGAGTGATTCATCAGAAGTCACTTACACCCAGGCTGAGAATGTTGTTGCCGTATTTCGTCTTGTAACTGAACCACCTTTGATAACACCTGAATATGAGGTTGCAGTTCCCAGCGCCTTTTCTCCAAACGGGGATGGTAACAATGATATACTGATGGTTCTCGGAGATATTAAAGATCTTGATTTTGCAATCTATAATCGTTGGGGACAACTGGTGTTCAAAACAAATGATCAATTAAAAGGCTGGGACGGAAAATTAAACGGTGTTGAATTAAATCCGGGTGTTTTTGCTTACCGCTTAAGCGGAGAGCTTCCGGATGGAACTGATATAACACGTAAAGGAAACATCACTTTAGTCAGATAATTGTAAAGATCATATTCAGAATTAAAATCATATTATTTTGAAAAAGTTACATTTATATATAGTTTGTTCAATAGCGATTCTTCCGGTGAATGTTGCTTTTTGTCAGGATATTCATTTTTCTCAGTTCAATGAAACTCCTCAATTGTTAAACCCTGGAGCAACCGGAGTTTATAATGGATACATGCGTGCTATTGTAAATTATAAAAATCAATGGTCGGCAATGGGGAAATCCTTCAATACCGAAGCGGTATCATTCGATCTTCCCCTGTTTGATTACAATGAACATAAAGCGCATTTAGGTGCAGGTATTAATTTTTTTAATGATAAAGCCGGAGACTCTCAATTTGGACTCACGCAGTTGAATGTTTGTCTTGCAGCTATTCTTCCTGTTAGCCGTGAGAGTAAATTTTCTATGGGGATTTCATTAGGCGGTGCTCAGCACAAAGCTAATCTTTCAGCAGCGACCTGGGGAAATCAATATAACGGAACCGGATTCGATCCGAACGTAAGTTCTAATGAAACAATGGCTTCATCCTCATTTATGTATCTTGATATCGGAGCGGGGATCTATTATGAATATTTCAGCGGAAAAGCTACGCTTGATAGAAATGAAGCGAAGCGCTTTGCCATAGGTGCTGCTTACTATCACATCAACAGGCCGGTTCAAAGGTATTACACCGTTACCGAAAAACTATATGGAAAGCTTGTAGCGACTGTAAACGGACATTTTGATAAGAACGGTACAAAGATCTCGGTTCGTCCCTCTGCAATGTATGTATTACAGGGTCCTTCAAGTGAAATAACTGTTGGCTGCGGTCTGCGTTACAGATTAAAGAATGGTACTAAGATCACCGGATTCATTAATGAATCAGGAATTATGTTAGCAGTTCATTATCGTGTTAACGATGCAGTTATCCCTCAGTTGTATTTAGAATTGGGTGATCTTGGAATTGGTGTTTCCTATGATATAAATGTTTCAACATATAAAAAAGTATCTAAGATGAATGGAGGAGCAGAGATCTCGCTCAAGTACTTTATTCAGAAAGGTGCATTATTCAAACGAAAGAATATGTTATAAAAAAAGCTCCGAAAGGAGCTTTTTTATTTTACAGTTTATCCATTAACGCTTTATACAGATCAATCATTCCTTGTATGTCTTTCTTATGAACTTTTTCATCAGGTGAATGTACATGCTGTTCAGCTGCTCCCACAAAACACCAGTCCCATGGATACTCTGCCATTTGTAATTCTTTTGCATCACTGCCGCCAGAGCCTTCCACTTCAAGCTGATATGCAAGCTTTTGTTTCTTAGCGATTTCAATGATTTTGCTAACATAACTTCTTCGCGGAATCAGGCTGTCCCGCATAGAGATCACAGGCCCTTTACCCGGTTGAACACCTTCAGTGATCCAGGAAATATCGGAGATAAGCGCTTTGTTGATCTTGTACTTTTCCTGTAAAAATTTTTGGATGAATGAAACGGTTCCTCCATTATGTTCTTCATAGCAGCTGAAAACAATCACACCGTCTTTTAATGTTTCCGCCACTTTTAATGCATTGTAAACACCAAGACGGTTATCCATATAACAGCACTGAACATATTCTTTATCTTCTCTCCAGTTGGGCTTAAAGGTGAGTTCTGTTCCTGTTTCGAGATCTCGTTTATAAGCATATTCCAGCTTTACTTCTTTCGTTTTTTTGTCTTCTGCAAGTTTTAACTTTACTTCTGCTTTTCCTTGACTGTCTTCTCCGACTAGCTCAAAGCCGCTTACCATGCGCGGCCCCCCGATCTTTACAAGCTGTTTACCGTATCTTACAGTAAAACCAATACTGTCGATGTGAGCAAAGATTGCCGTGCGGGGCTTACCGAAAACCAGTACAATACAATCCTGAAATCCTTCACCGGAATAAACTTTTGGTTTTGTTTTCCATGATTTTTTATTCTTTTTTATATAGTCCAGTAAAAAATCTGTCATTGCACTTTCATTTCCGGAAGGAGCGTGAATAGCACACATGGTTTTTAATAATTTCATAATCGAAGTTTAAATTGATTGTTATAAGAGGTCACGAATGTACGGATTTTACATCTTGAAATTAAAATGTCTTAAGATAGGTAAGCTGAGTTCCATTCAATAATTTTAACAGCTCATAGATCTTTCCTGAACTGTTTTTTCTTACAGAAAAGGTAAGGGCAGGAGAGAGTTCAAAATCCTGTGAGTGGATAGTGAGATTCTCGTCTTTGATGATCCTCATTACATCATTCATTTGGAGATAATCGAACTTAAGCTCGTATACATCTTTAACTGTTTTTTCAATGATCACAGAATTGCTGATCACTTCGGCTGCGGCCTGCCTGTATGCATTTATAAGACCGCTTACTCCAAGCAGCGTACCTCCAAAATAACGAACAACCACAATAAGGATATTTGTAAGGTCCTTGGATTGGATTTGACCAAGGATCGGTTTTCCTGCAGTATTGGAAGGCTCTCCATCGTCATTAGAACGCGATGCTAGTTTATCTGCACCTAATCGAAAAGCGTAACAGTGGTGATTTGCTGAATGATGTTGTTTACGTAATTGGGAAAGATGATTTTTGATCTCTTCTTCGGTTGTAACCGGAAAGGCAAATGAATAGAATTTACTCGCTTTATCCTTAAATAATCCTTCTGAAGGCTCTTGTATTGTAAAGTATGTATCTTCGAAAAGCATGGAGCTAAAGATACAGTTTAAATAAACGTTCTTTTAACACTTAACTTGCAAATGGTTTGTTTCATAAATTATATCCGGTGAAATGTTTTAAACGTACTGATTTGTTTAAGAACCGAAACATTAATTTTTAGGATTTCTGGAATGGATAACTTTTAGAACTGAATTTCCGTATACCTTAACAGTAGAAGAATAAGTGAGAACCAACGGGATTTTCTGTTGCACAAAATGGGGAGAAAAATAGCATCCGACTCCTAAGTTTCATCTTAAAAAAATTATGCCTGCAACATTTGTTTTTAATCATTATCAGAATACTTTAGCCGTGCAGAAATGTTAAGATCTCCTTTAGATAACGACTCATTTTCCCAGGCTCTGGAATTACCTTCCAGTCTTGAAAGTATTGATGTGATAGAAACTGTCATATTAAAGATTAAGGAAAAGCACGATATTAAAGAAGAAAACTACACCGGTATCTGGATTGCTCTTCATGAAGCAGTTACTAACGCGATAAAGCATGGTAACCGGTATGACCCTTCAAAAAAAGTCTTTTTGAGTATTAAAACTAAGGAAAACCGATATCTCTGTTTCACCGTTAAGGATGAAGGAGAAGGTTTTGATTATGCTGGAGTTCCTGATCCTACGAGCTCTGAATTAATTGAAGAGCCAAACGGTAGAGGAGTTTTTCTTATTAAAAACTTTGCAGATACTGTTATCTTTTCTCAAAACGGGACTCACCTTGAAATGTGTTTTGATCTTTTTAAGAATTAAAAAAATTTTTTCTTTAAAAAAATTAAAATTTCTTACCTTTTTTCAGGTGTTTTCTTTCCTTGAAATCGTTGGAATTGTTTCTTTTTGTATCATAAGTATTTGGTATTCAGTATTTTGATATTAAATTGATCTTTTGGGGTCAGTATAAAAAAAATATTTTCAGGCATCTATTTTTTTCTATGCAAGTATACATACCTAGTTAGGTTAAATTAAAAAATATACATCATGCGAATTAATCCTATTCACCCGCAATATAATACTCAGGCTTTTGCTTTTCCTTCTAATTTACAAAGCATTGATACATTAGAAATTTTACTTGATG
>JAJTCJ010000083.1 GCA_021323165.1 Bacteroidota bacterium | reverse complement strand
ACTTAATTATATTCCTGCGCTCAACAAACAGCACACTTATAGTTTACTTACTTTCTATCCTTATGCTTCTCAGGCAAGAGGTGAAATGGAATTTTCAGGAGAATTAAAATATAAATTCAAAAAGGAATCATTGCTTGGCGGAAAATACGGGACCGAAATTCTGATCAATTATTCGGGTTCTAACAGCCTTGATACTACCAACCTGAATCCTGTTACTGATACTGCAAAAAAAATGTATTCCTCTAATTATCTCGGAATAGGTAAAGAAGTTTACTTCCGCGATTTCTATGTTGAGATCAATAAGAAATTCAACAAAAAATGGAAAGCAAGTTTTATTTATTCATACCAGGTATACAATAAAGATGTGATCCAGAAACCGGGCGGTGGCATGATCTATTCCAACATCGCTGTGGTGGATGTAACATATAAATTCAAGCCGGAAAGTGCATTGAGACTTGAGCTGCAAAACATGGCTACAAAACAGGATAAACAGGATTGGGCATTTGTATTACTTGAATATACTGTAAGCTCTAATTGGTACATTGCTGTGGGCGATCAGTATAACTATGGAAATTCACATGTAAACGAACGCTACCATTATTATAGTTTAAGTGCAGGATATATTAAAAATGCTAATCGTATAGAATTAATGTACGGCAAGCAACGAGAAGGAATCTTCTGTGTTGGCGGTGTATGCCGAAATGTTCCTGCATCTAATGGGGTAACACTTACAATCACCAGCAGCTTTTAATCATTCAAAAAATGAAAAAATATTTTTCTATAACATTTTTATTTTTCGCAGTCCTTCTAAATTCCTGCGATTATGTTGCCAATCCTAATGAATCTATCGGAGGTGGCGGTAGACCGGATTCCTCCACTCATATCAGAAGAGTGCTCGTTGAAGATTATACGGGACATAAATGTACAGCTTGTCCGCAAGCTGCTATCGCGGCAAACCAGCTTAAGAATTCTTTTGGAGAACAGGTAATAGTTGTAGCTGTACACGCAGGTTTTTTTGCTACGCCTACGACTCCTGCCGGGGCTCCTGCGGGATCCTACCAGACTGATTTTCGCACTGCGGCAGGAACAGCTTATGACAGTCCGACTTATTTCGGAGTTTCAAACGTTGGAAATCCGAATGGTTTGATCAACCGAAAAGATTATGATGGAACATCCACTGATCATGTTAAAAGTTACAGTACATGGCCGACAGAAGTTTCCGCTTTACTTGCTCTTCCTGCTGAAGCTGATATAACAATCACAAATACATATAACTCATCCACACGAAGCCTGAGCACGAATATATCTTCGGAGTTTGTCAATGAAGCATTAACAACCGGAAGCTACAATCTTATTGTGATGATCACCCAGGACAGTATCGTAAACTGGCAGCTTGACGGATCCGTTCATGATCCCAATTATGTTCATCAGCATGTGCTGCGTGCAAATATAAACGGGACCTGGGGCGAATCATTGGTTGCCGGAACAATAACTCCGAATGCCCCGATCACTAAGAATTACACCTATACATTACCTGCTGCATATCTTGGAAATACCTGCGATCCTGAACATTGCTATGTGGTTGCCTTTATTTATAACACAACTAATTATGAAGTGATCCAGGCGGCAGAAGCAACAGTGATCCCTCATTGATCGTTAATCAACTCATTTTCCTGAACGCTCTGCAAGCTTTGCAGAGCGTTTCTTTTTAACTAACTTTGTTCTATGAAGAATGTATTGCTGATAGTCTTTTATTTGCTGGCCTTTAACTCTTATGCCCAAAAGCGTTTTACGGTTGGAGTAAAAGCCGGATTAAGCACAAGCCAGGTAGAAGGTGATACATACGGAGGTTTTGATAAAGCGGGATTTATAGGGGGAATTTATGTTACGGGCAAGATCAATGAAAAATGGACTTCCACCATGGAAATGATCTTCATTCAAAAAGGAAGCAAGCATAATTCTGATCCTGATAATGGAGATTATTCCTATTATTATCTTGGCCTGAACTATATTGAAGTTCCTTTGTTATTACAGTATCATCAGAAAAAATTCACATTTGAAGCCGGGCCGGCATTCGGTTATCTTATCAGTAATAAAGAATACAATGAATTCGGTGAGGTTTTTATGCCTGAGCCTTTCGAAAGCACTGAATTAAGCGCAGGATTTGGGATCACTTACAAGATCATTAATAATCTTTCTATGAACTGGAGATATACAAATTCCCTTTTACCGATCCGCGAATATCAATCCGGGGGTACCAGATGGAATAATCCGGGGCAGCGGAATAATGTGCTGGCATTTACTTTGACTTACGAATTTCGTGGAAAAGATGCAAAAACAGAATAAGCATAAGATCATAGTTGCTGTAACCGGAGCCAGCGGCTCTATTTATGCGAAGGTTCTTCTTGATAAACTGGTGAAGCTTTCCGACCAGATCGCAGAAGTTGGTGTGATCATGTCTGATAACGCAAAAGATGTTTGGCGTCACGAATTGGGAAATTCTGATTATGAGAAAATTCCATTTAAGATCTACAGCAAATCCGATTTCTATGCTCCATTTGCTTCCGGCTCCGCTAAATACAATTCAATGATCATTTGTCCCTGCTCGATGGGAACAATGGCCCGTATTGCCAGCGGAATCAGCAACGATCTTACTACCAGAGCTGCGGATGTCATCCTAAAGGAAAGAAGAAAACTCATCCTTATTAACCGTGATACTCCTCTCAGTCTGATTCATATTAATAACATGAAGACCATTACCGAAGCTGGCGGAATAATTTGCCCTGCAAGTCCGTCCTTTTACAGCAATCCAGCCGATTTTGAAGCTTTGGCTGCAACTGTTGTAGACAGGGCAATTGACTTATGCGGTCTGGAGCAGGATAGTTACCGCTGGGGCGAGAAATAATTAAGTTTTTTTAACAAGAAATTTGTTCCCGGATCCTTCTCAAGAAAGTAACTTTGTACTTGATTTTTCGTAGGAAGTTAAGTATCTTCGATTATAAAGTAAAAAGACAACATCCTTAATACAACATCATGTTCGAATTAAGTAAAAATATATTGGAAAAAGTAAGCTTTGACAAGACCCTTTTCCGCAAAGAGCTTACCAAGGCCGTTAAATGGCTTAAACCTGATGAAAAAACACTTTTAAAAGTGTGGTGCCTTACCACTTTCGGTCATCAGTACAAGAATGAAATCATGGAAGTTTTTAAGAATGTGACTAAATCTTAGTTTTTTACCACTGAGGCACGGAGAACACTAAGAAGCACGCAGAATTATTTTTTTTTCGCAGCTTCATTGCGAGGGTTTTTCGCCCGCGGCAATCTCATTATAGCTTAGTTTGGTGACACATTTTTCTGGTGTGAGATTGCTTCGCTCAGGCTCGCAATGACGTTCCAGAATAAAATTTTATTTCAGGAACTCAATGTTCCTTTTTAAGCCGGCAAACTTTGTCCGCTTAACAGCTGAATCCTTAAATACACGTTTGAAAGTTTCTTCAGTGATCTCCTCCCAATCCTTTTTACTGAATTCCAACATTCCGCTTTCAGCATTAAAATGAGGTTCTGTATTCGGTTTTGAAAACCGGTTCCATGGACAAACATCCTGGCAAACATCACATCCGAACATCCAGTTATCAAATTTGCCTTTTACATCATTTGGAATACTCTCTTTCAATTCAATTGTAAAATAGGAAATGCATTTACTTCCGTTAACAACATGAGGAGAAACAATGGCATCGGTCGGACAAGCATCTATACATTTGGTACAGGTGCCGCAGTAATCTTTTATAGGGCCGTCATATTCAAGTTCAAGATCAATGATCAATTCAGCAATAAAGAAAAAAGATCCGCTTTGTTTATTGATCAGATTACTGTTCTTCCCTATCCAGCCCAAACCACTTTTTTTCGCCCATGCTTTATCTAATACCGGAGCTGAATCAACAAAAGCACGCCCTTCAATATCCCCAATATTCTGTTTAATAAACTCCAATAAAGCATTTAGTTTTTCTTTGATCACAAAATGGTAATCTTTTCCGTAGGCATATTTCGAGATCTTCGGAGCTGTGTTATCTTTTTGTTCTTCGGAAGGATAATAATTAAGAAGCATTGAGATCACCGACTTTGCGCCCGGAACCAATAAACGAGGATCAAGTCGCTTATCAAAATAATTCTGCATGTAACTCATTTGTCCATGCATATTATTATTCAACCAGTTCTCCAGACGTGGTGCTTCTTCCTCTAAAAATTCGGCTTTTGAAATACCGACATAATCAAAACCAAGCCGTTTGGCCTCTGTTTTAATCAGTAGCGTATTTCTCGAATGATCCATGAATTATTTAGAGGAAGAAGAATTGAATTAGAATTTACTCTTTATCAGTTTTATTGATAAATTTATCTACAAGATTGGTGATGAAAGTTTTAATACCATTTTGAAAGATATTTTCACCGCTATTATTTTTTAAAAAGTGAGAAACTACAGAACGTAAGATTCTTCCTCCTGAATTAATAATGTTGCCACTGGTAAAAGAAGTTATTACTTTGGTTACACCTGTAACAACGATCTCTTCAGGCAGTTTTTTAAATTGAAGTCGCAGCGTTTCTTCCTGTTCTTTCAGGCGCAGCTTAACACATCTCTCTTCTTGCTGAAGATCTTTATAACTGGTTATATTGTAATTATTCATCTGAATTATCCTCTTCTTTTTCAAAAAACACTTGTGTGATCGCGTCCATTATTTTAACAGAGAAATAACTTCTGAAAAGAATCACAAATAAAATAAGAACCGTTAAATAAATACCTGCAACTACGCTGAACCCTTTATACAGGCTGCCGCTAAGGTCGGCAAAATAATAACCCGCCATCATACTGATGAACAACAGAAGTAAAAAAATAAGCATTACAGAGATCATCACAAAAATTAATTTGCTGAAAATTTTACCGGTTTTTTTTGCTGCCTGAATCTTAAGAAGTAAAATACGGTCCTCTGTGTAATTCTTGATCAGATTGGACGTCTGCTCAAAATAGTCTTCGTTATCCTGCATTTAGATCTGTGTAAAACATTGATTTGGGATCAATATTTCCTGGTATAAATTATTAGTACTAAATTACTAAAAATTACCGAGCTATCTTAAAACTATTAATTATGCAGCCTGCTAGTGATAAAAAAATAAATAAAACCATATTCCTGATTGTTATCATCGCTTTCGGAGTTTTTATACTTTTCTCTTTGAAGGAATATTTTACCGCATTTCTTGGAAGTCTTATGTTTTATGTACTTTTCAAAAAATGGATGGAACATCTGATCGTGAAAAGGAAATGGAAAAAAGGAAGAGCAGCTATTCTCATCATAGTAATTTCTTTCTTTATTATTCTGGTGCCTGTCAGTTTATTTGTGACAATGCTTTATAAAAAAGTGGCTCCCGTCATTCTTCATCCTACCGAATTTGTTGATAAACTTAAACAGGTAGACTCCACTATAAATGAACGCTTCGGGGTGCAGGTGCTTTCCGAAAAAAATATTCAGGACATACAGTCAACGGCAACTTCTATGGTTTCCGGAATACTGAATGAAGGATTAGGAATGTTCGCGAGCATCACAATGATGTATTTCTTTTTATACTTTTTGCTTGTAAACGTAAGGCGGACGGAAGCAACACTTCTGCATACACTCCCTTTCAACAGAACAAAGATCCTTATGTTCGGCTCCGAACTTAAAGCACAGACCTTCAGCAATGCGATCGGAGTTCCACTGATAGCATTAACACAGGGAATTTTCGCTTTTATAATTTATCTCATCACAGGCTTACCTGAAGCGGTATTCTGGGCTATCCTCACAGGATTCAGCTCTGTTATCCCTATTGTCGGAACAGGAATTATCTGGGTGCCTGCTGCAGTGTATATGTTTGTTACCGGACATACATGGCAAGGCTTAGTTCTGATAGCCTGGTGCGGATTAGTAATGGGCAGCCTTGACAATGTCATCCGCTTCATGCTTGCAAAAAAAATGGCAGATGTCCATCCTGTAGTCACCGTACTCGGAATCATTCTTGGTTTAAAGTTCTTAGGAATAACAGGATTAATTTTCGGTCCGTTGATCATTTCATATTTCCTGATCCTTCTGAAGATCTATTACGCTGAATACCAAAATCACAAAGGAGTACACAGACAGGAAGATGCTGTTTTAGAGTTGGGCTTGCCGTTTATTTACTCAAAGAAATTTGTTCAGAAAAGAGATAAAAAGGATTGAGTTATCCGTTATCAAATAAGCTTCCTTTGAAAGAACCGGGAATCTTACCTAGATGCCTGTAAGCAAGATCAGTTGCTTCGCGGCCACGAGGTGTACGTACAAGATATCCTTCCTGGATCAAAAAAGGTTCATAAACTTCTTCAATAGTTCCTGCCTCCTCACCTACTGCAGTGGAGATCGTAGTAATTCCAACAGGCCCGCCTTTGAATTTTTCTATCAACGCAGTGAGTATGCGGATGTCCATTTCATCCAAACCATTCTTATCTACATTCAATGCTGTGAGTCCAATATGAGCTATGTCAATATCGATGCTCCCATCACCTTTTATTTGCGCAAAATCACGAATACGCCTCAATAAAGCATTTGCAATACGTGGTGTTCCACGGCTTCTTCTTGCAATTTCGGCAGCAGCTTCCTCGGTTATAGGAACATTCAGAATACCCGATGCGCGGGTAATGATCTTTTTTAAAAGTTTGGAATCGTAATAATTCAATCGGGAATTAATCCCAAAACGTGCACGTAAAGGTGCTGTAAGTAATCCGCTTCTTGTTGTAGCGCCAACAAGGGTGAAAGGATTCAGCTTGATCTGAACACTTCTTGCATTTGGGCCACTGTCGATCATAATATCGATCTTATAATCTTCCATTGCGGAATATAAATACTCTTCAACGATAGGACTTAAACGATGGATCTCATCAATAAAAAGTACATCATGAGGTTCCAGATTGGTAAGTAATCCTGCGAGATCCCCGGGCTTATCCAATACGGGGCCGGAAGTAATTCTGATATTAACACCTAATTCAGAAGCAATAATATTTGCAAGAGTGGTTTTACCAAGACCTGGAGGGCCGTGCAGCAACACATGATCTAAAGCTTCACCACGTTGTTTGGCTGCCTGAACAAAAATTTTCAGGTTTTCTACAACCTCGAACTGACCCGTAAAGTCTTCAAACTCTGCAGGACGCAAAACCTTTTCAAACTCTTTTTCAGAAGAGCTTAAATTTTCGGAATCGGGGTTAATGTTAGGATTCATCAGGTGTTTATAGGATAACAAAAATAAGAAAAGCATCCCGAATATGGAATGCTTTCTTTTAAAAACTTGTTAATTCTTATGACCGGTGAGAGTGCCTGTCAGACTTCCCTTATGACGCTATAATCTAAATTCGCTATTTGAGTGTAATACTCGATTCACCCACTATAACATCATCACAGATGATATTTACGAGATATTTACCCGGAACAAATTCAGTTGGACTAGGACAAAACACATCAACAGCTACATCTTCACCATTATAAGATACATCCTGCTTAGCAGCGAAATATCCTTTAGAACCATTGAACTTAACCATATTCCCTTCATCAGGAGATTTAGTAAGCTCTTTCCCGTCAGGTGTTACAATACGCACATAAACAGAACGGGGACCTTTTTTCGCGATCTTATTTTCACCCAGAATGAAAGATACTTTTATACGTTCAACGCGGGAAGCTTTAGTCGTTTCCACTTCCTTCTTTCCACCCGATTTAAACTTAACTCCTTTTACTGTTGGATTTTCTGCTTTTAGAATAGATCCAATGTTTACAGTGCTTTGCAGGGCATCTTTATCCTTTGAAAGCTGAGTTGTCTTATCTTTTTCTGCTGTAAGGTCAGCGGAAACTTTATCCTTTTCAACAATAAGATTCTTATTCAGAGTATTAAGAGAATCGATCTGAACAACAAAATGCTTCATGATCTTACGCAGCGTTTCAGTTTCTTTTCGAAGCTTTGAAATGATATAAGCATCATCCTTATGCTTTTCAGCCTGTTCAAGCAATTCCGCTATTTCCGCTCTTTTGTCTTCAAGTTCTTTTTGCAGCGCCACGTCATTGGTTTGAAGTGATGCATACTCTTCCTGGAGATCCAAAAGCTCTTTTTTTACATTATCACGCTCCACTATCACCTGTTGTTTTTCAACTATAACCGTATTAGCTCTTCCGCGTTCTTTCAGCCAAAGCCATGCAAATACTCCATTACCAACCAGCAGCAATGCCAGCAAAATAATTAGGATCCTGTTATTCGACTTTTTTTCTTCCGGCTTGTTTTCCATATTCAGGGATTGTTATATTTTCGTGCGGCAAAGTTAATACATTTTAACTTTACACAAGTATACTATGCTAAACGATTTCATTTCGCTGATCTTCCCTCAGATCTGTGTCTCCTGCGGGAAAAGCCTTTACAAAAGCGAAGACAGCATTTGTACATATTGCTGTTATCAGCTTCCTAAAACAAATTTCCATACAGATAACGAGAATCCCATTGCAAAAATTTTTTGGGGAAGAATAAATATACATTCGGCTTCGGCTTATTACAGCTTTGGAAAAGGCGGTAAAGTGCAGCACCTTATTCATCAGCTTAAATATCGCGGTCAAAAAAATATAGGACATACCATTGGTAAATTCTATGGTTATGACCTACGTAAGTCAGAGTCGTTTAAAAGCGTTGAGACAATAATCCCCGTCCCGTTGCATCCCAAACGACAAAAGAAAAGAGGATACAATCAAAGTGAATTCTTTGCTGCAGGTTTAGCACAAACAATGAAGACTGATACCAATTTTACAGCTTTGAACCGGGCCTATCATTCAGAAACACAAACCCGTAAATCGCGATTCAGCAGATGGGAGAATGTGGAAACTATTTTTCAGATCACAGATCCTGCTCCTTTAAAAGGAAGGCATATTTTACTGGTTGATGATGTAATAACAACAGGGGCAACTCTTGAAGCCTGCGCTCAGACCCTTTTACAAATACCGGATGTAAAGATCAGCATCGCCACAATTGCTTATGCGAGTAATTAGAAAAAGGTTATTAGTTAATAGGTAAAGGTTAATTGGGCGAACCCGGATTTTCATTCATTTCCTTATCTTTACAACGTTAAAAAACTAAGCATGGCGGAAACATTAGCAGTTACAGGAACCACTAAAAAAGAAAAGTACGAATCACTACTTCCGCAGATAAAAGCATTAGTTGAAGGAGAAAATGACCTGATCGCGAATCTTTCGAATATTATGTCGGCTTTGAAATTCGGAATGAATTTTTTCTGGGTGGGAATCTATTTTGTAAAAAATGAAGAGTTGGTACTAGGACCTTTTCAGGGACCTGTTGCATGCACGAGGATCAGATATGGCAAAGGAGTTTGCGGAAAGTCATGGGAGTTGAAACAAACCATTATTGTTGAAAATGTAGAAAAATTTCCGGGACATATTGCCTGCAGTTCTTTATCAAGATCTGAAATAGTGTTACCGGCTTTTGATAAAACAGAGAATGTTACTTTAGTACTTGATGTTGACAGTGAAGATCTTGCTGCCTTTGACGAAACTGATAAGAATTACCTTGAACAGGTAATAAAAATTATTCAGGGATGTGTGAATTTATAAATATATGGTGTACGATTTTAAATTATTGATGAGCTGATGTACCGACTCAAGAATTACGAATATATTTTATTCCTGCTTTCAATGCTTTTTGCTTCATGCGCGCAGGTAGTTGCTCCCGGTGGAGGGCCACGTGATACTTATGCTCCGAAAGTTGTTAAATACCGTCCGGACAGTGCGACAACAAACTTTCAATCCAGATCGATCGAATTGACATTTGATGAATATATTCAATTAAAGGATATAAATAATCAACTTATAATATCACCTCCCTTAGAAAAAACTCCCGAGATAAAGGTAAAGAACAAAACAATGATCATTGATTTTGAAGATCAGTCGCTGCGCGCCAATACAACCTACTCTATTAATTTTGGAAATGCTTTACAGGATATTAATGAAAATAACTCAAAGGAAAATTTCAGCTATATTTTCTCTACAGGAAACTTTATTGATTCATTAAAAGTGGTTGGTAAAGTTCAGAATGCATTCGATCATAAATCAGAAAAGGGGATATACGTAATGCTATATTCTGATATGAGTGACAGCGCTGTATACAAAAAACTCCCGGAATACTTTTCAAAAACAGCAACTGATGGCTCTTTCAGAATCAACAATGTAAAAGAAGGTACTTACCGTATAGTTACACTTAAAGATCTTAATTCAAATTTTAAGTATGATGGAGATCCTGAAAGCATTGGATTTTGGGACACGCTGGTTAAGACATCCGCAAAACAAAACATTTCTATTAATCTTTTTCAGGAACCCGCTTCCAAGGTATTTATCAAAAAGTATTCTCATCCTTCTTACGGAAAAATAATGATCGTACTGAACCAGGGATCTGATAGTCTTCGCGTAACTAATCTGAGTAATGATAAAAAAGGTGTTCAGGAATTTATTGAATTTTCAAAAAACAAGGACACCTTAACATATTGGGTAAAGAATTACGATAAAGATTCATTAAAGCTTCAGGTTAATAACGGAAACAATATCATTGGCACCGTTGAATTTAAAATGATCAAACTTGAAGCGGCATTAAAAGCAAAAAAAAATCCTCTCAAGCTAGCAGTTGTCAATAGCCCTAAAGGCAATCAAAATTTCGAACTCAATTCTACACTGAAACTAGTGTTCAATAATCCTATAGCAGATAATACAGGAGCTGTCCAGTTAAAAGAAGATACTACAATTCTAAATAATGTAAAGAGTGTGATTGAAAACCAAACTGATCTTATTATTATTCATTCTGATACTTTCAATATTACTTCAGGTAGCCTTGAGCTCGGAAAAAACACAGAAAAAACAACCAGGATCACTCCGTTTACAAAATGGAAAGAAAATACAAATTATCATTTAATGATATTGCCGGGGACACTTACGGATATTTTCGGTCTTAAGAACGATACTATCCTTGTTGATTTTAAAACCCGTGAGTCAAAGTATTACGGCAGTCTGAATCTTACACTTAGCATTTCGGATAGTGTTAAAAATAAAGTGCAATATTTCGAAGGAAAAAATGAAACGATAATAAAAACGTCATCCATTAGCCATTATATTATTCAGCTTCTCGATGAAAAAGAAAACGTTGTAAGAGAAAATGTCATTGATGGAAACAAAACAATACAATTCGAATATTTAAGGCCTAACAAGTATAGCTTAAAACTCATTTACGACCAAAATGGAAATGGCAAATGGGATAGTGGTGATTATATTAAGAAGAAGCAAGCTGAAAAGATCATTTATAACAGCGAACCGATTAACATTCGCTCTAACTGGGATGCGGATATTGAATGGAAAGTTACCGGTACGAATAACTAATTTTTTGCGATTAACGAATCAGTATGTCCTATTGAGCGCTGGCATCGTCCTGAACTTGTTTCAGGATCTGTGTGAGGGCGAGAAATGTGCGATTAACTAAGCGAAGCGCGCTGTAATTTTACCCTCTACATAATCTCTCAACTCTTCAATCTTAACATTTTCAACAACCTCGGAAGCGAAAGCATGCATCAAAAGCTTTTTTGCAGAAGCCTCACTTAAGCCTCGTGCACGCAGATAAAAGATCTTGTCCTCATCAAGCTTACCGGTAGAAGTTCCATGTGAACACTTAACATCATCAGCATAGATCTCAAGCTGAGGTTTGGTATTTATTGTACCATCATCACTCAGCAATATATTTTTGTTGGACTGGAAAGCATTTGTCTTCTGAGCATC
>JAJTCJ010000082.1 GCA_021323165.1 Bacteroidota bacterium | reverse complement strand
TGAAGGAAATTATTCCATGTCCACGACTCAGCAAGTGGATTCCATTATCGTTTCTTATGTAGGTTATAACAAAGTAACCCGCGTCATTAAACCAAATGTTACACAGGAAATCAACATTGGCTTAAGCCAGGGAATCGAACTTAAGGCAATTGAAGTAAGACCGGGTGAAAATCCTGCACACCGTATTCTTCGTAAGATCATTGCAAATAAAGACAAGAACGACCGTGAAGAGCTTGACGCCTACGAATATGAGGTTTATAACAAGGTTGAATTCGACCTGAATAATATCAGCGAAGATTTCAAGAACCGTAAATTACTGAAACCGTTCTCTTTCATTTTTGATAACATCGATAGTTCCAATGCAAAAGAGAAGCCTTATCTGCCCCTTTTCATGACGGAATCTCTTTCAGATTTCTACTATAGAAAAAATCCTAAAACAAGAAATGAGAACATTAAGGCCAGTAAAGTTGCAGGAGTTCAGAACGAAAGTGTTTCTCAGTTCATGGGCGATATGTACCAGAATGTGAATATCTATGATAACACGATCCTGGTTTTCGGAAAGAATTTTATCAGCCCGATCTCAGATAATGCATTGCTCTTCTATAAATTTTACCTGATCGACAGTATGGTAATTGACGGCCATAAATGCTATCAACTCCAGTTTAAACCAAAACGAAAGCAGGAACTTACTTTTACAGGAAACCTTTGGGCTGCAGATACCGCATTTGCGATCAAGCAGATAGAAATGAGCATCGCGGATGATGCAAATATCAATTTCATAAATTCAACAGCAGTTGTTCAAACCTATACAGAAGTCGATGGTGCCTGGATGATGAAAAAAGAAAGGCTTGTTATCGACTTCAATCCATTTCCCATTGAGCAGACGAAAAACATGATGGGGATCTACGGTAGAAAAACTGCTTCTTATGGTAATTTCGTAATCAATAAACCCAAAGAAAATAATTTTTATTCCCTTACTGAAAATCTTAAAGTTGCTGAAGATGCATTTAAAAAATCAGAAGAGTACTGGACGGCACATCGCTTGGATTCCTTATCCAAAAATGAAAAACAGATCTATCACATGGTAGATACTTTGCAGACATTACCGATCTATCGCACATGGGTTGATGTTCTGCAGATCTTTGTTACAGGATATAAAGTGCAGGGAAACTTTGAGATCGGACCTTATTATAATCTTGTCAGCTATAATAATATTGAAGGAACACGTTTCCGTTTTGGCGGAAGAACCAGCAATCAATTCAGCAAATGGTATGAGCTGAATGGATATTTAGCCTATGGAACCAGAGACGAAAGATTTAAATACAGCCTTGGTTTCCGCACCTTCATCACAAAAAAACCAAGAACTATGATTGGCATGTCGTATAAGAACGACAATGAAATTCTTGGACAAAGTCAAAATGGGTTTACAACAGACAACATTCTTGCTTCGGTATTTCGCGTTGCTCCTTTACGAAATATGACCAATACAAAACAAGTGCAGGCATATATTGAAAAAGATTGGTTCACAGGTTTCAGTACAAGGTTAACATTTGTAAACAGGCAAATGTTTCCGTTAGAAAATTTCCGTTACGAATATCAAAAAACCGCTACAACCACCGGATTCCTTGACCAGATCAACACCTCTGAAATTCGTTTAATGACACGTTTGGCTTACAATGAAAAATTTGTAACAGGAGCATTTGATCGTGTAAGCCTTGGAACACACTACCCTATTCTCCAGGTTCAATACACTCTTGGATTACGTAATCTTTTCAAAAGTAATTATGACTATCAGAAATTCACTGTTAATGTTGACGACCGTATCCGTATCAACCCGATCGGGTATTTCGATTATGTTTTAGAATACGGAAAGGTATACGGTCAGCTTCCTTATCCCCTGCTTGAACTGCATGGTGGCAACGAAACATATATTTATGATATTTATGCATACAATACTATGAACTATTATGAGTTTGTTAGTGATCACATCACTTCGATGGTTTCTTTTTAAACAGAATTCCGCTTATGAGAAAATTAAAATGGAGAGAAGTGGTTGGAGGAAAAATTCTTTTTGGAAGAGTGAACGATAAGAACCGTGATCTGCTGATTTTCCCTGACCATCTGTATGATCTGTCGAGAGGACCGTATATGGAAGCCTCAGCAGGTGTGGAAAATATTTTTAAAGTGTTCAGGATTGACGGAGTATGGCGTTTGTCATATCTTGATAATCCAAGAGCGATTCCTTTTTCTATTAAAGGTACATTACAATTTAATTTTTAGATCTCTGATTATGATACTACGCACCGATAATTTAGTTAAGCGTTATAAGAGCAGAACAGTGGCCAAACAAGTAACTGTAAATGTTAGTCAGGGCGAAATAGTCGGACTCCTTGGTCCGAATGGTGCGGGGAAAACCACATCATTTTATATGATAGTAGGGATGATCAAACCGAATGAAGGAAAGATCTATCTTGATGATATAGATATTACTTCTGAACCAATGTACAGACGTGCGCAACTCGGAATTGGTTACCTGGCACAGGAAGCATCAGTTTTCAGAAAACTGAGTGTTGAGGATAATATTCGTTCTATCCTCGAAATGACAAAACTTACCAAACCACAACAAGCAGAAAAACTTGAGGAACTATTAAATGAGTTCCATCTTCAGCATATCAGAAAAAATTTAGGCGATCGTTTATCCGGAGGAGAAAGAAGAAGAACTGAAATTGCCCGCTGTCTTGCTGCGGATCCAAAATTCATCTTGTTAGATGAACCTTTTGCAGGTGTTGATCCTATTGCTGTGGAGGATATACAAAGCATTGTAGCTAAGTTGAAAGAAAAGAATATCGGAATCCTTATTACCGATCACAATGTTCAGGAAACCTTACAGATAACGGATCGTGCTTATCTTCTTTTTGAAGGAAGTATACTTAAAGCAGGGTCAGCAGAAGATCTTGCGAATGATGAACAGGTAAGAAGAGTTTATTTAGGAAAGAATTTTGAATTAAGAAGAACAAAGGAACAAAGAGAAAAAGCAGCAGCCTCAAATACCCCCAAATAATAAGTAATTGTAATTAGGCTCTGCCTGTTTCTTTTCTTATTGCCTTATGAACACTAGTGATAAGGTCACCTTCTATTTGTTTATCAAGAAATACCATAGTGATGATCTCTCTTAACCGTGCAAAGGATATATCACCTTTAATTATGAACTCAGTAGCATTATGCTGGATACAGTTTTCCGCAATCTGCCCGCTTTCTTCAGTTGATAGCATAACCACAGGGATTGTACTATCTATTTCGCGGATCTTTTTAAGAGCTTGCAAACCATCCATTGCCTCTTTTTCCACACTGTTCAGATAATAATCAAGGATTATCAGATCAGGTTTTAAATGCAAAGCCTCAATGCAGAGCTCAGCTGTAGCAAAAGTTTTAATGTTATAATAATCTTTGGAACTGAAAGTTAACTCAAGATTTTTAAGGTAAAGTGCATTATCATCGGCAAAGAAAATAGTGATCGTTTTCGACATGATTCCCTGGTTTATTTGAAATTAACATTTTGCGGGAAATTTTTGAGGCTTGCCGGCTTACAAAACTATTTATTTTATAATGATTTCCTAAATAAAAGAAGCTTATTATTTCAATTAAAACAGGTGATTCTTTACAATTATAATACTCCCCTGCCAATCAGGTAATTCCACGAGGTTTTCAGGTATTGTTTGCACAAATTCATCCACCGCTTTTCTTGCACCATCCCAGGTATGGTTATAATCATGGACGAGAATAATTCCTCCCGGAGATAATCGAGGATAAAAATATTTAAGTCCTTCCAGTGTTGGAATGTAAAGATCAGCATCAATGTTTACCAGTGCATATTTTACATCCTTGAGGTCGTTGGTCGTTTCCGGAAAATGCCCGACATGAAAAATTATATTCTCACCTCCATTAATGTAATCTCTGACAGCTTCAACACTCGTATCAGAAAATTCTTTTGTGGAAAACTTGTCTTCATCCGACTCTTCGTGCTTCAGATCATTTTCATCGAATCCTCCGAATGTATCAAACAAGTGCAGCTTTCTCGTATTGTCCATTTCATAAAGAATGTTTGCAGTCACTCCTTTATAAACCCCCAGTTCAGCAAAATCTCCTGGAACATTATTTCGTTTTAATCGTTCGATCTGAAACCACAATGTATAAAAACGAACTTTATCTCTTGTTTGAAATTCAAGCGACCTTAATTCTTTAGATATGGTTTTATTTTTAAGACCTTGCTCCCATGTATATGGCTTACTGATCTTGTATGACCAGAATGTCTCTGCATATTTAAATGCAATGAACAGGAGGGCAACAACAAGACTAATATTTATGATCTGGATGATATTCATTTAGAATAATATGGAATAGAGAGCTAAGTTATATTTATTTGGGAGATCAAAAAATTCCTAGTACAGAGATGCTCTCAATATAAAGGGGACCAAACCTTTTCGGAAGCAGGATTTTTTTTAATTTTAATAAAAAAAAGAAAAAAATCTTTTGCACTTTATAAAAAGTGTCTATATTTGCAACCCGTTAAAATAATAACGGCAGATTGGGAGCTTAGCTCAGCTGGTTCAGAGCATCTGCCTTACAAGCAGAGGGTCACTGGTTCGAACCCAGTAGTTCCCACAACATGAAAAGCCTTGCAAATGCAAGGCTTTTTTTATTTTATACAAAGCCATCTCCCTCACGGGAAGACGGCTTTGTATATTAAGTTTAATACTATTTCACAATAGTCACGTGGCCTATATACTGATGCTTTCGACCCGAATGATCCTTAAATGTTATCTTATAAACATATGAATCCTGACCGACCAATTCTCCTGTATTGTTCTTAGCTCCATTCCAACCTTCTTCATATTTTGTTCCGGTATAGATGGTTTCACCCCAACGGTTAAATATCACCATCTGGAAAGTACTGGCATCAATACCATCTCCATAAACCCTGAAAACATCGTTATTACCGTTTTCATCAGGAGAAAATGCTGTTGGAGCATAGAACGTAAATATCGGATCTATTGCTACGTAAGAATTTGTAGTATCAGCACATCCATGGATATTCTTAACCACAAGTTCTACAGCATATACTCCTGTATCAGGATATGTGTAAGATGGATGCTGCATCAACGAGCTATCATTCATAAATCCAAATGTCCAATGCCAGCTATCAACCAATCCTGTAGAGTTATCAATAAAACTGATCTCAGGATTCAATATCGTGGCAGGCTGAGGAGTTGCACTAAATGCAGCTACAGGCTGGGAATGAATAGTTATATAAGCCGGCATCACCAATGTATCACTGCATCCGATTGTATTGGCATACATAAATGTAACATCATAGGATCCGCTATAATTATAGGTATGTAAAGGTGAAGGTGAATTGCTTACATTATTTATTCCGCTTAAAGGATCACCAAAATTCCAGAGTGAAGTTCCTCCCGGCTGATCACTTGCTCCTGCAAAAACAACTGTTGTAGGCTCACATCCTTCCGTTGTATCAGATGAAATAGTTAAGGTTGGAGAAGGAAGAACTATAATAGTGTCTGTATCAACGTTTCCGCACAAACCGGAAATTGTATAGTAAATTACTTGTTGTCCCGGCCCTGCAACAAAAGGATCAAAGATACCGGCTGCAGCGTTTACGATTCCCGGTCCGCTCCATGTTCCACCAGGATCTACCGCTGACAGAAGAATTGACTGAGAAGTACCACAGAATGGCCCCACATGAGTAATTGTTGGATCCAACTGAGAGGTTACACGTATCACCATTGTATCCTGAGAATAACAAGGAATATTAACAGTGTATATGATAGTATCGTAACCTACACCTGCTAGAGCAGGATCAAAAGTTCCCGCAGATGCATTGGTAATGCCGTTTCCGCTCCATGTTCCACCAGGGAAGGCAGCAGAAAGTGTGATTGGGTTGCCGCTGAGACACTGATTGTTTACCTGATTAATTGTAGCATCCGGAGCCGGAGTAATTTGAATATCTATAGTATCAGCACCAGTACCGCATGCTCCATTAACTGCATAAATGACCTGATGAGTTCCTACTCCAGCCACAGCCGGATTAAATATTCCAAGAACAGGATTCGTAATACCCGTTCCTGTCCATGTGCCCGTACCAACCGGAACCGATGATTCCAATGTATCGGTTGTGCCAATGCTTACACAATAAGGCCCGGCAGGCGTCACAGTTAGTGAATTGATATTTACAACATCCACATGAACAGTATCTACATCACTGCAGCCACCATTGATATCCGTTACAGTAATATAATAATCCATTGTTGATGGAGGCACTGCAGTTGTATTTTGAGCGAACTGATTTGCGATCACACCGCTTGAAGGAGTCCACTCATAACTATAATTTGTTGGGTCGGATGCCATCGAACAATAGTGAAATCTCACATTCGGCCGATTTGGAGAGGTTGTAATAGTATTTGTAAGATTCGGACACATATCAAACTGATCTGTTGTGCTATACAAACAGGAGGTAAAACTTGTTGTGGTAAATGGCGAAATACAGCTTTGGGTATAGTTCAAGTAACTGGTTGGGCCAGGCCCCTCTGTGTTGCACACTTCAACAACAATATTTGATATACCGTCCCATTCAAAAGCATTATCAAATATCATAGTGTTCCACCCAACGATCACGTTTACTGTTTTAGGGTTGAATACCTGTGAAAGTCCCGACTGCCATGTATTACCTAATGCATTTAAGTTGGTACACCCTATACGAATTGTATATTGATGATAAGTTGATATACCGTTTATCGCAGTTACCATGAAATCAAGCTGATCGATCTTACCTCCTAAAATACCTGCAGCATTAAGCTCTGAAGCTCTGAAAAGCATTTGGTGTTTTGTAGAAGTATACCAGTTACCAAAAAGTGCAGGGTATGAAGTTGCTGTATTACTTGTTGTTCCCGTTCCAACGATACCTGAAATAGAGGCTCCTCCACAACCAGGCCCAGGACTCAATCCACAGGTCGGAGGGGCAGAACCACCGGCAAAACCAACACTCAGATTCACTGTTCCTCCTCCACAAAAAGTTGTATCGTTTGAAGCAATTATCACCGGAGAAAATGCAGGAGCTGCTACAATAGATAATGTTGAAGTTTGTGTACATCCGAATGGACTAACAACAGTTAGAGTATAAGTATAAGTGCCTGGTGATATAAATGTAGCGGTTGGATTTGAAATATTAGCATTGCTTAAATAAGTTGCAGGTGACCATTGAAAAGTATATGCTCCTGCAGGTGTCAGCCCGGTTACATCAAGCTGTACTGGATCCTGCAGACAAGAGTTGTTCGAGCTTTGTGTTGCTGTATAAGAAAAATTAGGTACTACAAAAACTGTTACGGTATCGGTGATAACGCAGCCACTTCCACCATTACACGTTAATAAATATGTAGTTGTTGCATTTGGAGAGGCGAGCGGATTCTGACAAGGATTGCATGAAAAATTAGTTCCGACAACCATCGGAGGGCCTGAAAGCACAGACCAGTTAAATACAGTTCCAGGCCCGTTTCCGTTTAACTGAACCGCCTGAGTACCGCATTTTATAAAGTCAGGACCAGCACTTGTCGCAGCTAAAACATCAATTGCATAATTAACTGTTTGCTGACCAGTTACCGGACATCCGTTGTCAGCTACAGTTAAGGCAAATGTTGTATTAGTATTGGCTGAGCCCGGAGGCGCTGTCCAGCCAACTGAAATTGTGATAGGATTTGAACCAGAGCTGCTTATAGTTGCACCAGGCAACACCTGAAGAATGTTTGATGTATAGGATAAAAGGTCTGCTGCGTCAGGATCTGAAAAGGTAATATTAAAAGAAAAAGGAATGTTTTCGCAGATCTGCATTGAATTTGGGCCAGTAGCTGTAGCACCAAATCCTGTAAGGTTGGTTATACCTCCCGAATTACAAGCAACAACCTGATTTGAGCAATTCATCACCACCATCTGAATATCCCTTATTACACTTCCTATGACCACACCGCTTGAATTAGTTTCAATAACCAGAAAGCTTACCACGAAATTCCCTACAGTGGTAGGGGTAAACGAGATAAGACCTGTTGTTGGATCAATAGTAATTCCAGGCATCGGAGACGAACCTGAATAACCTCCTCCGTAAGGCACAGGTGTTGTAGAGTTCGTATTCATTGCATCTACAAAAGAGAATGCAAGTGTATTTCCATCTAGTTCAACCACCCCCGGACTATAACATACAGGCTGACCAACACACATGTAAGGAAGAGGCTGTGAAGTGAAGTAAGGAGAATTGTTAGCCGGTGAAATCAGATTATTTAAGGTAGCATAGAACGTGTAGCTCGGTTGAGAAGGAACATTATTAGAAACGTTTCTGCAGCAGCTTGTATGTTCAAATGTCCATACGCTGCAAGTACCCGGAAGTGTTACGATAGCCGAATAAACATTTTTCTTATTGCCGGGTAACGTTCCCCCATTGCACCTTGTAGAGTTTACACTGCTTGGACATACCTGAGAAACCTCGTATGCAGTATCAAGATTTACCGTGAAATTTACAGTTGACAGTCCGCAGTTATTTGTGGCAGTCATCGAAGCAGTTGCACCAGGATCAAATGATGCACAATCCCAATATAAGATCAGTTGAACTTTATACTGATTTCCGCCAAGTGAAATATAATTTACTTCACCACCCGAAACGTGAGAAGCCTTGGAAATCAGCGGCATCAGTATAAATACGAGTAGTAGTAAGTAAAATGAAGTAATTTTTTTGAACATATTTTTTAAGAAATTTAAAAAATTAATCTGCAGGTAAAATATTCAAAATCAAGCACAACCAAATGTATTATCCTGTTTTAACAGACACCTAATTTCCACTTTTAGTTGCATTTTAGCAAAAAAAATATCACTTAATTTAGAGATTGATCTACCTTTGAAATAATGGACAAATTGTTTTTTGCAATCAAATATCTGAATTATAGGAAGTTAAGAACAAATGCGCATGGAATTCATTCTCCCTTTGTTTTTGATCTGTATAACAAGGTTTTCACTAATAAAACACCATTCTATGCTTATTCCCAAATCGAAAATATCCGAAAAGAACTCTTAAAGAATGACACAAAAATAATTCGGACTGATCTCGGAGCCGGTTCCTCTAAAAAGCATTCTCAGGTTCGTTCTGTAAAAGACATTACTTCAGCAGCAGCGAAATCCCCTAAACATGCTCAGCTCCTGTTTAGATTGGTAAATTTTTTTCAGCCCCAAACGATTCTGGAAATAGGAACAAGTTTGGGTTTAAGTACTATGTATTTAGCAATCGCTAACTCAAAATCAGAGGTGATGTCTATCGAAGGGTGCCCTGAAACACGTAAAATTGCTCTTAAAAACTTTAAAGAAGCGGGACTTACTAATATTAAATCTCTGGAAGGAAATTTCAATTCAGTTTTACCTGATATTCTCTCTTCAGTTAAAAAACTGGACCTCGTGTTTTTTGACGGCAATCATAAAAAAGCTCCGACTTTATCATATTTTTTGCAATGCCTGGAAAAAGCACATAATGAAAGTATATTTATTTTCGATGATATTTACTGGTCAAAAGAAATGGCTCAGGCCTGGAGTGAGATCAAAGCTCATCCTAAAGTAACCGTTACCATTGACATTTTCCAGATGGGAATTGTTTTTTTTCGAGCAGAACAGGCAAAGCAACACTTCGTTTTAACTTACTAAGGTACCCGCTCTCAACTGGATTATAATTGTAAATTTGCATAAACACATTTCATCTTCATGCAATCAATCATTAAATTACACCAGATAGCTAAGTCCTACAAGATCGGAACTGAAATCATCCACGCTTTGCGTTCTGTTACTCTGGATATTTACAAAAATGAATATGTTGCATTGATGGGACCTTCCGGATCAGGAAAATCTACACTGATGAATGTATTGGGTTGTCTTGACAGCCCCTCTTCTGGAGAATATGTACTCAACGGAAAATCAGTAGCAAAAATGCCTGATAATGAATTGGCAGATGTAAGAAATAAAGAAATAGGCTTTGTATTTCAGTCTTTCAATCTGCTTCCACGCTCAACTGCACTGGACAATGTTACTCTTCCCTTAATTTATGCAGGCTTCAGTAAAGAACAACGATTGCATCGTGCGAAAGAAGTTCTGGATCAGGTTGGATTAGGAGAGAGAATGATGCACAAACCAAATGAACTTTCCGGAGGTCAGCGCCAGCGTGTAGCAATCGCGAGAGCATTGGTAAATAAACCCGCTATTATTCTTGCAGATGAGCCTACGGGTAACCTTGATTCAAAGACATCAGTAGAGATCATGGGACTTTTGGAAGACATTCATAAACAGGGAAACACCATCGTTCTTGTAACACACGAAGAAGATATTGCTCAGCATGCTCATCGCATCGTTCGTTTAAAAGATGGTGTCGTGGAACGTGATTATAAGAACGAATCTATTACTACGGTTTCAGCACGACTTGTTCATTAAACCGAAACACCAATAAATAATCCCTATGAAAGTTTATACTAAAACAGGAGATAAAGGACAAACTTCACTGATAGGCGGAACAAGAGTTCCCAAACATCATATTCGCATAGAATCATACGGCACGGTAGACGAATTAAACTCTTATATCGGCCTTATCCGCGATCAGCAGATAGACAATAATTCCAAAACAATACTTATTGAGATACAGGACAGGCTTTTTACCATTGGTTCCTCACTTGCATCTGATCCCGAAAGATCAAAAATGAAAATCCCGGATCTTAAAGAGGAAGATGTTACCCTGCTGGAAAATGAGATCGATAAAATGAATGAGGTATTGCCTGAAATGCGCTCATTCGTGCTTCCCGGAGGACACACCACAGTTTCTTATTGTCATATTGCACGATGTGTTTGCAGAAGAGCTGAACGACTTACAATTCATCTTTCAGAAAATAGTTTTGTTGCGGAGCTGGTAATTAAATACCTAAACAGACTTAGCGACTATCTTTTTGTTCTTTCCAGGAAATTATCTCAGGATCTGGAAGCCGAAGAAATTCCCTGGAAAGCCAGAATGTAATTTCCCGCCTAAAATCGACTCAAAATTCTCAAATCCCACTCCCCTGCAACAGCTGGTTTTGCTGGCATTTGAAAAATAATTTAAAAAACCTCCGGATACAGTTTGATAACTGGAATTAATTTTTACTTTTGCAGAAAATTGAAGGGCGGAAAAAAGTTCAGTTTAAACGAAACAAGCTAAATACTTTTACGTTTTACTTTAAAAGAAAAAAATAAGATATGTATTGGACATTAGAATTGGCAAAACACTTAGAAGATGCACCTTGGCCTGCAACTAAAGACGAATTGATTGATTTTGGTATCCGTTCAGGTGCTCCGATGGAAGTGATCGAAAATCTTCAGGAAATTGAAGACGAGGGTGAGATATATGAATCTATTGAAGAAATATGGCCTGATTATCCTACAAAAGAAGATTTCTTCTTTAACGAAGATGAATACTAATATTTAAATACAAGTGTATGTTAAAAGCCTCCGATCATGGGGGCTTTTTTATTTACCTTTGGTTTCCGATGCTTAAGGACTTTATCCAATATATTAGAAATGAAAAACTTTGTACCCCCGGGGACAGTATTCTTCTTGCCGTAAGTGGCGGTGTCGATTCAGTTGTAATGTGTGAATTGTTCAGCCGATCAGACCTGAATTTTGCGGTTGCGCATTGTAATTTCCAATTAAGGAATGCGGAAAGCGAAGAAGATTGTCTTTTTGTGGCAAAGCTCGCTAAAAAGTACAAAGTTCCTTTTCATACTGCCACCTTCAATACCGCTGATTATTCAAAAAAAAATAAACTCTCCATACAGGTAGCAGCCCGAAATCAACGTTATGACTGGTTTGAACAGATCCGAAACAAAGAAGGTTATTCTTACATCGCAACAGCACATCACCGGGATGATTCGATAGAAACATTTTTTATTAACCTGATCCGGGGAACAGGAATTTCCGGACTTCATGGTATTCTTCCTCAGCAGGGGAAACTTATCCGGCCCCTACTTTTTACCACAAAAGAAGAGATCGTTTCTTACGCGCTAAAAAACAAGCTTAAATTCCGTGAGGACAGCAGCAATGCATCTGACAAATATTTAAGAAATAAGATCAGGCATTCGGTTGTTCCGGTCTTGAAGGAACTTAATCCAATGTTTGATTCTGTATTGAGTCAAAACATACAGCATTTACGTGATGTCGAAAAGATCTTTAGAAAAGAAATTCAAAATAAACAGAAAGAGTTATTAATTATTAAAGATAAAGAAACGCAGATAGCAGTTAAGGCACTTCAGCAACTCGACCCGATTGAAACATATTTATTTGAAATATTAAGACCTTATAATTTCAATTCATCCATTTGCCAAAAGATTGCAGCTTCTCTTAATAAAGATTCAGGCAAACAATTTTTCTCTTCTACTCATCGATTGATCAAGGATCGCGACAAACTTATCATACAGGAAATTACCAATGTAACTATATCCGACAAGACGACTACACTTAAAAAAGACCAAAAAAAAATTCAGATTGACACTCTCCGATTATCATTTAAAAAACTGCGTGCTGGCACAAAATTTTCGCATTCATCTTTACAAGCCGCACTTGATCTTGACAAACTTCGTTTTCCGTTAACTGTCAGAAAATGGAAACATGGCGATACCTTTCAGCCATTGGGAATGAAGGGCAAAAAAAAGTTAAGTGACTTTTTCATTGACAAAAAATTATCACTCAGTGAAAAAGAAAATGTGTGGCTTCTTTTGTCCGGTGATGACATTGCCTGGGTAATAGGTTACCGGATCGATGACCGATTTAAGATCACCGATGAAACAAAAAAAATTTATTTTGCAGAATTAGCAGAGTAGCTTAACTTTGATGAATATGCAGGAAGGAATTCTTTTTGAGGAAAAACAATACATCGGTTATAACAAATGGTCCATACTCTGGCGAACCGTTCTTGCACTTTTTTGTTTTGTTCTTTATTACTGGAGTGAAAATCCAAAACCTGTAGATGTAACTGTGGTGAGTATTCCCTCATCACCGGTTGATGAAGATTCAGGTCAGTTGTTCTTTCTGATGGGATTAATATTAATGCTGCTTTCACTGATAATGATCTTTGTTCTTCATATTCATACAAAGGTAGTGGGTAAAAATCTGATTCTTGATGGTTTATGGACTTCACGCAAGGTGAAGATCGATCTAAGCAATATTGTTGATGTAAAGCAGGTAAAATACAGTAAGTATTTACTCAACAGACCGGTTTATAATTTACATTTCAAAAACAAAATACGTTTTTTCACCCAGGGAAACGATGCGGTTGAAATTACCGACAAAGAAGGTCTGAAATACCGTATCGGCAGCCAGAAAGCTGCTGAACTGTGTAAAATACTGAAAGAGATTACAGCCTGATTCTGACAAATTTCTGTTTTATTGTAACGCTATTTTATATTTTACGTATAATAATTTTGTGTCCCTATTTTCTGAGTATTAACCACTAAATCTCTATCTGCCATGACAAATACAAACTACCTTCAAAAACCTACTCTTATTGAGAAAGAAAATATCAGCGGATTAAAATTCCCTGAAAACGATGTTTTAACCTCTAAGGATGATATTAAGATCAGAACGGCTAATCTTGAAAAAGCTTTAAAGGATCATATTTGAGGATTCTGAAGGAGTAAAACAGGTAGATACTACTGTTTGGGGAGTTACTGATAAAAGAGTGATCTTAAAAAAAGGAGCGGTAGTTCCGATCCATCGGATTCATGAAGTGATTGTATAGAGAAGTTAAATTTTCCTAAATAAGGATCAATTCCTAAGAATTTTAAAAAATAGCCCTGAGTCATCGGGGCTATTTTTTTACCTTTACCTCCAACACAAATTATTGAGGAACTCTTCTTTACACAAATTTGAACTTATGATCAAAGTATTTCAAAGTTTTGCATTACTCATTACCTTACTAATAAATAATGCAGCATTTGCTCAGGACGCTAAACCGGTTAAATGGAAGCAGTCAGCAGTAAAGATCAGCGAATGTGAATATGATCTTGTGTTTACAGGAACAATTGACCCTACATGGCACGTATACTCTCTCGTTAGTGCAGGTGATGACGGCCCTCAGCCGACTCTTTTCATGTTTGACAAAAGTACTGATTTTACTTTATCAGGTAAAACAACAGAAGGAACACCACACAAAGAATTTGATAAGGTTTTTGATATGAACGTTTCTTATTTCGAAAAAACCGTCACCTTCAAGCAAAGAATAAAACTCAAATCAGATAAAGAAATTGAGATCAAAGGTAACTTCGAATATCAGGCCTGCACGGAAGAGAAATGTATATTCGAAACATTTAATCCGATAAGTATTAAAGTTCAGGGAACTGCTGACTGCCTATCAGCAAATAAAACAACTTCGGAGGGAGTAAAAACTGAGCCTTGTCTAATTGATTCAGCAGCAGTATCAAAAGATTATATCGCGAAGAACACTTCAGTGAATGCAAGCACTGTGGCTAATGAGAATCCTATTGCAACTACCCTTCCGGAAACAACTGATGAAAAGAAAAAAAAGGATGTTGATGCAGAAATAGATCCCTGGTGGTTGATCTTCCTTACCGGTTTCGGATGGGGATTTGCAGCATTATTAACACCATGTGTTTTTCCTTTGATTCCGATGAATGTTAGCTTCTTCCTTAAAAGAAGCACATCAAAGGCTCAAGGTAGATTTAATGCACTTTTATACGCAGCTTCCATTATTATTATTTTTATAGTTTTAGGGTTAAGCATTTCTTTAATATTTGGTGCAGGAGCCTTAAACACCTTATCAACGAGCGCGGTTTTTAATCTGATTCTTTTTCTTCTTCTTCTTGTCTTTGCTGCTTCTTTCCTTGGTGCTTTTGAAATAGTATTGCCATCTAAGTTTGTAAATAAAATAGATGCTCAGGGAGACCGTGGAGGTTTTGCAGGTATTTTCTTTATGGCATTAGCTCTTGTAGTAGTTTCCTTTTCATGTACAGGTGTAATGATAGGCAACGCACTTGTTTCAGCTGCTAATACAGGAGAGATCAGCGGACCTTTCTGGGCAATGTTTGGGTTTTCAACAGGACTTGCTATTCCATTTGGATTCTTTGCATTCTTCCCTGCTTTATTAAACTCAATGCCTAAAAGCGGTGGCTGGCTGAATACGGTGAAAGTAACACTTGGTTTTTTAGAGCTTGCACTCGCACTAAAATTTGCTTCCAACGTGGATCTTGTTTATCAGCTGGACATACTAACCCGTGAGGTATTTCTTGTATTATGGATCGTAATATTTGGATTACTTACTATCTATCTGTTAGGCGGATTTAAAACTTCTCATGACAGTGATCTCAAATACATTTCGGTTTCGAGGTTATTCGTAATTATACTTTCATTCTCGATGACCATTTATCTGATCCCGGGATTATGGGGTGCACCTTTAAAATTATTCAGCGGCATTCTTCCTCCGCAGGAATACTCAGAATCACCACATGGTTTCGGTGGCGGTGGCACTACAACAAATTCATGCGATACAGATCCTGAGTTCGGGCGCTATATTGAAGTCAATAAAAATGGAATTGTTCATTTCAAGAATGATTATGAACACGCTCTTGCTTATGCTAAAAAAACGGGAAAACCATTAATGATAGACTTTACCGGACATGCCTGTGCTAACTGCCGTAAAACAGAAGATTATATCTGGCCGGATCCGGAAGTTTTAAAACGATTGAATAATGATGTGGTTCTTGTATCATTATATGTGGATGACAAAAGAAAGCTTGATGAAAAAGATCAGATAGAAGTTGTGTGGTATGGAGTCAAACGTAAGATCACAACTATTGGTGATAAATTTAAATACATGGAAGAAACATTGTACAAACAAAGCAGTCAGCCTCTTTATATTCTTGTTGATCACCAAGAGAAAAAATTATCGGAGCCGCGAGGGTATAAATCAGGAATACCTGAATACATACAATGGCTTGATGAAGGCATCAAAGAATTTAAGAACAGAAAAAAATAAAAATAAAACCCCGGTACAATCCGGGTTTTTTATTTTTAAAAAGTATTGGTTTGTACGGTAATTAAAGAAAGAATACTGCCAGCTAAACTACTTCAGCCACAGTGAAAGTGCTTCCTCCCACAAATATCAGATCATTTGATCTTGCTTTATTTTTTGCCGCATTCAACGCATCCGCTACTGAATTACAAACATCTCCTTGTAAGCCGTAAACTCCTGCACTGTAAGCCAATTCCGTTGCATCAAGTGCTCTTGGAATTTTGGCTTTACAGAAATAATAAATTGCTTTTGCAGGGAGCATTTTCAGGATGGTAGAAATATCTTTATCGTTTACCATCCCTAAAACAAAATGCAATTGATCATGTGAAACAAGTGAGATCTGTGCTACCACTTCTTTTATTCCTGCTTCATTATGGCCTGTGTCCGCTATAACAAGCGGAGCCTTCTGCAAAACCTGCCAACGGCCCAATAATCCTGTATTCCGAATTACTTTTTTTATTCCTTCTCTTACAACACCTTCACTTAAAGAAAATCCCAGCTGATTCAAAACATCCACAGACGTTAAAACTGTTATTATATTTTTCTTCTGATAGAGACCCGGAAGTTCGCTTTCGATTTTTTCGAACACCGGCTTACCATTTCTTTTTACATCCAGAGAAAGATACAGTTGTTCCTCCTCTACCTGTTTTACATTTTCAGCCTGATAAATTTCTTCTGCGAAAACGATTGAAGTGTGCTCTGATGCTGATTTATCAATAAATACATTTCTTGTTTCTGCAATAGATTCTCCTATTACAACCGGACTTCCATTTTTGATGATGCCCGCTTTTTCTCCTGCGATCTTTTCCAGCGTGTTACCTAATAGTGCGGTATGATCAAGACTAATATTTGTGATGATTGATAAAAGCGGTTTTATTACATTAGTTGAATCCAATCTTCCTCCTAACCCAACTTCAATTACCGCAATGTCTACTTTTTCATTTGCAAAATAATCGAATGCAAGTCCAACAGTCATTTCAAAAAATGAAGGCTGGATCTTTCCAAAATCATCTTTATATTTTGCAACAAAGTCCACTACATTTTTCTCAGGGATCATTTCTCCATTGATCTTTATTCTTTCACGGAAATCTTTCAAATGAGGTGATGTATACAATCCTACTTTCATTCCTGCCTCCTGTAAAATTGATGCAAGCATATGAGATGTAGAACCTTTGCCATTTGTGCCGGCAACATGTATCGAACGAAATTGATTTTCGGGATTATTGAGTAGAGAACAGATAGCAATGGTATTATTCAGATCTGCTTTATATGCCGCAGCACCTATGCGTTGAAACATCGGTAGCTGACTGAATAAGTAATCTAAAGTTTGCTGATAGTTCATAAAAAACACCGTAGAAATCTACGGTGTAAAATTAAATGAATTCCTTAAAATTTCAGGATAATAATCGAATACTATTCCAGTGTGAATACAAATGTATAAGTTCCTCGCTGTTCACCCGAACCATCTGCTCTCGGAGTAAATTTGGCTGTAAGTGCTGCCTGACGAGCTTTTGCATATAAGTTAGAACTGAAAGTAGTAGAACCTCTTTGTCCGGGTGTTGCTTTTATTACTTTACCGGTTTCATCCACAATTATTTCAACTACAACAATTCCTTCTTCGGTAGCATCTGTTAAACGATCAGGTTTATTCACAAGTCCACGGCCTTTCAGATCATAACCACCTTTACCTTGGCCTATTCCAGGCCTGTTCCCTTTTCCATCATCATCACCATCTCCAACTCCTTTTCCTGTCCCATCGCCTGAACCTCCTGTATTACCTGACCCTTCACCTTTTCCGCCTTTTTTATCTTTAAGCTTAGCCAAAGCTTTTAAAAGCTCAGCGCTTGCTTTCTCCTCTTCAGGAGTTTTAGCATCCTCTTTAACTTCTTTGGTATTATTAGGATTTGTTTTTACCACCACATCCGTTTCTGTATCATCAGTGATCACATTTGGAGCATCAGCAGGTGCGGTAGTGGTTGTGGTGGTAGCAGCATCCATAGCAGTAGCAAGATCTTCTGACTTATCTCCGCTTCCACCCGGATCCTGTCCCATGCCTTCCATTCCAAGTCCAATCTCAATTTCAGGAACAGGTTTTATTTCGAATGGAGGAATTGGAGTGATGAATACGATCAGAAAAAAAAGCAGGAACACCAAAGCATGAAAGCTTATGGTAAATATCAATGCTAAATATTTGTTTTTATTTTCTGCCTGAGCTTCCATAAATTATTTATTTGGAGGTTTTGTTGCCAGAACCATTTTAACACCTAAAGCATAACCTATCTGCATCACATCTGCGAGATCCTGAATACTTAAAGTATTATCAAACTTAAGTACCACAGTTGCTTCACCGGCTAACTTTTCAACCTCATGTTTGATCGCACCTTCAAGATCAGTGAAAGGAATAGGGGTCTTATTAATTACATACTGGTGATTCGCATCCACTTCAATGGTGATCTGCTGCTTCTGCATCTGAACACCCGGTTTGGAACTCGGCAGTGTAAGTTTCAGAACACTGGGATTCGCAAGTGTGGATATAATTAAAAAGAACAGCAAAAGAAAGAACATGATGTCATTCAATGACTCTGTGCTTACTTCTGCTGCTTCTTTATGTCTTCTTTTTAGTTTCATTTTGCAAATATTGATCGTTTAATTTCTTTCCCAATTCGCGGCTAAAGATCTTCTCTCTATTTTAACAGATCAATAAACTCTACTGAAGCTGTTTCCATCTTATTGATGGTTTTATCGAGCATCGCATTTAAAATATAATATCCGATAAAAGCTATTAAACCAATAACAAGTCCTGTTGCTGATGTGATCATTTTCTGATACAAACCTGAAGAAATTACTCCAATACTGATATTATCTGTTAAAGATATATCATAGAAAATTTTAATTACACCCGCAATTGTACCAATGAAACCAAATATCGGAGCGATACGACCAATAAGGCTTAAAACACTGAGGTTCTTTTCAAGCCTGTTGATCTCCAGTTTCCCCACCGACTCCATTGATTCTTCTATTTCCTTCATAGGTTTACCAATACGTGTGATCCCTTTTTCGATCATTCGTGCAGCAGGAGCGTTTGTGTTTTTACATAATGCTTTAGCAGCATCCATGTTTCCGTTATGGATATAATCCTTGATATGATTCATAAAATTGCTATCCATTTTAGATGCCTTACTAATAGTCATCAATCTTTCGAAGAAGAAATAAATGGTGATGATCGAAAGAAGTGCCATCGGATACATAATGTAACCGCCTTTCATTATAAGATCTAAAAGAGATAACGAATCCTGCATTGGAGGAGCCGGGACAGGCATTGAAGAAACCTGAGCTAAGAAAATGGAATTCAGCATATCTGCAAATTATTAGTTAAAATTAAAAAAGCAATCATGAGTGTATTAACTCACGATTGCTAAATTAATTATATGCCAAAGCACTTTTTATGTTCAGGTGGCTATTTATAAACACTTCATTGTTTATTTAAGCCTGAATTTTATCGGTAAAGTATAACTCACTCTCACTAATTCTCCATGATTCTTTCCAGGTTTCCATCTGGGCATCATTTTCACCACCCGGATCGCTTCTTCTGTACAACCATCCGCCACTCCTCCCAGCACTTTAACATCACCAACAGAGCCATCCTTTTCAATAACAAATGCCAAACCTACGGTTCCCTGCGTAAAGTTCTCTTTAGCTGCTTCCGGGTATCTAAGATTTTTCTTTATAAACGTATATATATCACCATTAAATTCAGGCATTTCACTGACATTGTATTCAACTTTATTAGGATCAACCGGAGGTTCTGTATTTACAGGTGGTATATAAGTAGCTGAACTGTCTGATCCTTTATCAACCTGTTTAGCACCAACATTCATTAATTCAACGGGCTTTACCGATTTGTCAACTTTTTCATTTGTTACAACCAGATTTAGGTTATCTGTTTTTGGCGGAAGAGGATCTTTAACTTTCTCTGTATTATATTTCGGTTCAGGTAAAGGTTCGGGCTTGGGCATTTCAATAGTGCAGATTGAGATCTGCGGTTCAATAAAAGCTTCGATATCAAGTTTAGACTTGCTTTTGCCATTGCTAAGATAAAACACAAGGCAAACCAATACACTCACAGCAAGAGTTGTGATTCCCAGGCTGCGGGTAACCGTTTCGTTGTACCCGCTGCGAATAGCGTAAGCACCGTATTCCTTATTTCTGTTTTCAAAAAGAAGCTCATTAAAGCTTTGGTCGGAGTTAGTTGAAGTGATCATGTGATATAGTTTTTAGGATTAGCTATTCCATATCTGACCGGAAGATGCTACTCTCAGCAGAATTCCATAATCAGAAATTACTATACAAGCGGGGATGTAAAGCAAAACTTGCTTTCGTTGAACTTATAAAAGTATAATGTGGGGATGTAAAACCGGGGATGATTTTGATTTTAACGCAGGCGAATTTGTTTTATTGTGGAGGGCAGGAATTAACGCTCTAACGATGAATTATTATTTTTCATAATTACAGTAGTAGTAGGATATGCGAAGGCGGCACCATGTTTCTCAACGATCTCAATGATCTTATAATTGATTTCTTCACGAACATCCAGATATACATCATATTCCAGTGTATCTACAAAATATAATATCATAATATTTAAGGAACTGGAATCAAATTCGTGTAAGCGTGTGCGCGTTTCATTTGGAAGTACATGAGGATGTTTTTCAATATAAGCTTGAATCTCTGCAATAATGCTTTTCAACTGAGTAGCTTTCGTATCATATGTAAGACCGACATTGAATTTCGCACGTCTTTGTATACGAAGAGAAAGATTATCAAGCTCGGTATCCACAAGTTTTTTATTGGGAACAGTAACATAGCTTTTTTCATAGGTGCGGATACGGGTACTGCGAAAGCCTATTTTTTCTACATTCCCTTCAATTCCGTTGATCTTTATCAGATCTCCGATAACAAAGGGTTTATCAAGAAAAATGGTAAATGATCCTAACAGGTTCTCAAGGGATTCTTTCGCGGCAAGCGCGATCGCAAGTCCTCCGATCCCTAAACCTGCAATAAGTGAAGCAATATTAATTTTAAATATTGCCCCAAGCATAAAGAAAACAGAGAAGATCACAAGAATGATCTTTATTGCTTCTTTAACGAACGGAACCAATTGATCATCTGTTTTTGACTCAGTTATTGATGCACGATGCATTAAAACCAATCCGAAGAAATCAGTTAATCTTAAAAATATCCAGGTAAGAGAAAATACAAGCGCTATCTGGAAGGAGCGATAAATCACAAGACGCAGACCAAATTTCTCCACGGTTGCAATATGCCATTCGAGAGGAAAATCAAGATGAGTAAAAGCAATATAGAATGTAAGAAGCAATAAGAACGTATTCAAAGGCTTTTTAAGCAAAATAAGTAGTTTATCATAACCAACTCCTGTCGAATATTTTTTCAGGAAACGGAAAATAAACCACGCTAGAAGCTTAGAGAACAAACGTAAAAAGATCAACCCCACCACAATTATCCCTGCAAACCAGCAGTAATTCTCTAAAGTGTTCCCCAGAAATGTGCGTTGAAATATCTCGTTCATTATTTTAATTTTTCTGCCTTTTCTTATACTATCTACAATTTCAGGCCACGCAAAGGTAAAAACTCTGTAAGATTTTTTCGAATTATTTTTTTGTTTCAAAAATAATTTTTTACGAGATTTGTATGTAGTAAGGTCATCAAACAATTTAAACTAAGTAAAAACCACTTTTTACCAAACGAATTTTCATTACAGATGAAAAAAGCAAGCACAACAAAAAAGAGTCCTCTTAAAAAGGCTGATAAGTCGAAGGATTCCGGAGAGCTGAGAAAACCCACAAAACTTAAGCCTCTTAAAGAAAAAGAAAAGAAAAACTGGAAGAATAATTTAGAGACGGATGAGGAAGAGGATTTTAACCTGGATGATGAAGACCTGAAACTTGATGAAGGATTAGATGATGATGACGATGATGCCTTCTATGACGACAATTATTAATCAAACCATATAAAAAGAGAAATGCCCCTTCAACAGGGGCATTTCTCTTTTATATCTAAAATCAAAAATGATAGACAGCACCACCGCAATTATCCTCTCTTGCTCCCGTCACGCTTTTTAGACAGTTGACCTCGTTCCTCATTCTAAGAACACCTAAGAATGCAAAGATCAGAGCTTCTTTGTATTCAATGATCTGCTTTTCAGGAATCACAATTTCCAACGAAACCAATTCCCGGATCCGTTCAATAAGATAATCATTATAAACACCTCCACCGGTAATAAGCATACGCCCTGTCTTCCTCCCTTCCAGAGCTCTTGCTATTTGAGCTGCAATATGTTCGCAGAACGTACATAATAAGTCATTATCTTCTATTTCGTATTGATCAAGCAGCGGGACAAGATTCTGAATTACCCACTCTTTTCCCAGCGATTTAGGGATTTCCGGAGGCTGTCTGAAATACGGTAATTCATTTAATTCATTTAAAAGGTATCTGCTTATCATCCCTGAGCGGGCAATTTCGCCTTTATCATCATAAGCTTTTCCCAATCTTTCTGCTACCTCATTCATGACGATATTGACCGGACAAATATCGTATGCCCTTCTTTTACCGGAATGTTCATAGGAAACATTTGCAAATCCACCCAGATTGAGGCAATAATCGTATTCATGAAACAAGAGCTTATCCCCGATCGGCACCAATGGAGCCCCTTGTCCGCCCAAAGCTACATCCAGTGAACGAAAGTCGTACACTACAGATGTTTTGCAAGCTGCAGCAATCGCACTGCCGGCACCGATCTGAACAGTAAATCGTTTATCCGGCTGATGAAAAATAGTATGTCCATGAGAGCTTACGAAATCAGCGTTTACACTGTGTTTGATCATAAAATCCGAAACCAGCCTGCCAAGGTAAGCACCGTATTCGTAATGAGTTTGCTGAAATATGACTGCATCGGCTGTTTCGGAACACAGCAGGCGTTTTCTCCATTCCTCTGTATAGGCCTTGGTTTCAGCCTGAACAATTTCAAAATGCCACTTGTTTTTATCAACAGTGAATCGACAAAAAGCTATATCCACCCCATCAAGGGAAGTGCCTGACATTAGGCCAATAACATTGTAAGTTTGAGGGGTTAAATTTGTCATAAACAATTAGCAAAATTTGAATATAAAAATTACATTTGCCATCGGCCTGCAAAAGAGTTCCCGTTGCAGCGACTCAAAAATAAAGTAATTATTTAACATAAAATTTAATATCATGTTTTTTGATTTGACAGAAGAGCATTTGATGATCCAAAAGGC
>JAJTCJ010000081.1 GCA_021323165.1 Bacteroidota bacterium | reverse complement strand
CCGTTTGGTTTATAAAGATTACGATGTGGTGAACATCAGTATTCACTCATTACATCGCATTGCCAAGTATTCCGGAAAAGAAGGAACAGAGCCGAAGATTAACAAGCTGGGAACTAATGCCTGGGCAACTTTAAAGCAAAAGACCAAGAAAAAAGTTAAAGAGATCGCCTACGATCTTATTCAGTTATATGCAAAACGTAAAGCACTGAAAGGATTTAAATTCAGTCCGGATGGTTATATGCAAACTGAACTTGAAGCATCTTTTATTTATGAGGATACTCCTGATCAGGTAAAGGCAACTGCGGATGTGAAAAAAGATATGGAGGCCGAAGCTCCAATGGACAGGCTGGTTTGCGGTGATGTTGGTTTTGGAAAGACAGAAGTAGCTATCCGTGCAGCATTTAAAGCAGCAACGGACGGGAAGCAGGTGGCAGTATTGGTTCCGACAACAATTCTTGCTTTGCAGCATTATAAAACATTCACGGAAAGATTAAAAGATTTTCCTGTAAAGATCGATTATATCAACCGTTTTAAACCGGCTAAGAAACAGAAGGAAACACTGGAAGCTCTGGAAAAGGGACAAGTGGATATTCTTATAGGTACTCATGGCATTGTTGGTAAAGGAGTGAAATTTCGCGATCTCGGATTAATGATAATTGATGAAGAACAGAAATTTGGAGTTGCAGTTAAAGATAAACTGAAGACAATGAAAGCGAATGTGGACACACTAACGCTCACAGCTACACCAATTCCACGAACATTGCAGTTTTCTATGATGGGTTCCCGTGATCTATCCGTAATAAATACCGCACCTCCTAATCGATATCCGGTACAAACTGAAGTGCATACTTTTAATGAGGAAATAATTCGCGATGCTATAACTTTTGAAGTATCTCGGGGTGGACAGGTTTTCTTTGTTCACAACAGGGTTCAGAATATTCTTGAGATCGCAGGCATGATCTCACGTTTATGTCCGGATGTAAGAGTGGCTATCGGTCACGGACAAATGGAAGGTGATAAGCTGGAAGAAGTCATGCTTGGTTTTGTTGAAGGCGAATTTGATGTTCTTGTCGCAACCACAATTATTGAAGCCGGACTTGATATCTCAAATGCAAACACAATTATAATCAATCAGGCCCACATGTTTGGTATGAGCGATCTTCATCAGATGAGAGGACGTGTCGGCCGTTCGAATAAAAAGGCGTTCTGTTATCTTTTGACCACTCCTGTTTCATTATTGACGAACGAAGCAAGAAAGAGATTAAAGACATTGGAAGAGTTTTCTGAGCTGGGCAGTGGTTTTAATATTGCAATGCGGGATCTTGATATTCGCGGTGCAGGAAATTTGTTAGGCGGAGAACAAAGCGGTTTCATTAATGAGATCGGATTTGAAATGTATCAGAAGATCCTTGATGAAGCGATAATGGAACTTCGGAATGAACATGAGGAGCTAAGCTTAACAGAAGTTGGAGGAACTAAAAAGTTCAGCGGAACTAAAAGGAGTAATTATATTAACGATTGCAATATCGATACCGACATGGAGATCCTGATCCCGGATACTTATGTAAATAATATTACGGAACGTTTAACTTTATATCGTGAGCTGGATGATTCGAAAGATGAGGAAGAACTAAAACGTTTCGAAGCAAGGTTAATCGATAGATTCGGTCCTGTCCCTGACCAGGCTCTTGAGCTTATCCATACGATCCGTTTGCGTTGGCTGGCAATGGAGATTGGTTTTGAAAAACTGTTCTTAAAGAACAATCGAATGGTTGGTTATTTCATTCCTAATCAGGAATCCGGTTATTACCAATCAGAAACATTTACTAAAGTTCTTAAATATGTTCAGCAGAATCAACGACTCTGCAAAATGAAAGAAACTAATGGTAAGCTTACTCTTTCTTTTGAGAACATTCGTTCGGTGGATGCTGCTATTGAAGCATTGAAACCGATTATTCATAAAGCAGATGAATAAGCTCTTCATTATAGCTAGTTAATTTCTATGATTTTTCTCATTATAGATTTATTGTCAATAATAATTTTGGCAAAATAGATTCCCGATTTAAGAGATTTTTCTTTAGCGCTAAAAGTATATTTAAATTCACCGGGTTGTTGATCGCAATTCACAATAGATTCAATTTTTTGTCCCTCGATTGAAAAAATTTCAATAGAAACTTTTGATTTTTGATCTAAAGAATAGGTAATAAAGGTTTCTGTATTAAATGGATTTGGAAAAATATTTACCAAAGCTAGAGAGTTAATTTCACCAACTGTTGTTGTTATTAAGGAAACGCAGTACGAGGTGTCTGTACAACCTGTTAATGTAGTGACAATGACTGCAAAGTTTCCATTGGAAAGAGGAGTATAGGTTTGATTAGTTTCTCCAAAAATTTCTAAACCATTATTGCAATCAATCCATTGGTAACTATACATGCCTGGGATTGCTGTCAAATTGTTTCCATTAGTGTTAACTGTTACATTTGTGCACGATTCACTATACTTAGCAATGAATATATCTGAAGTATTTAAACATTGAGCGTTAGCTAGATCTAAACTTGGATCAAAATCTGCATTTCCCGAAAATGTTCCGGTAATGTATTCGGATTCATTGTAAGTAGTTATTCCAAAAGCTAAATCATTATTTGGTCCTCCTATATTTTTGGCATTAATATAGTTTCCGTTAAGATCGTATTTTGCAATAAAAATATCATATCCTCCCTTTGAAATTAAATCATTGGTGGCTGAAGCGGGATTGAAATCCACTGTATCTTGAAAATAGCCAGTAAGGAAAATATTGTTTGCATTGTCAATGCTTAAACTGTTGCCATAATCAATTCCAGTAGAACCCATTTTTTTTGCAAATACAAAGTTGCCGATTGAATCGTATTTTGCGAGAAAGATGTCGTAGTTTCCTGAGGAAATTAAGTTATAATTCGTGGAGTTGCCATCAAAATCTACCGTTCCATTAAAAAAACCTGAGAGGTAAGTATTATTATAATTATCTATACCAATTGTTAACCCGTAATCGTAACCTGCAGCTCCACCCATGGATTTGGCATAAAGATAATTTCCTAAAGAATCATATTTTGCAAGAAAAATAACTTGATTACCCGCGGCAGATATATTCATAATCCCTCCAGAAGGATCAAAATCTACGGTTCCTGAAAAAAAACCTGTGACATAAATATTTTGTTGATTATCAATAGCCAAAGCTGTACTTTCATCGGAAGAGGCGGCACCAAGCTTATTTGCATATACCAAATTTCCTATAGAATTATATTTAGCAAAAAAAGCATCCGTACCACCTGATGAATTCAGATTATATGTAGAAGTGCCCGGATCAAAGTCACTGTTCCCGCTAAAATACCCCGAGATATAAATATTTCCAATATTATCTACTATAATTGAACGTCCTAGATCGAAGCCTGTTCCACCTACTTTTCCTGCTAACATAAAATTTCCAAGTGAATCAAATTTTGCAAAAAATACATCATTATTACCCGAAGCAGTCATATTAAATACACTTATCCCTGGATCAAAATCAACAGTCCCGGTAAAAGATCCCGTCAAATAAATATTTTTATTATTGTCAGTGGTAATGGAAGATCCACGATCATCACCCGTTGAACCTATCTGTTTTGCAAAAATTAAATTTCCAGAGATGTCATACTTTAGAAAAAATATATCAAAATTGCCATTAGAAGTTAGGGTTACAGGATTCGATCCTTGTGAAAAGTTAACCGTTCCTTGGAAACATCCAGTAGTATACGTGTTCCCTTTGTCATCACTATCAATGGATAAGCCTTGGGAGGCATAGGCCAATGATCCATACCCACCAAGGTTTTTGGCCCAAAGATAATTCCCTGAATTGTTGTATTTACCTAAAAAAATGTTAGCACTAGATCCGGAAATTAAGTTTGCAATAGAAGCTCCGGGATCAAAGTCAACAACAGTTCCTGTATAATGTCCAATTGTGAATAAATCATTGTCGGAATCAATTACAATTCCTCTTCCGTAATCATTTAAAGTGCTGCCAATTCCTCCACAAAATAATAGTGATCCAGTTGGACTATACTTTGAGATAAAAATATCTGATGCGCCATTTGATACCAAGTTTTGTGTGCCTGTGCCAGTATCAAAATCAACAGTTGAAGCAAAATTCCCTGTTAGATAAATATTTCCATATATATCAAGACAAATGGATCTTCCAATGTCCTGACTTATTCCACCGAATCCTTTGGCGAAAATATAGTTACCTAAGCTATCGTATTTTGCAAAATAAACGTCCTCGTTTCCGATTGAGTTAAAAAGGGTAGTTGAGATCCCTGGATCAAAATCAACACTAGATTTGAAATAACCGGTTAAAAAAATATTTGCTAATGTATCGGTAATTATTTCAAACCCAAAGTCATCATCCGTTCCTCCTATACCTTTTGCAAAGATAAAATTTCCGTTATTATTATATTTGGCGAAGAAAATATCGGCCAACCCATGTGATACTAAAGAGGATGTTGCTGGACCAGCATCAAAATCAACCGTATTGCTAAATTCTCCAGTAATAATTATATTCCCTCTGCAATCCAAAGTTATAGATTCTCCTTCCTCATATCCTGATGAACCAAAACGCTTTGCGAATATAAGATTTCCAGAAGTGCCATATTTTGCTAAAAAAATATCGAAACCACCAGATGAAACCAAATTGAAAATACCCGCGCCAGTATCAAAATCTACTGATGAGCTAAAATAGCCTGTTACATAAATGTTTCCTATACTATCAGCCGTTAATGATAAGCCTTTATCCATTCCAGAGCCTCCCAAGCCAAAAGAAAGGATATAATTACCAACAGAATCATATTTCGCAACAAAAATATCAGTATTATTTGCGGTAAGATTAACAATGGAATCTCCGGGGTTAAAATCAACTGTGCCGTTATAATAACCTGTGATGTATATGTTTTTATTATTATCCAGAGAAAGATCCATTGCATGATCGGTCCCCAAACTGCCTAACGATTTTGCGAAGAGATAGTTGCCTTGTGAGTCGTATTTGGCAAAAAAAACATCTGATCCACCAGAGGAAGTTAAGTTAGCGACTCCTGAATTAGGGTCAAAATCGGCTGTGTTTTGAAAATATCCGGTGATATAAACATTTCCTTGGGAATCTGTTTTTATTGAATTTCCGATTATAGTACCACCCAAAGGAGGAATAGTGTTTGGAGTATTAGCCCACTGGAAGTTAATCTGTGAAAAACTTGAACAATAATAGAAAATTAAAATTAGGCAGGTAAAAAAAGGTTTCATATAACAAAGATAAGAAAACAGAAGGAATAAGAAGGCTTTCTAATCCTCCCGACTGCCGTCATCAGCCATCCTCACGATCTTAGGAGTAAATTTTGCTATCACATCCACAAGGTCTGTCTGTGCATTCATCACCATGTTTATATCTTTATAAGCCATCGGAGCTTCATCCAATCCGGCTCCGATCAATGTTACATCATGCTCTTTAAGAACATTGCGCATTTCTTCTCTTGTAATTGTTTTGATCGCCTGTGTTCTGCTCATCTGTCGGCCGGCACCATGAGAAGCGGAATTAATAGAACTTTCATTTCCTTTTCCTCTCACTAAAAATCCCGGTGCTGTCATTGAGCCCGGTATAATCCCTAATGTGTCCTTTGAGGCCGGAGTTGCGCCTTTGCGATGAACGATCACTTCTTCACCATTCCACATTTCTTTCCATGCAAAGTTGTGATGATTCTCAACTCTCGCAAGTAAGTTTCCACCTATACCTTTTGTTATACGATCATGAATCACCTGATGACAGGCGGAAGCATAATCTCCTGCGAGGTTCATAGCCATCCAGTATTCCTGTCCTTCAGCCGAATCCAGACTCAGGTAAGCAAGATTTACAGCTTCTTTAGGTAAATGACAAAGTTCTTTTGCAAGCTTTGTATAATGTGCAGCCACTGTTGCTCCAAATCCGCGCGAGCCGGAATGTGACAACAGTGCAACATATCTTCCTTTGGGGATATTCAGTTCTTTATTGTCTTCAAGCATTTCTATGATTCCCCATTCTACAAAATGATTTCCGCCTCCTGAAGAACCAAGCTGCTCATATGCTTTCTGGCGAAGATTTCTTACAAACGGGATCATATTGAATTCAGTCTTTTCCAAGACTTCATGATCTGCTCTTTCTTTTCCTTCAAAACCTTTTCCTGCTCCGAATTTTGTAGCAGCAACTAATTCGTTTTTAAAGATCTTTTCTTTTCCTATAAATGCAGTTTCGGGAAGATCATAAATTGACAAGCACATTCTGCATCCTATATCAACACCAACACCATAAGGTATGACTGCATTTCTCGCTGCGAGAACTCCCCCAATCGGAAGTCCATAACCCTGGTGAGCATCAGGCATCAAAGCTCCTCCTACGGTTACCGGTAAACGCATGGCAATATCCATCTGATCCATAGCGCCTTTTTCGATTTGATCAGCACCATAAACTTTATAACTATCATGAGTAGAACGTAATCCTTTATTCGGATCTTCTTTTGGCTTAAGGAGTTCCTCTGCTAATGATGAGAAAATTTTATCATTGATAAAATCCTCCGGTGAATTCAGTACTTTTTTTAATTGAGTGAGTACCTGCCTTCTTGTTTTATTGAATGGATTATTCTCTAAGGCTTCAAGAGCCAGTCCTATCGCTTTACCCTGAGAATATCCAATTTGTTTAAGGTCTTTCCCTTTTATGTTCAATGGTTTCATGTTGATTTCAGAAATCAATTTCATTCCAGTTTAATGATTCGGATAAGATATGCTGCAAAGGAAAAGTATTCTACAATTGTATGAAAATAATTATGAGGAGGCCTTGAAATCCTTTTCTGGAAAGGGCATGGCATGTTTATTTAATATTTTCTTAGGCTATTTATTAATCATTAAATCATGATCACATGAAAAAAACAATTACTGCTATTATTTTCTTTATCACCTTCTATCAATTAAGTAATGCTCAGTCTTTCAGCTGGGTAAGCCAGCTTGCACTTGACGATTATAACATTGTAAATTCAATAAAAGTGGATGCTGCAGGCAACAGTTATGTTGCCGGACATTATTATGTCACTGGAAGCGCTGGCCCCATCACAGGTACCTCCGGAGCTTTTATTGCTAAATATAATAATGCAGGGGCATTATTGTGGCGTGACACTGTCAGGGATAGTGATGAAGCAGGTGGAAGAATAGATCTGGATGCTTCAGGCAACGTATATTTTTCCACATTTATCAGGGGAACTCACAAGGTGGGCGGAACTTCCGTTACTTCAGCTGGATTGAGAGATATCCTTGTTGTGAAATATAATTCAGCAGGTGTGAAACAATGGATAAAAACTGCAGGAGGTGCCGGCAATGATGCAGGGCAGGGGATAGCTGTTGATGCTGCCGGAAATATATTTGTAACGGGTTATTTCGCTGGTGCCGCATCTTTTGACGGTACAATGAAAACTGCTGTTGGCTACAGCGATATTTTTGTTGCTAAATATACTTCGGCCGGAACTCTTGCATGGGTCCAAACAGCAAGCGGTGATGGAGATACAACGGCAGGGGTAGGTTTCGATCAGACACTTGATCTGGAGCTGGATAATTTAGGTAATCCTGTTGTTGCAGGATATTTTGTCGGAGAGGCAACATTCGGTTCAACAACATTATCCAGTACAGGCAACTCTTCAGGTTTCATGGCTAAGCTGGACGCATTAGGAAACTGGAGCTGGATAAAGCAATTGCAGGTTACTCCTCAGGCTTTAGATTTTGATAATGCAGGTAACGGATATATGACTGGTTCATTCGTTAATAATGTGAGTATTGGAACAAACAACTTCACAAGCGCAGGTAGTACCGACATATTTCTTTCAAAGTTTGATTCAAACGGTAATGTAACATGGGCGAAACAAGCAGGCGGCTCTGATGAAGACCGGGGTTATGACGTTGCTCTTGATAATCTTGGCAATCCATATCTTGCCGCTTCATTTATGGGTAACATGGCAATCGGAGATACAAATCTTGTTATTGCAGGAGAGGAAAACTCTGTAGTAGCAAAATATGATGCTTCAGGCAATTTCATTTCAGCAAAGCAGATAAAGGCTCATGCCGGTGCCTGGGAATTTGTGACCGCTCAGGCAATAGACGTAAGTGCTGCTGGCGAATCTTATATCGGAGGAACATTTTATGGTGCTGCTTTATTTGATAGTTTTTCTCTTACAGCTACCACCGCTTCTGATGCTTTTATTGCTAAGCTAATGACAGGTTTTTCTGCCGGTATAGAAGAAGAAAGTAATAACGTTGATTATATTGTTTTCACTGAAGGAAATTCAATTACTTTATCATATAATTCAAATACGAATGCTAACGCGATCATACAGGTCCTGAATGTTTCAGGGCAATGTATTTATTCAGAAAATAATATTCAGTTGAGTGGTTACGGAAGAAAAGAATTCATGATTTCAGATCTTGCAAAAGGGATGTATTTAATGAATATTATTATAAAGGATAGACAGCAAACAAGTAAGTTTATTGTAAAATAGGAAATAGTGGAAATAAAAAAAGTGCTGAAGACTTTCGTTTTCAGCACTTTTTTATTTATGATATTGTGGATTACCCCATACTGTTCAGAATCACAGAAGGTTTTAATTCATCACGGCCTAACTGATTAATAAGACGCATATGTGACATAAATGAAGCTCCGAATGATCCGTTATATATATATGGAACACCGAATTCTTTTGCCGTTTCAGCTACAATAGGTGCAATTTTCGGATAATGAACATGACATATCCTTGGAAAAAGGTGATGAATAGCCTGGTAATTCAAACCACCTACATAATAAGTGATCAACCAGTTATTTCTTGAAAAATCTGCTGTTGTCTGTAATTGGTGTATAGCCCATTCAGTCTCAATATTCCCTTTCTCATCAGGTTTAGGGAAGATAGTTTCTTCAACAACGTGAGCAAGCTGGAATACAATACTTAAGATCAATCCGGCAATAACATGCAGGGTTAAGAATCCAAGTGCAACATACCCTACCGGGATATTAAGATATACTACCGGCAATACAAGCATGTATGTGAAATAAACCGCTTTCCAGAATAGGATCTTTAAAAGTGAGATCGCCTTTTGAGAATTACTATCTCTGTGTTGCCCGCCCTTGTTAAATTCAAAGAACTGAACAATATCTTTTGCGGTTGTCCAGTATAAAGACATGATCGCGTAAAAGAAGAATACGTAGAAAACCTGAAATTTCTGGATGCTCTTGTATTTACCATCAGGTGAAAATCTCATGATCACTTTATCGTCAATATCACGATCGTGATGATGAATATTGGTATATGTATGGTGAAGTACATTGTGCTGGGTTTTCCAGTTCCTGTTATCACCGCCTACAATAGTAAGAGAAAAAGCAATTATCTTATTAATAGTTGGATTTGCTGAATATGCATCATGGTTGGCATCATGCATTACGCTCATGCCTATTCCGGCAAGGCCAAGGCCCATAACGGCAGAGCACAGCCACATTCCCAGATATCCTGTACTCTGAGTGTAAATGATCGCCAGAGGTACGAAATAAAGGGAAAGCATAACGAAGGTTTTGACAACCATGTTTGCATTGGCATGTTGAGAAATATTGTTTTCGACAAAATAATTGTCGACTCTTTGCTTAAGGACGTTATAAAACTGGGTTTTGTCCTTATTGGTAAATTTAATTTTTGCTTTCATTGTTCTGTAACTACAAATTTACTTAAAAATTTCACATAAAAACATCAAAATGCACTTGTATTCGACCAATCTTGGATTCTCGCTTATAAATTGATATCCATCCTCTTGTAGAAGGGTAAAATGCTGCAAATAAAGAATATGGAAAAGAAAATTCCCACATAACTGATATCATTTATGAGTATCAGCAAGGTTTCTTTCACAAAGAAGGAAAACAGGAATAAATGTACCCCCCAGCGCTTCATGTGCCATAATCCGATATATGAAATGAAGCTGGTGGCTACCAGGATCCCAAATATGGCCGGATACCAATCTCCCAGTTTTTTAAGTGAAGGTGAAAAAACTCCCGGAAAACTGAAGACAATCCATATGAACCCCAGGATACACACTATGGTAACCAAGACCGGACGTTTTATTGCTGCTCCCTGCATTGCTGATAACTAATTTAATGCGAATTTACGAATCTGTCTTTATTCGGCACTCAGTCAGTTCGAGTGTTTTTCTTTTTCAGAAAAATGTATCGAGAACAATTATGAGAACCGTTGTATTTTAACTGGACCTTATCGCTTCCACAGGATCCAATTGAGAGGCGCCATAAGCCGGAACAAATCCGGAAACGACTCCAATAAGGATTGATATTGTAAAGCCCAGGATCACATTGGATTTCGTAAGGGTAATTTCCATCCCAACGGAATCACCTACCAAAAGTGTGAGCAGGTAGACTATTAAAAGTCCGAACATTCCGCCAATAACGGAAAGAAATACAGATTCAAATAAAAATTGCATAAGGATGAAATAATTTCTTGCACCAAGTGATTTCTGAATTCCAATGATATTGGTGCGTTCTTTAACAGAAACAAACATGATATTGGCAATTCCGAATCCTCCTACAAGAATTGAAAAGCCTCCAATGATCCAGCCTGCAACTCCTACAACATTAAAAAGATCGTCAAATACATTTGAGATGATACTGGTTTGGTTTAATGCAAAATCAGGGTCTTCGAGCGGACTTAAGCGTCTTCTTGAACGCATGAGACCTGTAAGCTCACTGATAAGCTCATCGTTTGTGATGCCCGGTTTGGCCCTCACCAAAATCTGTGGGTTAAGATCATCATCATTGATATCAATAAGGCTGCGGGCATAATTCACCGGAATAAGAACTTGTGTATCCGGACTACCTCCTAAAATGCTTTCGCCTTCCTTTTTAAAGACACCAATAACCATCACCTTTGCGCCTCGAACTTTTATTGTTTTTCCAATAGGACTTTGATTGGGAAAGAGGGCTTTGGCCAGCACATCTCCTATAACTCCTACAGGGCGACCTGATGCAGATTCGATCTCGGTAAAGTATCTTCCTTCTGCAATTTCAAAATTCTTCACCCGGTCGTACTGATGTGAAGCACATATTACACTTACATTCTCTATGCTGCTGCTTTGATATTTGACCGTTGTATTTCCTGCAACATTAAAAGCGGCAGATTGAGCTCCATCACAGTTTTCAAGGATATAGTCAAGTTCCTTGTAATTTGGTAAAGGACGGTTAAGATATTTCCACCAGGGGTACCCGGGGCCGCCACCTTCCCAGGGCCATTTTTCTATGAAAACTACGTCATCACCAAGGCTCTGCACACTTTTTCTGAGGTTTTGCTCAAGTGAGTCAACTATTGTGAAAACCATAATAACCGCGAAAATTCCAATAGTGATACCTAACAGGGAAAGTATAGAGCGTAATTTGTTGCTCACCAAAGCCTGAAGTGCGAATACTATACTTTCTTTGAATAAACTCCAGAATACCAACGTGTGTAAGGGTTTAACAGCCTCCGCAATAATTCAGACATTTTAATCCTGCTAGTGCGGGTAGTATTTTGAGGTTGTCAAAATAACTATGTGGCTTATATTTTTAATCAATTTTGTGCATCACAAATGTATCAAAAAATAAGATGAGAACTTTTAAATTTTGGCCGCCAAAATTGTCTTTTAAGTTCTACAGAAATTCAGTCTTATTAACAAAAAAAACATTTATCAACAAACCATCTTTAGGACCCTTGCGATGGTTAAAATTGATACTTTTGCTGAAGATATTTTATATAGCTTATGAGCGGATCAAAAAAAATCAAAAATGCCCTGATTTCGGTTTATTACAAAGA
>JAJTCJ010000080.1 GCA_021323165.1 Bacteroidota bacterium | reverse complement strand
GTACACATTTCATAAATCTTACGGGATTAATGATTATTTACGAGGGCGCAAATGTACTACCTAAAAGAGGCGATGTCAATAAAAATCGTATTTATTTTAGATCGGATACCGAGTCGGCCTTCAGCATGGACTCAAATTCTTCAAGAGATAAGGCATCGGATAATTTATAATCACCTATCCTTGTTCTGCATAATGCTGTAAGGTGAGCTCCGCTTTTTAAAGCTTCCCCGAAATCTCTGGCGAGTGAACGGATATAAGTCCCTTTGCTGCAAACCACTCTAAAATCGACTTCCGGTAGTGCGATCCGGGTGATCTCAAACTCTGAAATTGTGATCTCTTTCGATTTTATCTCAGCTGTTTTACCTTCCCGGGCAATATCATAAGCACGTTTGCCATCAATCCAAATTGCAGAAAAAAGAGGTGGAGTTTGCTGAATAGTTCCAGTGAATTTCTTGGCAGTTTCAATGATCAGCTCTTCTGTAATATGATCAGTAGGAAAGCGCTGATCTATTTCCTTTTCCAGGTCGTAACATGGTGTTGTCGCTCCAATAAAGAATGTTCCGGTATATTCCTTTTCCTGTGCCTGATAGGTTTCAATATTTTTTGTTTGCTTACCGGTACAAACGATCAATAAACCTGTGGCCAGCGGATCAAGAGTTCCGGCATGACCGATCTTCAGCCAGGGAATCTCTCCGTTCTTTTTACTTCGCTCCCAGCTGCGAATAATATATTTCATTTTATTTACAACCTGAAAGGACGTCCAGGTTAAGGGTTTGTGAATGAGAATTACCTCTCCTGCTCTGTAATCTTTCATATTAAGCAGTCATTTCCAATCCCGTATACATTGCATATACAAGGAATAACACACCAAGAATAATGCGGTAATACCCAAAATGTTTGAATCCGTATTTGTTAAGAAAACTTACGAAAGCCTTTACTGCAAAAATCGCCACAAGAAAAGCCACCAATCCTCCTAGCAATAATATTGTTACATCATCAGAATGAATGTTATCTTTCTCTTTTAACAGATCGTATCCCGAAGCTGCGAACATGGTTGGGATTGCCAGCAGAAATGAAAACTCTGCGGCCTGTTTGCGGTCGAAGCCTGAAAAAATTCCCCCAAAAATTGTAGCTGCTGCTCTTGACACACCAGGTATCATAGAGACACACTGGATCAATCCAATCTTTACTGCTCCGGCATAAGTAATATCTTCTACTTCCTTGTATTCTGATTTTTTTTCAGCGCTCCACTTATCAAGCAAAATTAGGATCACACCGCCAAGGATAAGAGAAACACTTACCGTAAAAGGATTGAATAAATAATGCTTGATCATCTTATATGCAAGAAGCCCGATAATACCGGTTGGTAAGAACGCCACAAAGAGTTTAAGATAAATATTGATCCCGACAAAAAAACGTTTAATATAAAGAAGTAACACTGCCAGAATAGCCCCAAGCTGAATAACGATCTCAAATGTTTTTGCAAATTCAGGATCTTTAACATCCATAAGCGATTGCGCTAGAATCATGTGTCCGGTTGAAGACACCGGGAGAAATTCTGTAATTCCTTCTATGATGGCAATAATAATGGCCTGGATGTAAGTCATGTGCGGATGTACCAATTAGATAATGTATTAATGAAATAGATCATTTACACATCAGGAAATCAGAAATTAATCTTTGGGTCTTTTCATGATACCAAACAAAACAACAACAAAACCAGCAAGAATCACAATCGGAGAAAGCGTGATCCTTCTAAAGCTAAAAATCTCTTCTGCATTGAATTTTGTAGGATCGTCAGATCCTCCACCGATCATTAAACAGTAACCTATTACCACAAGAACAACTCCTGCAACTAATATCTGATAATTCTCTTTCCCAAATGCAAAACCGGGTTTTCTGCCTTCTTTACTCATTGTTTCGTTTTTTAGTATCGCAAATGTAATTAAATTTAAGAAACTGCCCTGTTAAAAAAAGTGAAGCGATTGTCAGGAAAAACTAAAAATAAAGCTCATCTGATTTCAATCTCAGATATTTCCTCACTGCAAGGGAAGTACTGATCCAGGAAATGATCACACCTAATATTATCACGATCCCGAATAAGGTTGCAAGCATATTTGGATTCTGAAGTTCTGCTAATTCAGGAAGCTGTTTTTGTGCAAAATATAACGTCCCGATCAGCATAAGGATTGCTATGATAGCACCGTAGATCCCATGCTTTATACCATTCAGAACAAAGGGCGTTCGTATAAAGCCCTGAGTAGCTCCTACCAGCTGCATTGTTTTTATTATAAAACGTTTGCTGTAGATGGATAAACGAATGGTATTGTTTATTAATGCGAGTGCAATGATCATCAACAAGGAACTAAAACCAAGTATTACAAAGCTTATCTTCTGCACATTTTCATTGATCATGCTTACCAACGATTTCTGATAAATAACTTCTTTTACAAGTTTTGTATCAAGGATGTCTTTTTCAATCCAGGTAAGGCTGTCGGCATTCGCATACTCTGCCTTTAAATGAACATTGATTGAGGAAAGTAAAGGATTGAACCCAAGAAAGTCTATAAAATCTTCACCAAGATCCTTTTGCAGACGCGCTGCTGCTTCTTCTTTTGTAATAAACTCAGTTGATTTAACATATTCAGATGCATCCAGCGTTTTCTGCATTTTAGCAACATCCACGTCCTTCACATTGTCGTTCAGGATCACCTGAAAACCTATATTTTCCTTGACATTATTCGAAAGACTTACAACTGTAGTGATAGAAGCTCCGGTGAGCCTGCGTTTTGAATATTTATCCGACACGATCTTGTTTTTTCTGCCACTAAAATAGCTTATAAAAATACGTTGCTATTTTATAATTGAAATTGAAATAAACAATCAATCGTTAATAACTGCGACTATTTTTTCTTCCCGTTACCTTTTCCGCCTTTTTCTTTGCCACCATTACCGCTTGCTTTCGCAGGCTTAGGATTATCACTTCCTTTTGAAGCAGATTTTCCGGATCCGCCTTTCCCAACTTTAGCTCCTTTGGTTTTCATCGATTTTTTCATCGCATGAAATTCCGGTGAACCTGGCTTAATTCCCATGTCTTTCGCGATAGCACCCCATCCCTTTCCTTTATTTTTTGTGTATGTTTCAACTACAACATCAAAGGGTTTATTAAGTGAAACAGACATTTGTGCAGCCATAAAAAGATCGCCCGGACTCAATATTTTTAAGCTATGTTCTATTTTTGGCAATGGAACACCGAAATTTATGGAAACATCACTCTTGAATAATCCGATGTCCTGCCTCGCCTGAACATCCACATTTGTAAGTACACCGTCCATTTCAACATCTCCAGTACTCGCCCTGAAACTAAGTAGTTGGGCCTGTGATAAAATTCCTATGGAATTTAATATCAATAACAATATGATTTTTTTCATCTTTCTAAAAATATTTTCTCAAATATACTCTTTCCTGTGTCTCCTGAAATGATAATAATGAATGATTTTTTTCCGGATAAAATCCGTTCTGTATTTTGTATATTCGTCCTCTTAAATTTTGATAAAAATGGAATATAATTTCAGGGAAGTAGAAAAGAACTGGCAGGATTACTGGGCGAAGAATAAAACCTTTAAAACGGAAAACAATTCTTCAAAACCAAAATTTTATGTATTGGATATGTTTCCTTATCCCAGTGGAGCAGGATTACATGTGGGACATCCCCTTGGTTATATAGCTTCTGATATTTTTGCCCGCTTCAAAAGACTGAAAGGTTTTAATGTTCTTCATCCAATGGGTTATGATTCATTCGGGCTTCCAGCAGAGCAATATGCGATCCAGACAGGCCAGCATCCTGAGATCACCACCAAAACAAATATTGCCCGTTACCGTGAACAACTTGATAGTTCGTACCTCAGATCCTTCTTATTACAAATGGACACAATGGATATTTATTCAGCTTTTCAATTCCTGGTATAATCCGGAAACAAATAAAGCTGAGAATATTTCCACTCTCATTCCTAAACTTAAAAACTTTAATTCCCTTTCTGAGAAAGATCAATCAGATCTTTTGCTGGAATACCGCCTCGCTTATTTAAGTGATACAATGGTGAACTGGTGCCCTCAACTGGGTACTGTCCTTGCGAATGAAGAAGTTAAGGATGGAGTTTCAGAACGCGGTGGATTTCCGGTTGAACGCAAATTAATGAAGCAATGGAGCCTTCGTATCACTGCTTATGCAGATAGATTATTCGATTTAGTGGAAAAAGTTACAACACCTCAGCAAAAGAAAGCGGTTGAGGAATATATAACATTTGCTAAAAATCGCAGTGAACGTGAACGCATGGCAGACGTAAAAAAAATCAGCGGTGTGTTCACAGGAGGATATGTTGATCATCCTTTTACAGGAAAGAAAATTCCGATCTGGATCGGTGATTATGTCCTTGCAGGTTATGGAACAGGGGCTGTAATGGCTGTTCCGGGGCACGATTCCCGCGATTATGCTTTCGCGAAACATTTTGATCTTCCTATTATTGAGGTGGTACAGGGTGGTGACCTTTCGAAAGAATCTTATGATGCGAAAGAAGGTAAATTAGTGAATTCTGATTTTCTTAACGGACTTGAAGTAAAAGATGCAGTTAAAAAAGCAATCGCTGCGATAGAAGAAAAAGGACTTGGAAAAGGGAAAACAAATTTCCGCTTACGCGATGCTATCTTCGGCCGTCAGCGTTATTGGGGTGAGCCTATTCCTGTTTACTATGAAAACGGAATTCCAAAAGTGCTTGAAGAAAAGGAATTACCTCTTGTGCTTCCTGAAGTGGATAAATATCTGCCGACAGAAACCGGTGAGCCTCCGCTGGCTCGTGCAAAAGACTGGAAATACAAAGGGAAATTCGAATACGAATATTCAACAATGCCTGGTTGGGCAGGTTCTTCATGGTACTTCCTTCGTTATATGGATGCTCACAACGATCAGCGATTTGCATCAAAAGAAGCTGTTGATTACTGGCAGAATATTGACCTTTATATCGGTGGTGCGGAGCATTCAACAGGACACTTATTATATGTACGTTTCTGGACAAAATTTCTGTATGATCTTGGATTAATTCCTGTTTTAGAACCTGCTAAAAAATTAATCAATCAGGGAATGATCCAGGGTGTAAGTAGTTTTGTTTACCGGTTAGCTTTTGAAGTAACTGATACTTTAGCGGCAGGCCCTCCAATTGGTTTTAATGCATGGGAAGCCGCGTTCCTCACACTTAAAGAGATTCCTTTTTTTATTAGCAAAAAAAGACTTGATAAATCTTTTCAAGATTTTAAATATCAAGGGAATGATTTAGAAATTAACGAAATATTAGAGTCCTTTCAGGATTTATTTAATAAAGAGATTCCAAATTTTACTGGAAAATTAAAAATTAGTCGTTATACGCCTATATATGTAGATGTAAATATTGTAAATAATAATATTCTTGACACGAAATCATTTCAAAACTGGAGGGAAGAATATAAAAATGCCAAATTTCTTCTTGAGGAAAATGGTGAATACATCTGCGGAAGCGAAGTAGAAAAAATGTCTAAATCCAAATGGAATGTTGTTTCTCCGGATCTAATGGTTGAACAATATGGTGCTGATGCTTTACGTTTATATGAGATGTTCCTTGGCCCCCTTGAATTATCCAAACCATGGAATACGAATGGAATTTCCGGTGTTTCGAATTTCATGAGAAAACTTTGGAGATTATACCATAACGGAGAACAGTTTTCTGTTTCTGATGAAAAAGCCAGTAAGCAGGAACTAAAAACTTTACATAAGACCATTAAGAAGATCACTTACGATATTGAGAATTTTTCTTTTAATACTTCGGTAAGTAATTTTATGATCTGCGTTAATGAATTAACAGAATTGAAATCAAACAAACGCGAGATCCTTGAACCTTTGGCAATAGTTATCTCTCCTTATGCACCCCATATTGCAGAGGAATTATGGTTAAAACTCGGACATAAAGAAAGCATTACTTATGCTGAATTTCCAAAAGTAAATGAAGAATATTTAGTTGAAAGCGCCTTTAATTATCCGGTTTCTTTTAACGGAAAGACGCGGTTTTACCAGGAATATGATCTTTCTTTATCAAAAGAGGATGTTGAGAAAGAAATCCTGAATAATGAGCAAACTCAAAAATATTTAGAAGGAAAATCTCCCAAAAAAGTGATTGTGGTTCATAACAGGATCGTTAATATTGTTATTTAGATTAATCTGGCCTAATCAGTATTGAAGCGCCTTTACACAATAAAGGCGCTTTTTTTACGTTAAATTATAACCTGCGTTTTTAATGAACTTTCTAGTATTAAACTCGTATAATATAGAAATGGCATGGCGTTTGGGAATTAATAAACTAAATCAAGAAGATAATAAAATGAAAAAGTTACTTATATCGGCAACAATTTTGGCGGCAGCAGGCTTTGCTTGTTTGTCTTTCCAAAATGAACAATCGTTGCCCGTGATTGAAACCGGAAATACTATTAAAGAACTTCCGGTAATGAATAATAATGCATTTAAACGTGGGGAAGTTCTTTCATTCAGGGTGCATTACGGTATTATTGATGCCGGTAAGGCTACTTTGACTGTTACAGATGAGCAAAAAGAGCTTGGCGGACGCAAAACTTTTCACGTAGTTGGACTTGGAACTTCAAAAGGAACATTCGACTGGTTCTTTAAAGTGCGCGATCGTTATGAAACGTATATTGATGAGAAAGCTCTTGTGCCTTGGTTATTTGTGAGAAGAATTCAAGAAGGCGGTTATAAGTGCAGTCAGGATTATATCTTTAATCACTTTAACCAGAAAGTAAGTGTTGGAGAGGGTAAAGTATTCAATATCGAACCTAATATGCAGGATATGTTATCTGCTTTTTATCAGGCGCGTAACTTAGATCTTTCTAATGCTAAACCAGGCGATCATTTTGCTTTGAAATGTTTTGTGGATAATGAGATCTGGCCGCTGGAATTTAAGTTTATAGCTCGGGAAACAGTTGAAACTGATGCAGGAACATTTAAATGTTTAAAGTTCAGACCAATTGTCCAAAAAGGAAGGGTATTTAAAAAGGAAGAAGATCTGAATGTTTGGATCACCGATGATAAGAACCATATTCCGGTTAAAGGTCAGGCAGATGTGTTAGTCGGATCAATTAAAATGGAATTAACAGACTATTCAGGCTTAGCAAATCCTGTTTCTAAAGTAAATTAATATCTGATAATTATAAAATCAAAAGCTCTTTACATATTATGTAAAGAGCTTTTTTTTATTGGTATTTTTATTCGTATTCCCAAAGAAATAATTAGACGATAGATTCTAATTAGAATTTCTATTCGTACCCTGTTTTAACAGTTCCCTGAGATTTTAAATACTGCATTGCAGAAAAAGTAATTATTGCACCTGAAGCCATTCCTTCCATGAATATGGCGACAAAAATCACCATACTGTCCAACGATCCGGTGTAAGGCACTCGCTTTCCAATTTCCTCCATTAATGCAACATCAAAATAGCGAAGGTAGATTGTAACAAACAGTGCAAACGTAACTACAGTTACTACAGTAATGATCATTCCCTGGGCTAATCCCTTTAAATAAAATTCCTGTTCGTGAAGTTTGTGTTTAAGATTATAGATGCCGTAAATTACACCGGCCGCTATAATTAAAATATTAAAGAATCGTAATTCGACAACTTGTGCCAGACCGAGGGCTTTCATAGCAAGAAAATAGGCTATTAAAACAAGGGAAGTGATAAGTCCGGTTGCCAGACCTATTTTTTCCATGGAAATTGATTTTTTCATAACAGTGATTTTTAATGTTAAAAGGAAAACACTAAAAACTTATGCCATGAAAGCTATAAATGAGGAAGATTTTGGATTATACGTTTTTGTTATTCAGATTCATCACTTCAGTCTGCCTCCTGATGGATTCATCATGAATCAATTCGTAAAGGCCTTTGACAAAACCTTCAGGTAAACCTAAAACCTTTCCTGTATTCAGGCTCTCTTCAAATAACTTTTTCCAATGTGCTACCTGAAGGATAGTTACATTATTCTCTCTTTTATACTCTCCTATCTGACTTGAAATAGCCATACGCTTTGAAAGCAATTCAAGAAGATCGTTATCAAGTTTGCGAATTATAGAACGAAGTTCTTCCAGTTTATTCCTGAATTCGGGGTTTTCTATGGTAGAAGAACGGATATTAAGATCCTCAATGATCTCATGCAGTCTGAAAGGTTTAACCTGTTGCTTTGCATCACTCATAGCTACAGAAGGATCACGATGTGTTTCAATCATCAATCCATCCATCTCGAGATCCATTGCTTTTTGAGCAATATATGGAATGAGCTCGGGTGTGCCGCTGATATGCGAAGGATCACAAATTATTGGTAACTGAGGACAGGCAGTTTTTAATTCTATTGCCAGTTCCCATTTCGGAGAGTTCCTGAATGGTCCGTTATCAAAATGGTGAAATCCGCGGTGGATAGCGGCCAGCTTTTTTATTCCGGCATTATTTACCCTTTCAAGTGCTCCTGCCCAAAGCTGAGCATCCGGATTGATCGGATTCTTCACAAATACCGGAATGTCTGTTCCGCGTAATGCATCTGCAATTTCCTGAACAGAAAAAGGATTAACGGTTGTTCTTGCTCCTACCCATAAGATATCGATACCAGCTTTCAGACATTTATCAACATGTTCGGCATTGGCAACTTCAGTGGCAGTTAACAAGCCAGTCTGTTTTTTAACCTCCTGCATCCAGGAAAGACCAATATCACCAATACCTTCAAAAGTATTAGGACGTGTTCTCGGTTTCCAGATTCCGGCTCTGAAAATACTGTCTGGATAATATTCTGCTATCTGACGTGCTGTTTCCAGCATCTGATCTTCACTTTCAGCACTACAGGGGCCGGCTATCAGAATAGGTTTCTTATAACGAGGCAGCCAATCCGCCAAGGGAGTTATGTCAAGATCTAATTTCAAAGTAACGTATAACGATATTTAATTACGAATGGGAAATCTTAGCGAATCCCCATTCAGATCATTGCTTGTTCGCGAAACTGTATTACCAGCCCAGAATCCAGGCGAAGATCAATGGCGCTACAATAGTAGCATCACTTTCAACAATGAACTTTGGTGTATTGATATCCAGCTTACCCCAGGTGATCTTCTCATTCGGAACAGCTCCTGAATATGAACCATAACTTGTGGTAGAATCAGAGATCTGACAGAAATAACTCCAGAATGGAATATCAGTCATTTCCATATCCTGATAAAGCATAGGAACTACACAGATTGGAAAATCTCCTGCGATACCACCACCGATCTGGAAGAAACCAACACCTTTTCCACCTGAATTTTTTGGATACCAGTCTGCAAGCCATGCCATGTATTCTATTCCGGATTTCATTGTAGATGCTTTGATCTCGTTTTTAATAACATACGAAGCGAAAATGTTTCCCATTGTTGAATCTTCCCAACCCGGTACAACCATAGGAAGGTTCTTTTCAGCAGCAGCTAACATCCAGCTGTCCTTAGGATCGATTTCGTAGTATTGCTGCAATTCACCGCTTAAAAGAATTTTATACATAAATTCATGCGGAAAGAAACGCTCACCCTTAGTATCAGCATCTTTCCAAATCTTATGGATATGCTTCTGCAACCTGCGGAATGCTTCTTCTTCCGGGATACAAGTATCAGTAACACGATTGTAATGGTTTTCCAAAAGATCCCACTCATCCTGAGGTGAAAGATCACGATAATGCGGAACACGCTTGTAATGACTATGAGCAACCAGATTCATTATATCCTCTTCAAGATTTGCTCCTGTACATGAAATAATATCGATTTTACCTGCACGGATCATTTCAGCAAGAGATTTACCTAATTCGGCTGTACTCATTGCACCCGCAAGTGTAACCATCATTTTTCCACCTTCTGTCAAATGAGTTTCATATCCTTTTGCAGCATCTACCAATGCAGCTGCATTAAAATGTTTATAGTGCTTTTCAATGAAATGTGAGATCGGTCCTTTATTCATAGTTATTGATTTTATTTACGTTTCCGAATATTTCGGGCAGCAAAAATACAATATCCCATTCAAATTAAAAATTAAAATACATCAGGACCGCATTCTATTGTTTATCAGGAGAAAAGCCGGCTTTGTCTAATTGTTCATGCATTTTTAACAATGCGTTAAAACGCTTACCCTGCATTTGACTTATATTTGTAATACGAAACACAGCTTGCAAGTGAACATCCTACAGGGGGCTCTCCGGCCGATCCGAAACCACTTCATTTTTTTCTAAATAAATTTTAATGAATAAAGCATCTTCACTCCGGATCTTTTTTCTGCTGATAACTTTTGTTATTGCAGCCACAAGCCTTTCTGCACAAAATTGCATTGTAATTGAAAGCATACTTGCCGATGCATGCGGAACTCCGGAAGGAGAGAATGAAATGGTGCGTTTTAAGACCGGTACATCTCCGGTTAATATTTCCAGCATTAATGTCAACTGGCCCAATAATACATTTTTAGGAATTTCTCCGGTTAGTCCGACCACAAATGCAATAGTGAATTCTCTAAATTCAACTATTATCAGCTGTGGTTATCTTGTTCAGCCTGTCGGAGGTTTGATACCTGCCGGTAAAACAGTATTGCTTGTCACCTCAACAAACATTTCACTTTCCGCCAATTCCTTTGCTAATCTTTCCGATACTCTGTATGTGATATTTCAGAATGCCGGAAATACTGCCGGGCATTTTGTGAATTACAGTGCCACTCCGGGTTTAAGGACCTTAAGCATTACCGCAGGCTCTCCCGCATGCACCGATGCTGTAACTTACGATCGTTCATTACTGATCAACCAGGCAGGAGGATTTGGAGGTAGCTCTGCGCAAAATGATGGAGCTACAATTGAATTCACTCCTACCGGAACAGCAACATATATTAATAATGGTTGCCAGGCTCCAATTGATGGAATAACTGCTGATGCAGGGAATAATTCGAGTATGTGTCAGGGTGGAACAGTATCATTAACCGGAACAGCGACAGGAAATTATACAGATATATTCTGGCAGGGGGGGCAGGGATCCTTTTCTTCTCCTGGGAATTTAAACACAAACTACATTGCCTCACCGATAGAAACAGGTTCAATCATTCTATCACTTGGAGTTGTTGGTAATTGTAGTGATACAATTATTAGCAATGTTACCATTTCAATTACACCTCAGCCTGCGCCAATTATTTCCTTAAGCGGTTCTTCATCTATTTGTCAGGGCAACAGTGTAACGTTAACCGCATCAGGCGGAACTAATTATGCCTGGAGCACAGGAGCTGCCGGCAATTCGATAACCGTAGTTTCAGCAGGAACATATTCCGTAACTGTAACAAATTCTTGCGGCAGCGGCACAGCCACACAAAATATAACAGTAACTCCAACACCTGCTGCAAATATAACTTCTAGCGGAAGCAGCAATTTCTGCGCAGGAGATTCAGTTACACTCTATGCTTCAGGTACCGGGAATTATTCATGGAGTAACGGATCAAATGCCGATTCGATCACTGTATATAATTCCGGGACATATACCCTTCAGTCATCGAATGCCTGCGGAACTATATCGTCAACTCAAAGTGTGAGTGTTATTGTTTCACCATTAGCAAGTATATCAGCGGGCGGAAGCACTAGTATTTGTCCGGGAACAACGCTTATTTTAACAGCCTCAGGAGGAGGTTCTTATTTGTGGAATACTGGAGCGGCAACAAATTCCATTTCAGTTTCGGCTGCCGGAACCTACTCCGTAACGGCAAGTAATGCCTGTGGTTCATCAACAGCCTCTCAAAGTATTACGCTTACATCCCTGCCTGCAGCAAACATCAATAGTTCTTCCAACTCCTTTTGCACAGGAAGTTCCCTATTATTATATGCAACAGGTAATGGCAATTTTACATGGTCAGGAGGAATCACAAATGATTCTATAAATATTACCTCAGGCGGCAGCTACACGTTAACGGCATTGAACAGCTGCGGTTCGGCAAGTGATAATATAGTCATTACTCAGTTACCTCTTCCCGCAGCAGTAATTACACCTTCAGGTTCTACGACACTGTGTCCGGGCTCTACAGTCAATCTTTCCGCTTCCGGAGGAAATTCGTATTTATGGGCGCCATCAGGATCTTCTGCAGGAACGATAACAGTTTCAAATGCGGGTACATATACACTTACCGCGACCAATAGCTGTGGATCAGATAATGCAATAGTTACCATAAATTCGGGTATTGCACCGTCAACATTGATCACGCCTTCAGGAAACACTGACATTTGCGAAGGCGAAACAATTCAACTTTCTGCTTCCGGAGGAACAAATTATCTCTGGTCAACAGGACAAACCGGTTCTTCTTTAACGGTTAGCAATGAAGGAATTTATTGGGTATCAGCGAGCAACGACTGCGGCACAGACACAGCCTACATCAACATCAATGTTGATTCGGTAACAGCATATTTCACAGCAAGCACCGTAAGCGGGATTTATCCGCTGGAAGTTGATTTTTCGAATAACAGCTCTTTGTCCGCTGTTTCTTTTGGCTGGAATTCCGGAAATGGAAACATCTCAAATAGTACGAATTTTTCAACAATCTATAACGAACCCGGAACATATAGTGTGACCCTTACGGCCAACAACAGCCAAGGTTGTCAGGATACTTATGCTATTACGATTATAGTTTATGCTGAAACCTCTTTTCTTCAGGTTCCTAATGTTTTCACTCCTAATAACGATGGGATCAATGACGAATTCGGGGCAATAGGTTATCAGATCACAGAATTTACCTGTTCAATATATGATAGATGGGGAATTCTTATTTCTGAAATGGACTCTGTCAATAAAAAGTGGGACGGCAGAACCACTGCAGGATTGCCGGTAAGTGACGGGACTTATTTTTATATTTTAAAAGCAAAAGGCGCTGAAGGGAGGATATATGATACGAATGGCTTTGTCCAGCTTATTAGAAAATAAAGGAAGAGCTTGAAATGTTCATATTTATTTAGCTTTTTTATAACTATATGAATTTTTCTTTTTATTATATTTGTTAGAGATAAAATTAAAGCATACGAAGTGAACACCCTACAGGAGTTTTGAAATCTCAAAACGATCCGAAACCACTTTCCGAAAGTATTTTAAAATGTTTTTGAAGTTGAACACCCTACACGTAGTTTCAGCAACTACTAAAACCGGCTTCTGATTAATCTTTATAGTGTAAAAGAGATGAAGCGTTTTTTTCAGAAAAAGTCATATAGGTTTTGCACATTACTTCTGATTTTTATCAGTGCTTCAAGTTTTGGACAAACCAACAATTACTTTGGTACAAGCGGAACTCTTACAGGGAATGTTTGGAGCACGAATCCAGCCGGACCATATAATAATGCGCTGACCACAACCGGAGGTCCAATTCTAAATTTTAATAATGCAGGAAGTGCAACAGGGGCATCCATAGCTTCAACAGTAGGAATTAATTTCGGTGCTGCTATTACCTGGTCTGCGGGTGGAACGATTGGAGCGGCTGGTATTAATTTGCCGATTAATGTTTCTTCCGGAATAGAGCAGGATATGAGTGGACAGGCATTTTCAGCCGCAGCAACAGCTGCCTTCACAAAAAATGGGCTTGGTGCTCTCGCATTAGCAGGAGGAGCTTTTGGAGGTGGATTTACTCTGAATTCGGGCACTATAATAGCACGCGGTGTTAATGCAATGGGAGGAAATGCGACTCCGGGGCTGTTAACAATTAATGGTGGAACTATTTCTGCGAATGCTACCCGTACTTTTGCCGGCAAATATTCGAATATTATCATCGGTGGAAATTTTACTTTAGGTGCGACCACGGGATTATCGCTTTCATCCGCTAACTTAACTTTTAGCAATACCATGAATTTAGGTGGTGCATCGAGAACAATAACAATCGGAGGAACCGGAATCTACGCTCTTAATGGTGTCATCAGCAATGGCTCTCTGGAAATCAATTCAACTGCCGCAGGTATTATTTCCTTAGGCGGAGCAAATACATATTCAGGAGGAACAAGCATTTCAGGAGGAACTCTTCAGCTCGGGGCCGCAGGAGTACTTGCTGATTCAGGCCCGGTAATCCTAAATGGCGGCAATCTTCGAACCGGCTCAACCACGGGTTTTTCTGAAACTGCAGGAACACTATCACTCACGGCAAATTCAACCATAACATTAGGTACAGGAGCACACTCACTTACATTTGCTGCAAGCGATGGAGTAAGCTGGACAGGTGGTGCCATGTTAACAATTAATGGATGGACTGGTGGCTATGATGGAACTTCGGGAACTGCAGGTAAAATATTTGTCGGTGCATCCGCTGCCGGATTAACTGCTGCACAGTTATCGCAAATACAATTTTTTAATGGCACTTCTAATTTCCCTGCAAGCATCTTACCGTCCGGAGAAGTGGTTCCCGGCATCACAATCCTACCTACCATTAATGTATCCCCCATTACATTAACAAGTCTTAATTACGTATTTGGAAACGGTCCATCTGCAGAACAAACTTTTACATGCAGCGGTACTAATTTATCAACCAATATCACTATTACGGCCCCGGCAAATTATGAGATCTCCACAACGAGCGGTGCTGGCTTCGGAACATCCGTCACCCTTATCCAAAGCAGCGGCAGCGTTGCTTCAACAACAATATATGTTCGATTAATAGCGGGGCTAGCTGCCGGAAATTATAACGGAGAAGTGATAAATATAACCAGTACAGGTGCTGCCGCTAAGACTGTTACCTGCAGCGGTACAGTATCAATAATTGTAAGCGGAGTATTCATTAATGAGGTGCTTGTTAATCCTTCTGATGGGAATGATGGATCAAATGCGCCCAACACTTCCGAGTGGATAGAACTTTATAATTCCACAGGGGCTACTGTCGATATCGGCTGCTGGGTTATCACTGACGGGGATTTTGCAGTGACCATTCCAAGCGGTACAACCCTTGCCAGTGGAGGTTATTTTACTATTGCGAGTGCTGCAGGAAGTGGGTTGACACCAAACCTTGATTGGGCATTATGTTCGTGTACTTCTGGCGCATCATCTCAGGTTGGTATTTTAACCAATAGTGCTGAACAGGTACTGATGTATGATGCGGCAGGAACACTCGTAGATGCAGTTATTTGGGGTGGAGGGCAGTTGCCCGGATCGATGTCATCAATTGCAGTTGGTTCGTGCGGAGCTCAGAATCTGAATTTTCCGGCAGCAGGTTCATTTGAAAATATCGGGACAATTTCTGATGGAGTGGCCAACGAAAGAGATACCGATGGCAGTACTACTTGGGGACAGGCAGGAACGGGAAGCTTTGGTGCAACTAACGGATCGCCTTTACCTATTGAACTATTGTCTTTTTCAGGGAAAATATCAGGCGAAGATGTGCTTTTATCCTGGACAACAGCTTCAGAAACAAACAACGATTTTTTCACAATAGAGAAAAGCACAGATGGAACAGAATACGTGAATATTGCAGAGATTAACGGAGCGGGAAACAGTAGCAGCGTCCTTAATTATTCAAGTTATGATTATGAACCGTTAGCAGGAATAAATTATTATCGTTTAAAACAAACTGATTTTGACGGCAGGAGCAGTTATTCACAAATAATTTCCGTTTCATTCAATAGCGGATTAATCACAAAAATCTTCCCTAACCCTGCAAGTGATTTTTTAAATATAGATATATCTGGGAAAGTACAGGAGAAATTACAACTACAGATCATCACGTGCCTTGGAGTAGTTGTAAAACAAGAAATTCCATCAAAAAAAGACGACCTTCAATACACATTAAATGTAATGGATCTATCTCCCGGAACCTACATATTACGAACTATTACAGACTCAGAAACCAGGCAAGCATTATTCATCAAAAAATAAATTATTATGAAAGCTATACTCCAAAAGCTATCAGGTGGCGAAATTAGTATTCATGTAAAAAAAATGGTACATTTGCAGCGTTAAATCTGGAGGTGAACATCCTATAAGAATTCTTCAATCGAAGGCAATTCCGAAACCGCCTCCGTTCGGCTTTAAAACAAATTTTAATCTAATTTCACATGAAAAAACTTTTACTTTCTGTTTTTGCGCTTGCATCTTATGTTACTGTAAATGCACAGTGTAATGAATTATTTATTTCTGAGTATGTTGAAGGCAGCGGAAACGATAAAGCTATCGAGATCTTTAATCCAACCAGCGCTCCGATAAATTTATCTGCTTACAAATTAGTTCGCTATTCAAACGGTTCAACATCTGCTTCAGATTTTCTTCAACTATCCGGAACAATCGCAGCACATGATGCATTTGTAATTGTGAATGGCCAAACTTCAGGTGGTGCAACATCTCCTGCTGTCACTCCTGCGCTTCAGGCAATGGCAGATCAGCTTGATGGGGTTTATCCTGCACCAACTTATATGAACGGTGATGATGCTTTAACTCTAGAAAAGAATGGAGTAATCGTTGATATTTTCGGAAAGATCGGTGAAGATCCGGGCGCTAGCTGGTCGGATGTTTTTCCTTTTACTGATGCAAGCGGAACATGGTGGACAAAAGATCATACACTCAGAAGAAAATCTTCAGTTACTCAGGGAGTAACTACAAACCCATCAGCATTTGACGTTACTGTACAATGGGATTCTTTACCTGAGAACACCTGGTCTGGCTTAGGAACTCACACCAATACTTGTGCAGTAGGAATTAATGACATGGAAAAAAATATTTCCGTTTCGGTATATCCTAACCCTGTAAGCGGTAATGTATTTACTGTAACTTCAACTGAAGTTATTGAAGCAGTTATGCTTTATAATATTGTAGGACAGAATGTATTATCAAAGCAGGTAAAGAACATCGATAAAAAAGTTCGCCTTGAAACAGATGGTCTTTCTAAAGGACTTTATATTGTAAAGGTTTTATTTGAAAACAATAAAGAAACAACGACCAAATTAATTATTAAATAATTAATTACTAACCTAAAAAAACGCTGATAGAGCTTATCCCATCAGCGTTTTTTTTGTCTTAAATTTTGTCTGACGTGAAAAACATCATTCTCTTTTTATCCTTTTTTTATTTAACACATTCTTTTGCTCAGACAGGAACAGGTGAGATCAAAGGCACAATTAAAGATGCTTCTACAGGTGAAACTATTGTTGGCGCTGCTGTTTTGATCAGTGAGGGAAAAGGTGCTATCACAGACATTGATGGAAATTACAGTCTGAAGGCTGAAACCGGTACCTATACTCTTACAGTATCATTTATCGGATATGAAACCATTCAACAAAAGATCAAACTTGAAGAAAAATCACTTACATTAAATTTCTCTCTTCAATTAAAAACGCTTAATGAGGTTGAGGTAGTAGCCGATGTAGCCAAGACCCGTGAAACACCTATAGCTTTTTCTACTATCTCTTCCAAGCAATTAAAAGAAGAACTGCATTCCAGGGATCTTGCGATGATCGTAAATACAACACCTGGTTCTTACGCTACTGAACAGGGAGGCGGCAGCGGAGATGCCCGTGTCACAATCAGAGGTTTTGATCAGCGCAATGTTGCGGTACTTGTTGATGGAGTTCCGGTAAATGACATGGAATCAGGACAGGTATATTGGAGTAACTGGGATGGTTTAGGAGACGTTACAAGAAACGTTCAGATCCAGCGGGGTTTAGGGGCATCAAAGCTTGCACTGGCTTCAGTTGGAGGAACAATGAATATTATTACCAAGGGTATTGACTCTAAAAAAGAAATCAGCATCAAACAGGAAGTAATGAGTGATCTGATATATAAAACAGGTATCGCTTTTAATACGGGTCAGCTGAAAGGCGGTTGGGGAATAACGGGAGCTTTTACACGTAAAGCAGGTGTGGGTTTTGCAGATTATACATGGACTGATGCTTATTCTTATTTTTTAAAGGTACAAAAACGAATGGGAAAACATTTGATTAGTCTTAGCGCTGCAGGAGCTCCCCAAAAGCATGGTCAGCGTGTTGACAGACTTCCAATTGTTGTATATGATAAAGATTTAGCTTCTTCGGTTGGAATAAATGCCGACAGTATGGTGAAAGTTACTGCCTACACAAATTCTGCAAGTGGTGATAGAGGAATCAGATATAATCCGCATGGCGGAAGTTTGAATGGTGAAGACTTTAATGAAAGAATAAATTATTTTCATAAACCACAGATCAACCTTTCTCATTTTTTCAATATAAATCCGAAGTTATATTGGTCGACCGTGGCTTACGCCTCGTTTGGAAAAGGCGGAGGAACAAGACTTCAGAACACTCCAAACTCAAGCGAGCGCGATCCTAATACAGGCCAAATTCTGTTTGATGAAATTTATAGAAAAAATGCAAAAAATTTCAACAGTACATACAGCACAACCGAACATAGCTCAACCAATATCATCCGAAGTTCAATTAATAATCATCAGTGGTACGGATTCCTTAGTTCAATTAATTACCAGATAGATTCAAGTCTATCAGCGATAATAGGATTAGATGGCCGCTACTACAAAGGAATTCATTATACAGAAGTTTATGACCTGCTAGGTGGAGATTATTATTTGAACTCTTCAGACCTTAATCAACCGGCCGGCTTAACAGCTAACGACCCAAGACTCCAATACTCAGTAAAAAGAAAAGGAGACAAGATCTTTACGAATAATGAAGGGTATGTGACCTGGGGAGGAGCATTCGGTCAATTGGAATACAAGAAAAAGAAATGGAGTGCATTCGTGACAGCGAGCGTTTCTGAAACAGGTTATCAACGAAAGGATTATTTTAGAAAAAAAGATCTTGTGATTGATGGCGAAGTGATTGAACAAGCTGTTGGATATGGTGAAATTTATTTTACCAATGGATCTCAGAATGTTTTAGCAAAAAACGGAGCAATAGTAACTACTTCCGGAGATACCACATTTATTGATAATCTTCCGGTAGGTGGACCGGTACAATCCATTATTAATGCAACAGGTTACAGCAGTGATTCCAAAGAAGCGAGAACATCATTAACAAAAAAGAAATGGTACTTAGGTTATACTTTCAAAGGTGGAATGAATTATAATATTAACAAGCACCACAATGTATATTTTAATGCCGGTTATCTGCAAATGGCTCCTAAATTCAATTTGGTTTTCACCTCAACCAATACAGAAAATGAAAGAGTTAAAATGCAGAAAGTAGTAGCAGTTGAGGTAGGTTATGGAACAAGATTCAATAGATTCTCATCTAATTTAAACTTGTATTACACAAACTGGCAGAATAAACCTCCCTCCGACTTCCCTACTCTACGTATTGACGGAGAAGACTTTTATTATAATATTGATGGGATGAACGCGATCCATAAAGGGATAGAGCTCGATTTCATTTATAAACTACTTAAAAACCTTGATGTTGAAGGTTTAGTTTCTATAGGAGATTGGACAACAAATACTGCCGACCAGGTAACCCTATATGATATGAATACCGACTTACCAGAAAAAACTATCGACTTTAGCGCTAAAGGAATTCATGTTGGAGATGCTGCACAAATCCAACTTGGGGGAAGTGTTCGATACGAGTTTATTAAAAATTTATACGTGAAAGCACGTTATACCTATTTTACAAAGAACTATTCCAATTTTAACCTTTTTGATCTGGATGCTGAATATAATTCCAATGGAACAATTAAATCTGACAATAGGGATCGTGAATCCTGGAAGATGCCTTCATATGGTTTACTGGATCTGAATGCCGGTTATGATTTCAAACTATGGAAATTGAACTTTACTTTTTCCGTAGGTGTAATGAATGTACTAAACCAAACTTATATTTCTGATGCTCAAAACGGAGTTAACTTCGATGCAACAACCTCTGTTGTTCATATTGGGCCCGGAACCAGATTTAATACAGCTTTAAAAATTGCTTTCTAATAAATAAAAATTAACATGAAAAAATTACTACTCACAACTATTGCCAGTGCGCTCATTTCAATTACTGCTTTTGCACAAGCTGTTCTTCCAACTGCCTGGAGTTTTGCAAACACAAGTTTCCCTGCTGGCTGGACAGCCACCGGAACCGCTTATTACACCGCTTCTGGTTTCACTCCACCTGCACTTAAATTTGATAATACCGGAGATCTTTTAACGATTAATTTTGCAAGTGCTCCTGGAAATTTAACATACTATTTAGCCGGAAACAGTTTTACAGGCGGAACTTTCCTTGTGGAAGAATCTGTTAATGGAACTGCGTGGACTACGCTTCATTCGTTTACTGCACCTCCTCCGGGAACATATACCATGTTCACCGATGTTCCAAACACTGCATCACGTTACATACGTTTTAACTACGCAGTTAAAGTTGGTGGAAATATCGGACTTGATGAAGTTACTATTGCTGCTGCAGCTGCAAGCCCTGCGCAGGAGATAAATATAAAACAAGGCACAACCACAATTATCAACGGTGGTACTTTTGTAATGAATTCTGCGGTAAGCTCTACAACCCCCACTACATTTACAATAGAAAATCTTGGTACTGTCAACACCTTGAATATTTCCTCGGTTAATATTACAGGGAGTGCTGCAGGTGACTTCGCAGTTGCATCTTCACCTTCAACAATTGCCGCAACATCTACAGGTAACCTTGTAATTAATTTTACTCCTTCCACTTCCGGAACGCGCAATGCAACATTGTCGATTGTTAGTGATGATGCTGATGAGAATCCTTATCTAATTAACCTTTATGGTATTGGTGGTCCTCTTGCATCCGAACCTTCTGCTCCACCTTCAACATTAACATTCAGCCCACCAAAAACCTATCGTGTAACAGGATCGTTTTTACCTGCTGCTCCCGCTCCGGAAGGATACATCGTTTTAAGAAGAACCGGAGCCGCAATTACCGATGTTCCTTCAGATGGAACTGTTTATAAACGCGGTGATATTATTGGAAATTCACAGGTTGTTTACAGCGGTACCTCTTTGTCTTTTGCACCAAACAATATTGTGGCAAATACAACTTATCATTTTGCTGTATTTGCATATAATGGTCCTGGGACTTACCGTAATTATCTTACAACAGCTCCTCTTACAAACAGTGTAACAACACCTGCTACAATGCAGCCGGCAACTTATTACAATTCTGTATCAACATCATCCTCAACATTTGTTACCGCTCTGCACAATAAGATTAATCCTCATACACAGCAATTCTACAGCAATTATGGAATTAAAATGGTAACACCTTTTATTGCCCGTGATACAGTAAATGATCAACGTGTGATAACATGTGTATACAGCGGACAAAACCAGGTTTATTCCGAACCATTTGATTTCACCTTAAACGGTTTCAGTCGTGAACATACTTATTGTCATAACTGGATGCCTACAAATCCTGCTGACGGGCTTCCTGAATACGATGATTATCATCACCTTTTCCCGACAAATCAGGATGATGCAAATGCTATCCGCAGCAATTATCCATTGGGTGAAGTAGTATCGGCATCATATACTTTCCTTGGTTGTAAATATGGCCAGAATGCTGCAGGTAAAACTGTTTTTGAACCTCGTGATGCACAAAAGGGTGATGCAGCAAGAGCAATGATGTATATGGCCACTTGCTATGACGGGGTTGGCGGACAGGATTGGTCATTCCCAAGCTACATCAGCTCAAGCATCCCTTACGGACAGGATCAGAATGTGTTAAAGAAATGGCATTACCAGGATCCTCCTGATAACTTTGAGATCGCACGCAATGATTATGTTGATTCATTACAAAACAATCGTAATCCGTTTATCGACAGCGTTCAGTATGCTTGTTATATCGATTTTATGACCATGAACAAGATCAATTCTCCTAGCCTTCCTTGCAACAATTCTGTAATTGGCATCAATGAGAACTCATCTTCAAATGACATTATTGTAATTGCTCCTAATCCAAGCAATGGCAATTTCACTCTTGCATATGTTACTGAAACAAGTAAAACTGTTTCCATCAGATTGACCGATGTTTTAGGAAGAGTTGTTTTTATATCACAGGCTAAAGTCATCAAAGGTTATAATCCTGTTGAAATTAATATCGAAGGTTTAAGTAAAGGAATTTATTCTTTTGAGTTTATTACCGAAACCGGCAGAACTACAGAAAAATTGGTCATCGAATAATCTCATCACTACTAAAAACAAAAAAGCGTGTCCTTAACAGACACGCTTTTTTTAATAAAGATTTTGAATTTTATTTCACAAAATTAATTACGCTTTCAAAAAACTCTTTGGGTTTTTCGGCATGCACCCAATGGCCCGCGCCTTCAATCGTTCCAAGCATCATTCTTGGAAATAATTCCTGGATCGTATCAATATCCTCATCAAGAATGTAATTAGAGTTCGCCCCTCTAATGAATAATGCGGGAACATCCACGGAATCGCTTTGAGGAATATCTGCGCCCACATTTTCCATATTCTCCGAAATAACTTTCAGGTTAAACCGCCAGTCCAACTTACCATCCTCTTTCCAATATATATTTTTTAATAGAAACTGCCTGGTTCCGAAATCAGGTAAATGAGCTGTTAGAATATCTTCAGCTTCCCTTCGTGTTTTAACGGTATTAAAATCAACTGCATTTAATCCTGCCAAAACTGATTGATGATGAGGAGGATAATATTTAGGTGCTATATCAGCGACAATGAGCTTATCAACCCTGGAAGGATTTTGCAATGTATAAAGCATAACAGTTTTACCTCCCAATGAATGACCGATCAGAATTACATTGCGTAAGTTATTATCTTTTATCAGTTCAGCGAGATCATCGCTCATGAACTGAAACGACCATTCATCACTATGGGGAGATAAACCATGGTTACGCTGATCTACAACATATACTTCGAAACCACTTTCCGCAAATTGTTTTCCTAATGAGTTCCAATTATCACTTTGACCAAACAGACCATGCAGAATAATCATAGGCTGACCCTGGCCAAATTTCCTGAAATGTAATTTCATCTTTATTTATTCCTGCTCTTCTTTAAAAAATGATGGCTGATATGTAGATTTAAGCTGACGGAGATATAGCTGAATTGTATTCTCTAATCCAAAATACAATGCATCTGAGATCAATGCATGTCCGATTGAAACTTCCAATAAGCCCGGAATATTCTTTGCAAAATAATTAAGATTCTCTAAGCTCAGATCATGTCCCGCATTGATTCCGATACCAAGTTCATTGGCTTTCTTTGCTGCAGCAATAAACGGTTCGATCGCTTTCAATTTATTTTCAGAGTAACCTTTCGCATAAGATTCTGTATATAATTCTATCCTGTCCGTTCCCGTTTCTTTTGCTCCTTCTATCATTCGTATGTCTGCATCAACAAAAATTGAAGTGCGTATCCCTGACTTTTTAAACAATGCGATAGTTTCAATAAGATAATCTTTGTTCTTAATAGTATCCCATCCATGATCAGAAGTCAGCTGGCCGGTAACATCCGGAACAAGTGTAACCTGAGCTGGCACGATATTAAGAACAAGATCTATGAAACGTTGTTCTTTGGGATTACCTTCGATATTAAATTCAGTTGTAAGCAACGGTTTAAGATCGTGTACGTCTTTATAACGGATGTGACGCTCATCCGGACGAGGATGCACAGTAATTCCCTGAGCACCGAAACGCTCGCAGTCCTGAGCTGTTTTCAGCAAGTCGGGAGTGTTGGCACCACGCGAATTACGGATGGTTGCTATTTTATTGATATTTACACTTAACTTTGCGTCCATTGCTTTATAATTAAAGTGTAAAGCTAAAAAATTAGTAAATTTGTATACTAAGTTTCTGATTTATTTGTTGGAATTAGTGCGCGAGGAAAGAATATAAAAATCAGCTT
>JAJTCJ010000079.1 GCA_021323165.1 Bacteroidota bacterium | reverse complement strand
TTTTCTGCGATCTCGTTAATGATGTCTGCCTTTGTCATGCGTCTATAAACTATTTATAATCAAACAATTAATTCAAAAAAATTAAATTTAGGGTTGCAAAGATATGATTAAAATCTATATACAAAAATTAAAATCGTAATTTTGGACCTGTTCCGGCAAAAAAAAAAATTCACTTTTCTTTCATGAAGCACTTTTCAGGCATAATAACCTCGTGGTATCAGCAAAACAAGCGGGATTTGCCATGGCGTAACACTAATGATCCTTATATGATATGGCTTTCAGAGATCATCCTTCAACAAACTCGTGTTGATCAGGGTATGTCATACTATATTAAGTTTGCCGAGAGCTTTCCTTCTGTGAACGATCTTGCAAAAGCCGATGAAGAAAAGGTGATGAAACTTTGGCAGGGCCTGGGTTATTATTCAAGAGCCAGAAACCTTCATGCTGCAGCCAAAACTGTAAAAGCTGAATATAAAGGCAAGTTTCCTTCGGCTTATGAAACCATTCTATCTTTAAAAGGGATCGGAGAGTACACTGCTGCTGCAATCGCATCGTTTGCTTTTAATAAGCCTCATGCTGTTGTGGATGGTAATGTTTACAGAGTGCTTTCACGTGTGTTTGGTATAGAAACACCGATCGACAGCACAAACGGCAAAAAAGAATTTCTTCAGCTGGCAAATGAACTTCTGAATAAAAAAGAACCCGCTCTGCATAATCAGGCAATTATGGAATTCGGGGCATTACAATGTAAACCGCAAAATCCGGATTGTTCCGTTTGTCCGCTTAATATGCATTGTTACGCTTTTGCTAAAAAGCAGGTGAATGAATTACCTGTCAAATCCAAAAAGACAAAAGTGCGCGACAGGTTCTTTAATTATATCGTATTAACGAATAAAGAATCAACTATAATTAATAAACGCACGGATAAGGATATCTGGACCAACCTCTACGACTTTCCTTTAATTGAAACGCCTATGGGTGTTGCTGAACCGGATCTTATCGTTTCATCGGAATGGAAAAAGCTTGTGGGAAAAAATAAATATGTGCTTCGCGCTGTTTCACCTGAGTATAAACATGTTCTGAGCCATCAAAAGATCTACGCCCGATTTTGGGAAATAGAATGTGCAAAGGATCTCAGTAATTTTAAACCTGATGCAGCTATTATAATTAAGAAAAAGGATCTTCAGAAATATGCTGTTCCTCGTTTGATAGAAAATTACCTTGAAAGAAAAATATCTTAAGGTGAACCTAATCAATACTTCCCGACAGAAGCGAAGCTTCCTTGGTGAACTCTAGCTTTTGTTTTCCTAGTGTCGCTTAGTGCACTCCGTGTCTTAATGGTAAAAAAACATATTAGTCTGTCCGTTTTCTTGGTTTTCAATCCTTATATTTGTTTTACAATTAAAATCTAAACTATGGCTGGTGTAAATAAAGTAATTCTGGTTGGTAATCTTGGTAAAGATCCGGAGATCCGTCATCTTGAAGGTGGAGTAGCGGTAGCAAATTTTACCCTTGCAACAAGCGAATATTATAAAGATAAAAGCGGCAATCGTATTGAACAAACCGAATGGCACAGTATCGTTGTCTGGCGCGGATTAGCAGATGTAGCTGAAAAATATCTTAAAAAAGGAATGACAGTTTATGTGGAAGGTAAGATCCGAAGCCGTTCCTGGGATGATAAAGAAGGAGTGAAGCATTACAAAACAGAAATAGTTGCCGATGCATTAACAATACTTAGTAAAAAAGAAAATTCTCAAAATAATTCAAGCGAAGATCACGGTCATTCTTTTTCAAAAACAGAAGATGATCTGCCATTCTGATAACAAATATTCAGTTTAACTTAAAATATTACCTTTACAAGCGTTACATTTTGTTTAACTTAAAATAATTTCATTGGACCTTACAGGTACTTTACTTCACTTTCCGTTTTTACCCTTAATGGGTGTTGTGGTCAAAACTTTTTCTGTCAGCGTTGCCGTATCAATCCTGATAATGCTTATTTTACTTATTGTTGTGGCGCTTGTATCCGCAGCTGAATCTGCTTTCTTTTCGCTTTCTCCGAGTGATATGGAAGAATTGAAAATATCTGATGCAAGACGCGATGATAAGATATTACTTCTAATAAATACTCCTAAACGTTTGCTCGCTACTTTGCTGATAAGCATCAACTTTATCAACATAGCAATTGTTATACTCTCCACGTTTGTTTTTGATGAGCTTTTTGATTTTAGCAGCAACCCTTTAATGGGATTCATTATTCAGGTTGTGGCTGTTACATTTCTTATCTTACTAGTAGGAGAAGTCATTCCCAAGATCTATGCGACACAAAATCCCTTAAAGACATCCCGCACTCTTTTATATTTTGTAGAAGTGCTTCAGCGGATATTTTATCCTTTGAGTTCAGTTTTGGTTTGGTCAACTTCAATGATGGATAGATTCGTTAAACACAAAACTCACGATATTTCGGTTGATGAATTATCACACGCATTGGAACTTACTTCAGATGATGATATTCCTGAAGGAGATCATAAGATACTCAGAGGTATTGTGAAATTTGGGAATACGGATGTAAAGCAGATCATGAAACCTCGAATGGATGTTACTGCTTTTGAATACAACACAGGTTACCAGAAATTGCTTGAAGACATTACTCATTATGGATTTTCCCGCGTTCCTATTTTTAAAGAGGCTCTTGATAATGTTGCCGGTGTTCTTTATACAAAGGACCTTTTACAATATCTTAATGAAGGAAATGATTTTAACTGGCAGGGAATTATTCGTCCTCCTTTCTTTGTTCCAGAAAATAAAAAGATTGATGATCTTTTGAGAGAATTTCAATTTAAGAAGATCCATCTTGCAGTTGTTGTGGATGAATATGGCGGAACATCAGGTATTGTTACTCTTGAGGATGTGATCGAGGAAATAGTTGGGGAGATCAATGATGAATTTGATGATGATGATCTTGTATATTCAAAACTCGATGATAATAATTATGTGTTTGAAGGGAAAGCACATTTGAATGATGTCTATCGGATACTTGAAATTGACGGAGATGTTTTTGAAGATGCAAAAGGTCAGGCAGATACACTTGGTGGATTGATCCTGGAACTTGAAGAACGTATTCCTAAAAAGGGTGAAAGAATAAAATTTGAGAATTTACTTTTTACAATCGAAGCTGCCGATAACCGCAGAATAAAACGTGTTAAAATTACAATTGAAAGAACGGATGAAGAAGAAGACTAAATTTCAGGTTTCAGGTTTCAGATTTCGCGGGCTGTCATCAATTTTTCTTTTTTTAATTTGCCTATTGCCTATTGTCTTTTGTTTTATTTCCTGCGGTGACGATGATGAGAATACTATCGCGCCTAAACCCCGGGCATTTTATCGTTTAAGCTTTCCTGAAAAAAAATATAAAATTTATGATTCAGTTTGTCCTTTTAAATTTGAACTTCCTGTCTATTCTAATATTAGCAATGACGAGCATTCCGGAGCTGAACCATGCTGGCTGAACCTGAATTTTCCTTCAATGAATGCGATCGTGCATCTCAGCTATAAACAGGTTAATAATAACCTGAATAATTACCTTGAAGATACCTACACTCTGGCTTCTAAACATCAGATCAAAGCTTCCGGAATTGAAGAGATGGTGATAAAGAAAGACGCAAAGAAAGTGTATGGACTTGTTTATGAGATCGGAGGGAATGCTGCTTCTTCAATTCAGTTTTTTTTAACTGACAGTACAAAGCATTTTGTGAGAGGAGCACTTTATTTCAATGCTGTTCCTAATACGGATTCCATCAAACCTGCTCTTGAATACATCAGAGAAGACATCTACAAAATGATCGAAACATTCGAATGGGAAAATGTTACGATGCCTTCTTCCAAAGCCGCAAAATAATTGCATACTGTAATCCGAATGCTATACATGCCATTAGGAAATGTATCGGCTGAAATGCCGGTGGTAAAGCAAAATAACTGAGAATTACTCCCGCTAAAAAGGCAATGATCAGAACCGCTATTAATTGTTTTGCTTTCGCTTTTAAAATTTCAGTAGCACCGCTATTCAGTATTTTATAAACCAGCCAGCAATTAATAATCATTACCAAAATAGAAAAGCTGCGATGAATATAAAAAGAGATATTTAGGTTATCTACTATGTTACCGCGAAAAGCATCATCAAAATTCTTTAGAAGCACATCAACTTCTTCTCTTACCTGTGTTCCGAGCATTATTTGAATAATTGTCATCAGCAATACAATGATGCTCCATTTTTTTATCTGTGGATCATCAATGTTTTCCTGAGGTTCTCCGTTTATTTTTTTCGCCCGGTGGATTATTGAAATTGCGATCGCTAAAATGATGAGGGCTGCAACCATGTGAATTGTGATCTTAACAGGAGCAAGATTGCTGCTTACAACCTTCGCTCCAAGCCATCCCTGGAAACCGATCAGAATTAATTCTATTAATGAAAGCCTGAATACCTGTTTATCAATTGCTCTGAATTGAAATGAAAGAAGGAATTGTAAGAAAATCAATATTCCTACTATAGCACCAATAAGTCTGTTCCCATATTCTACCCAGGTATTCAATGCACTGAATTCAGCCACAGCATGATGCTCTCCTGCATATAGCTCTTTATAATTATCAGGAAGTTGAGAAACATCTGTAGGAGGAACCCAGCTCCCGAAACATTTTGGCCAGTCAGGACATCCCATGCCTGATCCTGTTGCTCTTACAACAGATCCTGCTATTATTACAAGATAAATAAAAACCAGTGTAACTTGTGCTAAACGAATAAAACGTTGAAGGTGGCCAGGATTCATAAATGAAAGATATATGGCAAAATTACTAAATGTTTTTGGTCTTCAACAGAGCCTTTGTTATATTCGGATTCAACTAATTGTTATGCTTGCACAATATTATTTTAAGTTTCTTTGTTCTATACACAGAAACATTAAATCCCCAAGAGCCATGAAAAAAAACATTCTGCTTTTAATGCTCATTCCGATAATGAGCACAGCCCAGGAAAAAGAAAAAGTTGATAAGGAAAGCGGTTATTTTCAATTAGGGGTCAGGAATACGATAAGCGCTTTCAGTGATGACGGTGCCACGGGTTTTGGTTATGGCGGACAATTCAGAATTCGTGTTCTCAGCCGCGTTAATACAGATTGGTATGCTGATTATATAACCACAGATATTGCGGGGTTGGCCAGGCGTGAGGACATGCACATTGGATGGTCAGTGCTTGCTTATCCTTTAAATTACACAACTACAAAAGGAAAGGTAACACCATACATTCTTGCCGGACATTGTTTTGATTATACAAAGGTATCTATTAATAATAGTCCGGTATATGCGGAAAAGAGGAGTAGCGCTGTTCAGGCAGGATTGGGTGCACATTATAATGTAACCGATCGTATGGACATCTCTCTTACAGCGCAATACATGATGCATATAGGTACCGATGTACACGCAGAAGTTCATACACATAGTGATGGTGAGAAAGGTGTTCATATCCACAAAGAGAAGATCGCGGGCGTTGAAGGACATATGCTGATAAATCTGAGTATGAATTTCCGTTTGTTCGATATGTGGGATCAGCATAAAACAAAAAAGAAAACGAGCTAATGGTTCTCTTGTCTGAATCAGATTCGTTTAACATTCTTCTTAACCTCTAAATCTTATTCCTATGTTAAAATACATTCTTCTAACTCCGTTAGTATATATATCTTTTTTTGGGCAGGCTCAGGAAAACGAAAGCCAGTTTATTCGTAAGCATCTCGTAAGGGCAGATGCATCAATTGTTCCGGGATACATTTTTAAAGATAATCTGCAAAATGTGCATCTGAATGGAAATTTGGAATATTATGCAGATAATAAAATTTCCATTCGTGGTGATGCAAATTATATGATGGGAAGCACAGGACACACCAAAGATTCCATGAGGCTGAAAGATTATTTTTCTGTTATGTTGGGAACATCATTTCACATTGCCACCAATAATCATTTCGATCCTTATTTTATTCTGCAGCCCGGAATAGCATATACTTCCAGTTATTACGATTCAAAAGCGGGAAGGTCAGATGAAAGTGAAGGTTATAAGAAATATTATACAGGAACAGTAACACCTTTAGCTTCTGCAGGTTTAGGCTTTAACTATTATTTTCAAAGATTCGCCCACCTGTTTCTTGAAACAAGATATGTTTACGGAAATCACCTTTCAGAAGCGCCAAGCCCCATCTCTTTACAGGAACTCAGAGTAACGTTTGGTTTAGGGTTCAATGTTTTTGTTATTAAAGAAAAGAAAAGGCCCGCATAGCGAGCCTTTTCTTTTAATCCTTTTGTGATGCTTTTTCTTCGCGATCCCGTCTCTGCATTTCTTTTCTGCGCATTTCCCACTTATATTCTTTTGTTGTTATTATCACAATACCTCCGGTACAATCTCCGTATTCTGCAGGCACCCCGCCAGTAAGAACTTCCATTCCGGCAATCCCAAGCCCGGGAGTTTCAGGACTTCCCAATACTTTATTCCCATCAATTATATATTGTGTACTCCCTCTTCTTGATCCTCTTACATAAAGATCTTTTCCATCATCGGTTGCCATCACACCTGGTGTAACGCTTACTGCAATAGCAATGATATCTCCTTTTGAAACCGGCATTTTTTCAATCTGATCAAGCCGAATGGATGTCATGGTGGAATAAGTCGGATTTATAATTGTTTTTTCAAAAGCTTTCTCTACAAATTCCATTGTTTTAAGAGTGTAGGATGCTCCTTCAAGCTTGACGCTGACGTATGCTACCTGCGAGGGATCGATTTCCACTTTTTTAATTCGCTGCTTTACTTTTCCTAAGGAAGAAATTTCCAGGTTATAATATCCGGGAGTAATTTCTCTGATACTGTAATTGCCGTCAAAATCCGTTACCGCTCCTGTGATCATGGTTGTGTCATCTAATACACGTACCTGTGCTCCAAACAATGGAGCTCCGTCTGTATCAGTAATTGTTCCTCTTACAATGCCGGTACTCTGGGCAATAATGCAGCTGCATGTCATTAATAATGATGCAGCTAAAATGTGTTTTAATGTTTTCATATCTGTAGTTTTTAAATTAAATAATTGGCGAGCTCTTTTTGCCTTTTTGCAGATAAGACGTTTATGGAAATATTATTCCATACGAATTATAGAATTAGTATCGAATAACTTATTAAATCTGGGTTTTAACCGTTTATTAAGGAAATCCTGCCGTTCAATCATTATGGAAAACTAAAAAGGAAATATTCCTGTTAGACTATGTGGAATCTGAAATTAAATGCGTCTTTGATTCAAGAACCGATTCCGGGTAACCTGAAACACTTACCGAATGAACTCCTATTCAAACGAACATATCCGGCAGCTTAGTGATCATGAATTGATCGCTCTCTATAAAAGATCTTTAGATAAAGTCCTTGTAGGAGAGCTTTACAAAAGGTATTCTCACCTGGTTCTGGGAATGTGCATCCAGTATTTTAAAGACAAGGACACAGCTAAAGACATTGTGGTTCTGATCTTTGAAAAGCTTTTTGAGGAATTAAAAAAGCGCGAAGTGGAAAATTTTAAAGCATGGCTGACTTTTGTTGTAAGAAATTTCTGCATCTCAGAGTTAAGGAAATTGCAAACAATAAATCAAAAGCAAAATCTTTACCAGCTTGATGTAAAAAGTGATCTCCAGGCAGAAGAAAGTTTAGAAGTTGATACTGATCAACAGATCGAACATCTCAATGTTGCATTGAATGAATTGAATCCTCTTCAGAAAAAATGCATTGAACTTTTTTATTATAAAAATATGAGTTATGCTCAAATAGTGGAGATCACCGGTTATTCAATTAATGAAGTGAAAAGCTATATTCAGAATGGCAAACGTAATCTTAAGTTGATTTTAACTGAAATTAAATAACACGTCCCCCATGATAACAAACTGTTTAACCTTCGAACAACTGCAGGCCTATTCAACTACTCAACTGAATACTGTTGAAAAGGGCCGTCTATATATGCACATTTCATCCTGTGAATTGTGCTCCTGTGCGATTAACGGATTTACTTCCATGCCTTTTACATCAGATGAACTTGTTGCCATACATCGTGAGATTGATGTAAGATCAAACGCTACGGCAGTAAATTCGTTAACCTTCGCAAGGGTCTCTATTATTACACTTTCCTTACTCTCTATTCTGTTTTTAAATATTTTAATTGAAGCAAATACTCATCTTCCTGTTTTGACTGTACCGGAAAAGAAAGAAATTAAATTAATTAATCCATCAGATAATGAAACGAAAAAAACATTTAAGGAAGAAGTATCTTCTATTACAAAAACGGTTAAGAAAATAGCTAAAGCGACACCGTTTTTAAGATCGGAACGCAGCATAACTCCTATAGAGCAGCTGGAACTTTTAAAACCCGAAAATATTATAGGAGAGAAAACCGAATTAGCAGAAGTAAATATTGTCGTCCCTCATTACGATCAGAATACCATTTATCTCTATGATCTGAAAGTTGCAGATTATAACAAGTTATATTTTCCCGCTGTTAATAATGAACCCTTTTTGTTTAAAACTCACACTCCTGTTTATAAGGAAAATAAGGAAAGTCTGGCGGAAGAAGAAGAAGAAGAGAAGTCTATTGCAAGGCCTGATCGTATTCTTAAGCAGGCACTTGCGGATTTCAGTAAGCACAGATTTAACAATTCAATTACAAATTTTAGTTTGCTTCTTGAACATAATCCTAAGGATGTGAATGCTCAATTTTATTCTGCACTGGCATTTTATAATTTAAATAAAACTACCAGGTCAATCGAACTGCTGAACCAAGTGATTGTAAATCCGAATACAAGTTTTTATCCTGAAGCTTTATGGTATTTATCTCTTGTAACATTAAAGACTGGAAACAAAGAAAATGGTAAATTATTGCTTGAAAGAATTGTCTCTGAAAAAGGATTCTATTCTAAAAGAGCTGCTGATAAATTAAAAAGTCTGTAACTTAATTATCCTTTTCAATATTTGTTACGGGTAATTTTACCAGATCTTTTATTTTTTGGATCTGTGGTTCAAGTATTTTTTCATCGCCAACTATTACTAATTTGTATGATTCCGGAGAGAAGTATTTTTTAAGGATTTTGTTTGCTTGCTCTAAGGTTATTGCATCTACACTGGCAATGAATTCATTTCTCTTGCCGGCATCTTTATAAATTAAAGGATTGTAAAATTCTATGATCATTGCAGGATTTTCAATTGACAGGCGCTCGTTTTTTAAAGCAGCTTTTGCTTTATCGAGATCCGCCTGGGTCAAGCCTTTTTCATAAAATTGTTTAATTACTCTGTCAAAAGAAACAGTTGTTTCATAAGCAACATCATTTCTAACCTGAGTAGTAACTGAATAAAATCCGCTTGTGTTTGTTTCGCTATATGAGCTGTTGATGCCGTACGTTTTCCCTTCTTTGGCTCTGATCTCATCAAAAAGAAGGTTGTTAAATGCGTTGTTAGCTATTTCAAATGGGATCACATCTTTTGATCCTGCTTCAGGTGATTTTTTATTCCATCTTAATGAAGCTTGTGTCGCGCGATCCTTGTTTATAAAATAATACTCTTTTTTACTGATGTTCTGAACTTCATAAGCAGCTCCGTTGTTTTCTCCATAAACTGCTGTCCACTCTCCAAACATTTTTTCAATCATCGCCTTCATAGCAGCATGTTCAAAGTTGCCCGCAAGAACAAGAGTTGTGTTTTTAGGAGTATAATTGAATTTATAAAATTCGGTAACTTCTTTTGATGTGATCTTATTTAATTGTGCTGAATAAAAATGGCGGCCTACCGGGTGAGAAGTTCCGAATAGAACATAGTCTGAGAACATCGCAGTAATGGCGTTTATATCCATTTTATAAGGATTATTATAATTCAATGTTTGTTCAATAGATTGTTTGATATCCGCTGTTGGGAAAAGAGGTTTAAGAAGCAAACCTGAGAACAGATCCAAAGCTGTTTCCGCATCTTTATTAAGGAAACGCATTGTGATCTCAGTGTAGTTATTGTTCGAACTGATGCCTAATTCTGAGCCTAGTTTATATATCATCTTATCCTGAACCGAACGATTATATTTTTCGTTGCCCAGTGATAAAGATGTAGCTGTTAGATTAGCAAGGTATTGTTGTCCCGGGGTTTCAGTTTTTTTGCCAACATTTACAAAGCAAGCCATACTTACGGCAGGTATAGAACCAAAATCGATCATTTTCACATGTAAACCGTTCTTTAATTTGAATTCTTCAATTGCAAGAGGTTTGGTTTGAGAATTAGCCTGGCTGAATATTGAGATTAATAAGAATATATTAAAGACTGATTTTTTCATGATCTGAATTTTTGTTTACTTATTCCGGTTTAATATTTACAAGCTGAATCTTTTCTTCTGAAAGATATTTTCCTGCTATTCTTTTGATCTCTTCAGGTGTTACTTTTTTCATTGCCTCATTTAGAGAGTATGCTTTACGGTAATCATTAAGATAATATTCAGCCATTCCGAGTTCTTCTGAAATATTAGCTGAAACATATCCCTCAAGAATGTATTCGTTTTCATACGATTGAATATAATCCTCAATCATTTCTTTAGGGATTCCATCAGAAATTATTTTGGCAATTTCTTCCCTTATTGCTTTCTTAACTTTTACATTTCCTGGAGATGCATTCATAATTACATCTATAATGGCAAGATTGGGATAGTAGCTCCATGCATCGTTGGATACGTTAAAGCCATATGCGAGGAAATCTTTTTTGACCAATCTGTTATTAAGAATTGAGTTTTCTCCGGTAAAAAGAATATCAGTAAGCATTTGGAAACCGAAGAAATCCGGGTCACTTACAGCGGGACGTGGAAAGGAATAGGAATAAATCTGAACAGGAAAGTTGATATTCATTTCATTCGTACGAATTTTTGCTGTATCCAGAGTTGGAATGTCATTACGTTTTTTGAGATCAAGCTGTTTGGTAACAGTTCCAAAATATTTTTCTGCCATTGCAAAAACTTCTTCTGCTTTAACATTGCCAACAACCACTACGAATGCGTTATTAGGGCTGTAATAATTATTATAAAAATCCATGCACTGTGGCGCTGTAAATTGAGTGATCTCATCAAGGAACCCGATCACATCAACTTCATAAGGATGGTTTTTGGGATATAAGAAAGGATAACGGTCTGCATGCATTTTCTGATACCAGTTATTTGTTCCGTTCCTTAACTCTTCACCAACAACTTCTCTTTCTGTGTTTAAGATCTCCTGTGTAACAACAAGATTGGCCATGCGATCAGATTCTATGTCCATCATCTTTTCCAGTGCTGAAGCTGGGATGTATTCATGATAAACTGTCCGGTCAAAGGTTGTGTAAGCGTTAACTTGTCCGCCCACTTTTTCAACATTGTCAAACACTGATTTGCCGGGATATTTGGCTGTTCCCCTGAACATCATGTGTTCAAAGAGATGAGCCATGCCTCGGATTCCTGGTTTTTCATCCTTGCTTCCTGTTCTGTACCAAACTTCGAATTCCACGAAATCATTATCAGTTTTTTCAGAAACAATGACTTTCAGCCCGTTCTTTAAAATAATTGATTTGGAAGGTGTGTCTTTTGCTTTCAGTGTAATACTTATTCCTGAAAGAAAAAAAAGAAATAATAGTTGTGTTGGTTTCATTCTAAATATGTTGTTATGGTTAAAATTCTATTCCTACCCTTATTCCGTTACTTATCTGTTTTTGATTTGAGAATCCTGTTGCAAAAGATAAACGGAATCCTAATCTCTGAATACCGACAGATAATTCTGCATAAGTGTTCTTTCCGTCAGTGGTTAATAAGCTGACTTTACCTACCTCATTCAATTTTAGTTTTTTGATCAATGGAACTTTGCTGAGGAAAAACCCTCCGAAGTTA
>JAJTCJ010000164.1 GCA_021323165.1 Bacteroidota bacterium | reverse complement strand
CATCTTCAAGGTTTAATTGTTCAATGATCTCACCCTTTAACTTGTTGATTAATTCGTCCATAATTGTTTTTTATTTGTATAAGTTATTTAATTGTTCTGCTGTATGTTCTGCACCGATAACACCCGGTGTTCTTTCTGCTGTATATAAAAACGCATCGTAGTTCCCTTCATAATAATCAACCCAACCTGCGATAACACAATTTGCCTTTCCGCTGTTCAATAATGAGTTGATGTAGGTAGAAGTGAACTGAGCATCAAATTTATCAAAAATAAAGAAAGAATTCTCTCCTTTAATGAGATTTCTGATAGCTATTTCACCAACAAGGATATTTGGCAATGTATAAACAAATACAGCAGGGCTTGGAATATTATTTTCTGTATCAGAAATTGTTTTTTGATGTTCAGTATCAGATTCAAGTGATGAGCTCCTGTTAGAGATAACAATGGCTATATCTTCCTTGTTATACTTCTCCGTCACCTTATTATCCTTTAAGAGTAATTCCGAAGCTATAAATGCAAGCTGGCTAAGCTTGTCCATTTTATAAAATTTAGGATAATTGAACTGGAAATGCTTATAAACGGACTTGAAAAACATTCCGGGATCTGCTTCTTTTTGCTCTTCAGTATAGATGATTGAGTGGTTAAGATTAACCTTGCCTTCCCTGATCTTGCAGAATACTGATATGTAATTAGTTTCTTCCATTATTCTTTTATGAATAGTACAGCCGCATTACAACCTCCAAATCCTGCTGCAGTTTTAAGGCAATTGTTCACTCTGGCTGTTTTGGTTTCTTTAATAATATTCAATGGTTTGGTAACCCCGGGTTCTTTATAATTATATGTTCCGATCAGGGTATTATTCTTCATTGAATGTATTCCTATGATGGATTCTACAATTCCTGCAGCACCCAATGTGTGGCCGAAATAACTTTTAAGGCTATTCATAGGCACATTCTGTAAACCTGTTCCGGTGATGGCCTGCGATTCCATCTCATCATTGTAAAGTGTTGCCGTGCCGTGTCCGGAAATGTAATCTATATCAGATGATTTTAAACTTGCTTCCTGTAAAGTTTTTTCAATGGCCAGAATTAATCCGTCACCAGTTCGTGAAGGTCCAGAGATATGATTTGCATCGTTTGAGCTTGAACCGCTTTTAACAAGGATCTTTTCGCTTCCGCTGATTAGTTTCTCATTGTTCGTGAGAACAACTGTTCCGCATGCTTCACCTAATGAAATCCCATCGCGTGAAACATCATAAGGCTTGCAAACTTCATTGCTTACAGCTTTGAATGACTGAAAGCCCGAAACAACAAAATGTGTCATCAGATCAGCACCGGAAACTATAATAGTATCATAAGTGTCTTCTTCAAGTAATCTTTTTCCAAGAATGATTGCAAGAACTCCGGAAATACATGCATTGGAAACTATAATGGTTTGATTTGGATTATTAAAATGTGATGCAATAATATTACCTGTTTCCCAAAGAAATAATCTGTTCTTGTCAAATTTTCCCTTTTCTTCTTCTGAAAGAAGATCAATATTTCCTTTGGTTGTAGAAAGTACAATAAGCGTTTTAGGACTTTTTATATCTACGGAAGGATTTTGTTTTAATGTATCACTTATGGATAAAATAAGTAGTTGTTCCAGTCGGGTGAATGTTTTGTCAAGTTTCAATTTGCTGAATTCCGCAAAAAGCTGTTTAGACTCAATAACCGCTGCGCATACAGGCTCTGAAGAAAGAGCGCTGGTTTCCCACCTCTTAACTCCTGTCTGCATACTTTTTAGCTTATCAAAGTTCTCTACACTTGTAAAGCCAAGAGGAGAAATAATATTATCCGCAATTATGTAAGCGTTCTTTTTCAATGTTATCAGTAAATGTTAGACTAAATTATTTTCTCTTTTCCAGTTTTCAAAAAAAGGAGGAAGAGTAATAAATAATTCATGCTCCAATGTTATAAAAACCTGGGTAGATTCTCCTTTAGCCACAAGCTCATTATCAGAAGTACGAAAGATCTTATAATGAAAAATTATTTTAGCTGCAGCGGAATTAATAAAAGTAGTTTCAATGATCACGCTATCACCGTACTTAACGGTTTTTTTATAATCAACGTTAATATTAACCAGCGGTGTTGCTAAATTCTCTTTATAAATATCAAGGTATCCAAGTTTATATTGTTTCCCGAATGCTTCGCGTCCATCTTCAAAGAATTTAAGATAATGTCCGTGCCAGACAATCCCCAAAGCGTCAACTTCACTAAAACGAACAGGAACTTCAGTTCGGTTTGTGAGATGTTGAATTATGCGATTCTCCTTTTGGGTCAATGTTTCCATGGATTTTTAAACGAAGTGCTAAAGTATTAAAATATAAGCAATTTACCTTGAGAAAATAGGGGAAATAAGGTCATTTCCTGTTAATTATCTCTTGCTTTTGTTGAAAATAATTGCCGTGATGGTGGTAATCGCAAAAAATAAAATAAGCTTTAATGTATGAGGAATGATATCTATAAAATGTCCACCGCCAATAAAGATCTTATGAAAGGCTGTCAAGGACCAATACAGAGGTGAGATCTCAGAGAGCATTCTTACACTATCCGGCATTACATACACAGGTACCCAAATGCCGCCTAAAGCAGCGAGTATAACTATAGATACAGCTCCAAAAGTAGAAGACTGCTGCTGGGTATTGAATAAAGTTCCAACAAGTATTCCATATCCTGTAGCGGCAAGTCCGCAGCCCAGTGCAACAAGTGCAATGGCTGGTAAGGAATTACCTATTACCAGGCTTGGAAGGCCCAGGTAAGGTAGAATAAACATTCCCACAAGGAGCATCAAAGCACATTGGATCATACAGATAAACAGGTAAGCAGTGATCTTTCCTGCAAGCACAATTCCATAGGAACCGGGCATTGTAAGCACACGTGTGTAGCTGCCGTCATCACGTTCTTTGATTATACTTCCCGCAAGTGATATCACAATAAAGAACATTCCGAAGATGGTCCATGCCGGTACGTTGTGCTGCACCGAATTTAAAAGGAGAGTTTCTTCAGGTGTTTTGATGTGAACTGTTTTAGTGTACTTAGGATCGAGACTTTGAAAGATTTTTTTGTTCCGGGAGCAAAGAATATAATAAGGTCGAGATCACCTGTTTGCTGTTTAATATGCGGGGTAGAATCTGACATCCCAACTGCAGCAAGTTTTTCATTAACAAAGCTGTTAACCTTTGTATTCAAAAGCTGCGTTGCATTTTCCGGGATGATAATTCCTATTTCATAATCACCACCTTTAACGCTTTGTTTAACATCTTTTTCATTCTTATGAGTGGATGTTATTTCAAAAATCTTAGAAGACCTTAATCCTTCTTCAATAGTTTTACCCAGAGTAGAAGTATCGCGGTTTGAGAGTAATAATGGTATTTTAAGTTCCTGGTAGTCTTTGAAAGGAGCATCCTGAATAAGTGCCATGATGGTGATC
>JAJTCJ010000078.1 GCA_021323165.1 Bacteroidota bacterium | reverse complement strand
TTCGACTTTTTTGCGATCGTCTTCATTTGCTTTTTCATTTTATCAAATGTAAAGCTAATACGAAGTTAGGAAAGGTCTGTCGTTGTTGATAAATATCGGGTTTTGGGGTTTTATTTCCCCAAAAAACGAAAAGCAAATTGAATGCCAAAGGCCGGGGATTTTTTCAACAAAATGGAATTTCCTTAATTTTCGCTTTGGTCCTGTAAAATCAAGAAAAATTTATGATTTCAAAATTTAATTAACCGGAGTAATTAACAATTGTTTAAAAAGCTGGTATACATTTTTTAATATTTTAATTAAGACATTTGATGAAAGTGTTAAAAATGAATTATTCAATCTCTGATCCCAGGTACACGGGAGGAAGGGGAAAGAAGAAAAAAGGTTTCCTGCGGGAAACCTTTTTTGTTTATAAACCATCGTGGCTTCGCTCAGAATCGAACTGAGATCAAAAGTTTAGGAAACTTCTATTCTATCCATTGAACTACGATGCCAAATTGATTTTACAAAGATAATAAAACCCTTAAGTCCGAATCAATTAATTTGTTGAGATGAACTCCATGCTATCGTGAGCTATGAATTTTATTCTTTTAGCCATGCTTTTTCGGTATTTAACTAAAACCCCAAAAAATACGGCTCAGGCCAATTAACTTTATAAGCTGAAAATTTAAAATAATGGAAGCTAGTAAAGTAGAAGAATTAAGGAGGTTTTGGGGTGATCAGCCTTGTGTTCATCCAGCCTTAAAAAAAGTAATGGAAACAAAAGATAAAGTATGTATCGTTTGCGGGCGCGTAGTTTATGCCGGTATTCAATCTCGCCCTAATAAAGCCAGAGGCTTTAGGTTTAAAAATAATCTTTTTGATTGACTATTCAATAATAGAGTTCTCTATGATGTCCAGTGAGAAAGTCTGTTTTTTCTTTTATAATTAGCATCTAATAATTATATGGAGTAGGTATTGTGATATGGGTAAGGCTAGATCATTCATTACTCAGGTCGACATTTGAAATTTCTTGCCGACTTTCTTAAACACAAGGTCTATTTTAAAAATAGCACCTATTACTTCCGCAATCACATCCTTTACAACTTCGATCCAAAAAAAATCAAGAAAACTTGATATAGGGTTTATCTAGCTCGTGGTCTATTTACATTGAGATATTGAGTATTCTTATTAATATCAATCAATAACGATAAGGAATGTGGCTGGGCGTGTTGTGCTTAATGAATCAGTGCAAGAAAATCACGCTATTTATGAGGCGTGTTTTGCTCTTGGTGTATATTTAATAACGCTTTCCAGAGATCATAATAGAATTGTCACGAAAATCTTTGTGCAGTGGCGCAATGCAGCGGGGTGTGGAAATCACATCCCGTTTTTAGTCCTATTTGAATGGAGCTTTCGGCTGTTGTTTTTTTAATTTGGTCGATAAGCCTTATAAATAAAGAGAGCTGGCACATAATTTTGAATGTCATTATAAAAAAACAATTTTATGAGTTACTCCATTAAATCTATACTGTTGGTTGATGACGACCAGGACGACAAATATTTTTTTTCAAAAGCATTGAATGAAACCGGTCAGGAAGTGCAGCTTGCAACCGCAGCAAACGGAGCTGAGGCCCTGGAAAAACTGCAGCAATTTACTCCGGATGTTATACTTCTCGATTTGAATATGCCGGTAATGAACGGTGTGTCATTCCTTAAGCAGATTAAAAAAAATAAATTTTTGAAAGATATACCGGTTATTATTTATACCGATGGTTTAAGTATTTTTGATGAAGCAGAAGCATTAAAGCTTGGTGCATATCAGGTGATCACAAAGCCCCTTGATCTTAAAGGGACAGTAAATGTTATCATTGAAATTATTAAAATGAGTTTTATAAGAATGAGTGCGTAAAAATGCGTAGACTTTATTATCACAAGTTTTTTGGTATAAAGTCTACGCTTTTTATTTAATGTGTGGTTGATGCGCTTGTCCGCTCGTTTTTAGTTGAATCAGGAACACTGGTAGAATGATTTTCCATTGCTTTTCCTGTTGATCCGGTAGAATTGGTCGGATTCTGACCAATTGAACTTGTTGTCCCATCAGTCGTTCCTGACTTATTTCCCTCAGTATGAGTTTCAGTGTCGGTTGTGTTATTAGCATTGTTGTGGTCATTACTGTCGCAGCTCGTAATAAATGCTACAAAGAAACATGCGGTTAAAATTGAGATCGTTTGTCTTTTCATTTTGTTTTTGATTGAAGTTAATATTAGTTATAGTGCTTAATCTAAGAGGATCTGAAATAAATTTTCTTGCCACATTCAACCTTCATCAATGGCATATGGTTTTATAAATTATTATAAAATAGTCCCAGCATGCGTTTAATAATATTAGTTCTTCTTACCGGCAGCACATTCGGATATTCTTTTTTTAAAAAAAGCAAAGAAAGATCGGAAAGCCTGGCAGCGCATGAATACATGCTGGAACAGCTGCATCGCGGCAATTATGATAGTATTCCTGTAATCCTAAGTAAAACACATCAGGCTCTTGCGCAATATCCTGAGAATGCGAGTTTGAATGCAGACCTTGGTTTTGTTTATTTATGGCAATTTAGTGAACGGGGAAGAAAAGCTCCGGTGCCCGGCATCGAAAAAAATGTTTACCTGAGTAATTATTATTTTAAGCAGGCAATTAAGTATAACCCGGACGATCCCAGGCTAAAAGGGTTTCAGGCTGCCACAGCTATTTGTGAAGGTGCATTGGAAATGGATCTTAAAAAAATATCCAATGGATATGTGAAGGCATTCAACGCAATTGACGATTGGCCTCAATTCAATAAGTTCGCTTTCAGCCTTGTTAGCAGTCAGCTTAAAAAGAATTCTCCGGTTTTTAGAATGGCAATTAAATATCAATGGGAGTTGATCGATGATTGTTCATGTAAAAACCTGAATAAAAAAAAGGTGATGCGTGATCCTCAAAAAGTCTTTTTAGACCTGATCGAAGAGCTTAAAGAATCTAAAGATCCTTTAGTTAAACGTGCATGCTGGAATTCAGAGCTGGTGCCTCATAATTACGAAGGCTATTTGCTGAACTTTGGGGATATGCTTGTTAAGCAAGGACATTTTGATGAGGCTCTGCAAATATATTCTGCTGCAAAACTTTCCGACTCGTATAATGAATGGCCTTATAAAGACTTTTTACAACAAAGAATAAATGAAATGAACATAAATAAAAAAGTATTTAATAAAAAGCCTGATTTTGTCATTGAGCCAGGCGACACTCAGTTATTTGTAAACTCTACATTGTCTTGCGTAGGCTGCCATCAGATGAGTGAAAAAGAGTTTCTCATAAGTTCCGCACAAAAAAATGTAGCTAATTAATTCTGCTAACTATTCACCAACTTAATTTATACTACTATGGCAAAATACAGTAAAAAGGCCCAGGAAAAGGTTGAAGAAACAATGCATGAAAGAAAGGAAGGAACATTAAGGTCCGGTTCTGGTAAAAAAGTAACCAGTAAAAAGCAGGCTATAGCGATTGGTTTGTCTGAAGCCAGAAAAGCAGGAGCTAAAGTTCCTAAGAAAAAAAACGGTAAGAAAACTGCACCCAAAAAAACTTCAAAAAAAAGAAGTTCAAAAAAATCACCTAAAAAGAGCACAGCTAAAAAAACGGCAAAGAAAACGTCTGCCAAACCCGGACCTAAAAAGGGAAGTAAAAAGAAAGCAGTCAGAAAATAATGTGGAATTTGCCCTTTTTTTGAGGAATCTATTTCCTGATTGTTTCTTTACAGGATTGTGCCAATCAAGAGATTTAATTTATTAAATCGACAGAAGGACAAGGGATTCGCCAGTCAGCTAATTTTTATTTTCCACTTTTTAATAATCCATTTATAGCATTTTAAGGCATAAAATTGGCTCTTTTAAATAAAGAACTAATTAGTAAATAACTTAAAATTTAAAAAAATGGAAACTATCGTGAAGAATATCGTGAAGAATAATCATAAGGAGGGAAAAGTTGCCAAAGCAATAGAAAAACAAACGGCTAAATTGCCTTCTGATACTTTTTTATGGACAGCATTCGCAGTAATGGGTGTGTCATTATCCTTGAAATTGTTAGGAAGAGATCATCTTGGTCTTTTCATAGGTCAATGGGCTTCTCCCTTACTTATAATGGGACTTTACAATAAGCTTGTAAAAGTCGAAGGACATGATAAGACAAGTAAATAAAGAAAACGACCCGATCAATCGGGTCGTTTTTTTATTATTCTGACAGTGTGAAGGACATGCTGATAGTAGTTCCTTTATTTACTTCAGAAACAATGCTGAGTTCACCGTTAAACAATTGGATCCGGCTTCTTATGTTTCTTAGTCCAAAACCTTTTTCACCGCTAAGGACCTTCTTCATTTCAAAACCTACTCCATTATCCTTCATAATAACAATAAGGGCTTTTTTGTTTTTTTTGAAAGTAATAGATACGCTTTTAGCTTTTGAATGTTTGATCACGTTGTTGAGTAATTCCTGGATATTACGATATATTGCCATTTCAAGCTCCTGGCTCAATCGTTTGTCCAATCCTGAGAAATTGAATTTAATTTTTAATCCGTAGTGATTTGATTTTTTAGCAAGCTCCTGAATAGCCTGAGCGAGGCCAAAATCTTTTAATAATAGTGGTACCAGTTCAAAGGATATATTTCTTGTTTCAGTAATTGCTTCCGCAAGCATTTTATTGATCTGTTTTAACAGTTCGTTTTTATCACCCAATTGTGCAGATAATGATTCGTGCTTTAGCTTGATAGCATATAACAACTGACCAATACCATTATGCAATGATTCTCCGATACGATTTCTTTCAGACTCCTGAACAAGCAATATAGTTTTAAGGATTTCCTTTTGCTGCAAAAGTTTAAGGTTAAGGATTTCTTCTTCCACTTTTTTTTGTGCGGTGATATCACGTACGATACCTCTGATCGCAATTACTTCGTTATTGGGTCCATAAGCAATCTGAGGCTTGGAATAAACTATTTTGACTCCATCTTTAGTTTTTATACGGTACTCAACAGGTTGCTCATTTAGCTGCGTATAAATTGTATAAATATGTTCTTTGACAAATTCTTTATCATCAGGATGAACAATTTTTTCAAGAAAGTATTTGGTTGAAATTACATTATCACCAGGAGAAAGACCATATATCCTATAAAGCTCGTCAGACCATACAAGAACACCGGTTTCAGGATTTCTTTGCCAATAACCCATCATCCCGATCCTTTCCGCTTCCTTCAGCATCGCTTCCTGTTCTTTCGCCCTTTCAAGTGAGATTCCCTGATCTTCATTTCCTCCAAAATTTCTGTATGCCTGAATCAATTCTTTATCCTTCTGTTTTTTACGAATTGCGGCCAGTTTCTTTTCATGAATGTCAGCGCAAAATCCGAGCATGCCATCTTTGCAGGGCTTCAGCTCGAGTGAATACCATCGGCTTTTTGGCTGAGATAGAAAATGAATTTTTAATGATTTGTGATTGTTAAGGGCGCTGAGTATTTTTTTATGCCGCATCGAAATTAGGAAATCAGAATCGGCAAATGAAACCCCTTGAAGGCTTCTGCGCTTAAAAAGTTTTTGAGTTGCTTTATTATAAAAAACAAATCGGTGTTGGAGATCAAGTTTAAAAACGGGAATATCCCATTGATCTAAAACTTCAGCAGCAGTAACTTCGTGTGTTGATTTATTGGATGATCCAGTCATAATATGTCAGCCGGAATATTTACGCTGAATACTAATTTAGGGAAATTTCCTAATTAACTCTCAAATCGAATTTAAAATCATGAAAGAACATCATTATAATGTGCTTTCGTTTTTATGGTTTTAAAATAACCTTCACACAATTATCTTCCTTTTTATTAAAGATATCATAAGCTTTGGCAGCATCGGAAAGTGCCATTCTGTGAGTTATTACGTCCTCTAAAATAACTTTATCTTCTACAACAAGTTTAAGAAGGTCATCAATGTATTTGTGAACCGGAACTTGTCCTCCTCGCCATTTAATGCCTTTTTCAAACATTTGCCCGAAAGGAAAATTGTCGTACGTAGTTGCATAAACCCCTACAGTTGTTAACGTTCCACCTCTTCTTACAAGACTTAAAGCAAGCTTAAAAGCATGAATATTTCCAGACTCCATATTCAGGACCATTTTTGCTTTCTCAAGGATATTCATATCAGCTTCTAATCCTACCGCATCGACAACTAAATCAGCTCCACGTCCGTTTGTCATTTCACGAACCTTTTCAATCACCTCTTCAAATTTATTGACATGTATTGTTTCGCTATTGGCAGCGATCTTAGCTTTGTCGCAGCGATATTGTTTTGTATCCAGGCCTATAACTCTTTTAGCACCTTTTAGCCAGCCTGCCTTTTGAGCCATGATACCAACTGGTCCGCATCCTACAACTACAACTGTTTCACCGCCTTTTAATTCCGCCCAATCGATGGCTGCAAATCCGGTAGGGAAGATATCAGTTAAAAAGAGGCATTGTTCATCGGCAAGTGAATCAGGAACAATTCTCGGACCTACATCACCATATGGGACTCTTACATATTCTGCCTGGCCGCCATCGTATCCGCCATACAAATCAGTGTAACCGAATAAACCCGCACCCTTCTCCTTTATAATCCCTCCTTCAGGCCCATAATTGTTGGGGTTTGAATTTTCACAATGCGTATGCATGTTATGTGAACAAAAATAGCATCCGCCACATGCAATAGGAAAAGGAACAATTACTCGATCACCCTTTTTTAGTTTTTTTACGTCATCTCCTGTTTCCACAACTTCTCCCATAAACTCATGTCCAAGTACCTGATTTCTTACCTGAGGAAAAAATCCATTGTATATGTGAAGATCCGAACCGCAAATCGCAGTGGAGGTAACTTTAATAATTACATCTGTTTTTTCTTTAATTACAGGATCATCAACATGATCTACTTTAACATCTTTCGGTTTATGGAATACGAGTGCTTTCATATAATTAACGGGTTATTTAATTATGATTACATTTATTTAATAATTCGTAATAGTTTTTGGAGAGGTTTCAGAAATTGTTTATCAATTTTATTATTTATTATGCGAACCTGATTAAAGATAACATGCCACTTCAAGAGGCTTTGTTTATGGGAAAAAAATGGATAATTCAATCAAAAAAATCCTCAATAAGCTTTAGTAAGATTTGTTTAAAGACAGATGCCGGATCGGTGATATTCAGTATTAATACTAGGCATTCACAACAGGCACGAAAGTTATATTTGTAACATAAAGAAAATCAAAATGATAAGAGTAATTTTAGCCGAAGATCACGATATTTTACGCGATGGGTTACAGTCTATCCTTGCAAATGATGATCAGATAAAGATAGTTGGAGAAGCATCTAATGGTAAAATGCTTATTGATTTGATGAAAACCGTTCCGGTTGATGTTGTTCTGATGGATATCAACATGCCGGTTATGAACGGATTGGAAGCTACTCAGTACATTACAGAAAACTATAAGAAAGTAAAAGTAGTTGCTCTTTCCATGATGGAACACAGCAGCTATTTACAGCAAATGCTTAAAGCAGGAGCGAAAGGATACATACTGAAAAGTACAGGAAAAAATGAATTGATCTCTGCTATCAAGAAGGTGATGAATAATGAAATATACATCAGTCAGGAAATGGCTTTAAAGCAGGATGAAAAAGAAGGGAAGATAAAATTAACAAAACGTGAATTGCAGGTTCTTGAATTATTAGCCGAAGGCCTTACCAATAAAGAGATTGCAGAAAAGATATTTCTCAGCAAACGTACTGTGGAAACGCACAGAAAGAACCTAATTGTAAAAACAAAATCCAAAAACACATCTTCTCTCATTAAATACGCTATAAACGAGGGAATTCTCAAGCCATAAATTTTTAGAAAAACAATTTATAGCTTATCACAGGTATTAAACCCAACTGTTCACGCGGCTCTATCTTTCCGGTAACCATATCATAATAATGATAGGAAATATTTTTCTGATTGGTCAGGTTTTGTATATCCAGAGCCCATATCACTGAACTTTTTGTTTTGTTCTTCTTATAGCTTATCCTGAAATCGATTCGATAATATGATGGCAGCTGCGAATCATATACATAGGTTGAATTCGGTTTGGTTATATCAGATTCTTTGAACCCATCACGCATAAAACCACGAATATCCGTTCCAATTGTTTTCTTCTTATTTTTTAATCTGATTTCTTTTCCAGCAGTTAAAGCAAAATTGTAATTCGTGCTGTATCTGCTTTTAAAATATTCGGTATTGTTTGTATAAACGCTGTTAAAAAAACTTCCGGAAACAATCAGATAAAAACTATTTAGTGTTTTTTCTATTGTGAGGTCATACCCGTAAACAGTTGCTTTTCCGGCAGATTCAAGCTCGAATAGAACTTGTTCATTAAAATAATTAAATGCTGAAAAGCCATTTAGTTTATTAACCGGGATCCTCTCGAATAAATGATAATAGAATTCACTTTTAAAATCTAGTGTCAATGCTTTTACGTGATGAGTCAATGAAAAGGAGTTGACAATGGTTGGTTTTAAATTTCGATTCAAAGGATTGCCAAGACATAAAAAAAAGGGTTGTAGCTGAGCTGATCTGCCATAGCTCAATGTAAGATCTTGTTTAGGAGAAAAGAGATATTGAGAAATTATTCTGGGTTGTAATGTAAAATCTCCTGTAGAATTCTGGTACATAGAATGCAACCCCGCTTTAAATTCGATTTTTTTTAATGTTCCTTCGAAAGATATAAATGGCTGCAATAATATTTCATCGATACGATCCTCTGAATAAATCTGATCATTTACTGATGTATGCAGCCTGCTTGTAAAGTAATTATAAGAAGAGCCTCCTTTGATCTTGAATGAATTTCCGATGCGTTTTGACAGGAAGGTCATCCCGGAAAATTTTTCCTGACGGTAACCGTCTTTTTCCTTTGCATACTTTATCTCAGAAACTCCTGAAGATTGTGATATTCTATTTACATTTTTACCGGAGTATGCAATTATGCTTTTTATAAATAAGCTGTTGCTGAAACTGTGAAGAAAGTTAATTCCGTTGATTGTTGTGGTGGAATAGTAATCAATGTTCTGAAGGTCTTTTTGCGTTTCAATCTTTGTACTGTCAACAGGGCCTCTGAAAGTTGTTTCACTCGCACCTGTTATGCTGAAGAGTTTTAATTGCCCGCGATCATATGGCAGTGTTATAACAAATGAAAGATCCTGAAAGCTTGTTTTTTCTCCACCAAAATCTACACCTAATAAACTCAGAATTCCAATAGTAGAATACCGGTAATTTACAAGAAAGGAAGCGCGGCTCTTTTTTGAAAAAGGTCCCTCAATACTAAAATCGAGGCCTAATAAGCTTGCCTGAACAGTGCGTTCATATTTTTCAGCATTACCGTTTCTCAGTTTCATATCAAAAATTCCGGAAAGTGCATTACCGGATGAAGGTTCGAAAGGCGAAAACAGTATCCCTGAATTTTGTAAAAGCTGTGCGCTGAATAAACTAACTCCGCCACCATTTAAGGAAGGCCTGTCATTTATTGTCCCTGCATTTTCAAGATGATTTGGATTAACAACTTCGATTCCCTCAACTTTCCATTGAAGATAGTTTGGCGAAGTGCCGTGAATTGAAATATTGTTTGCCTGATCATCTGTATTGACCATTCCTGAATGAGAGCTTGCCGCTCGCGCAGGATCATAGAAAGCTGCAGCAAATCGTTCAACATTCCATAGATCTAAACTTACATTTTCTTTGATGCTGTTAGAAATCACCTGAACAGAATCAAGCTGAACATTGTATTCCTTTAGTTCAAAATCCTGAACCTGTTGCTTTCCGGTTAGTACAACTATATTATTTCTTAACTGACTCTTAAATCCTGAAAGTTGAACCATGATTGAATAAGTTCCAGGAGTGATTTTTCCTTCATAGTAGCCTGATGAATCAGAATAAAAGAAGTAATCGTATATGCCGTCAATGTAAATGATTGCTTTATGAACAGGTAAATGATTATCTGCATTCATTATCCTTCCTTTTATTATCTGGAGGGAATCCTGAGAGAAAGAGATACTGTTGATTAGTAAGAAGATGAAAACGCTAAGCTTGAATTTCATAGGTTTTTATTAGACTATGCTTATTATAATATTATTCCAGAGCAAGATATGGAAATATTTTCTCAGTTAACTGAAAGGCAGATTGATGGAATAAAAAAACACTTCATTATGAAGTGTTTTTTTTATTTAAAATTTAGGACATGGTACCAGTAAGCGTTTCTTCTTTTTCTTTTTCAACTTACATATCTGGTATGATATTGTGATTTCATGTGCGCCACCACTTTTTGCTGACAGCAGGGAAATTGTAGCATCGTAACTATAGCCGATATTAAATTTGTCAGTTTTAACTCCTATGATCAATGCAATGGCATCATCATTGGCATAGCCAGGTTTATAAGCTTTAATACCAGGTAATCCGCGATACCATAACCCGATATTAAATACATACTGAGTATAGTAAAATCCAATATCAAGCTGATCAAATTCTAATTGTCCGCGATAGTTAAATGCTGCGGAAACCGATTTGCGCTGGACTTCTTCTTTTTCATCGGGATTAACAGAATATTTATATCCGCCATGAAGTGAATATTTTATAGGCAGTACGCTTAAGCCTGTTTCACCCATGAGGGATTGATTAGGTTTATTTAAATGATAAAATGAAAGCCCGCCCCAGTAATTTCTTCCATAAAAAAGCATCCCGGCACCAATGTCAAAATATGCTTTTGTTTGCGTTGGTGTTTCAACGGAAGTAGCACTTCCTCCTCTTGCTATCTGATCACCAAATACCAGATTATTGAAATTAATGCTTCGTATTCCTAATCCTGGTTGTACACCTACACGTACATTTAATTTTTTAGTAAGTGTTGCTTCATAGGCGATAAGCGGGTTAATAACTGTGGTCCTCAACTCCCCGGTCCCGGCAACATCGTTTCCGAATAAAAGTCCGATACCCAGATTGTATTCTGTCAGGTAATGATCATAAGATGCGAGGTAAGATTTGTATGCTTTCGAAATTCCCGGCCATTGGTTCCTGTAGGTTGCTGAGAAGCGGGAACAAACATCTGCTCCGGTAAATGCAGGATTCAGATATAATGAAGAGGAATAGAATTGCGTGAAATGCATATCCTGTCCTTTAACATCTGCGATGTATAAGATAAAAACAAGGGAGAATATTTTAATCAACCTGATCATTTTGATTGCTTTATAAGTTTAAAAATATTTTCCTTTTCTGAAACAAGTTTAACATTTGAAATATACGGCTCATATCCCGGAGCCTGGATCGCAATCCTGTATTCTTTTCCCGGAGAAGATATTACCATGATCTTACCGGTTTTTTCATTTGATTTGTACATTCCAAAAACTGATTTCTTTTCCATGTCAGTTAAAAGTACGTCCACATTTTTCACAATTTGATCAGCATCATCAAACACATAAATGTTGTAAACGTTCAAAGGAATATTATTAACAGGAAAAAACACACTGTAAATATCATGTGAGCCATAACCGCCTTCACGCTGTGACGACAAATATCCCATTGAAGCATCAGTACTTAAGACAAAGAAAATATCATCATCAACAGTATTGATCGGGCATCCCATGTTTTCCGGAGCAGTAAATATACCGGCTTCATCAAATGATGATTTAAAGATATCAAAACCACCCATGTTTTTATGGCCTTGGGAACTAAAGAATAAAATATTCATTGCAGGATGAACGAATGGGGCATCTTCGTCATAAGGTGTGTTTATAACGGGTCCAAGGTTGAACGGCTCACCCCATTTTCCTGTAGGAAGTTTCTTTGTGAGATAAATATCCTTGCCACTTGTTTCAAGATAGTCAGGAGCATTTACAATGGAACCCATTATTTCCGGATTTGACCATTTGTCATTTGAATAAAAACTTTCATAGATATCACCGCTCTTCAGATCTTTACTTGTTCTGTATATAAGAAGTTTTTCTCCATTAGCAGATAAACCTGTACATGCGTCATGCACTGAAGTGTTAATATTTGTGTCAAGCATCGTTGGTTTATGCCATTCATCGGAATTTTTTTTGGAAACATAAATATCTTCGAAATATTCTCCGAAAGGATCTTTATTTGCCCATAAATTATTTTGTCTTCGCGAGGTGAACATTAGAAAGCTTCCATCAGCGGGGATTAAAGGCGCATAATCGGCATATTCTGAATTAATTTCAGAACCAAGATTTTTTATCTGAAGAGTATTATCCGCTTTTGATTCCAGGATCATTGCTGTATTGCTTTTCTGAATAAGATCATTTATTTCAGTTCTTGAATGCTCTCCTTCGGTATTGAGATATTTATACTGAGTAAAACATGCGATGGCTTTATCAAAAGAGCGTTCCAGATGATATAATATTCCCAGATAATAATTGACTTCAGGGAATTCTGAAGCTTTTACTTTTTCAAGATATTTTTTTGAACGTAAGCGAAATTTTTTGATCTCGAAATTACTAACGCCTAATTTGAAATTAAGCTCATCGTTAGTACTGTCAATAGCATACAATTTCTCATAAATAAGTAGAGAGTTATAATAATCGCCATAGTCGAAATACTTATCAGCCTTAAAAAACAGTTTTTTATTTTCTCTGGTTTTTAATTGTGAAAAGCAACTGGAGATGACCATGGTCAGCATCAGTAAAACGAAATATTTTTTATCTGAGAAGCGTAACATCACCTGTTTTATTAAATGTTTTTCCATTGTTTAACTTCACGTATGCCTTCCAGATGTAAACATCCTGCTGACATAACTGGCCCCGATAATAGCCATCCCATCCTTGTTTTATATCACGTGTTTCGAATATTAATTCTCCCCAACGATTAAAGATCTGAAGCTTGAAATCTATCACTCCGGAAGTATAAGGGAAGAACACATCATTGGTTAAGCTTGTAATATCGTAGAATCCTCCTGATGATCCATCAACATTCGGTGTAAATACATTTGGAAACACAACATCTGTATTTGTGGTTACTTCTGCATAAGCAGTATCGGAACAACCAAAGCCTGAAGTTGCGATCAGCTGAACAGGATAGATCCCGACACTGGAATACATGTATGTTGGATTAAATAATGTAGAAGATCCTCCATCACCAAATGTCCAGTAATAGGTGCTTGCTCCCACTGATTGATTTGAGGTAACAAGGGCATCATATGGCAGATCCAGGTTAGTTGAATTAAGATTAAACGCAGCAACAGGGAAAGGATATGCGTGAATAAGATATGGAGCGGAAGAATTATTATTAGTACAACCTCCTGAAGTTGTCACTGTAACTGTTACAGGGAATGTACCTGCAGATGGATATACGTGCGTAGGATTCTGTAAGCTTGAAGTTGTACCATCGCCAAAGTTCCAGTTCCAGGCAATAATAGGATCCGTAACATTTCCTGTAATGGAATTGTCATTGAATTGAACAACACTCGGAACACAAACAGAGTTTGTATCTGAAGATAAAACAATGGTAGGCGGAGGATTAAAAGTAATTGACACAGAATCACTAACTGATGTTCCGCATGAATTAGTTACCGTAACAATATAAGTTGTAGGTGTCGTTGGTGTAACTAAATATGCACCCGGGCCATTCCCTAAACCGTTATTCCATGAGTATGTTAAAGGCCCGTTTACCCCGTACGTCTCAACATATACAGGTGAGACTTGTCCCGGACAGATAGGTGTATAAGCTATAGCGTTAATATTTGCTCCGGTTAAATGATATACAACACCGCTTACTGAGTCTGGAGTTCCTGCACAACCATCCTGATCATAAGCAACCACAATATATTGAGTAGTTGAGGTTGGTGTTATATTCAATGTTCCTGAGTTGATAACAGGTCCAGGCTGCCATGCATAATAATAGTTACCCACGCCACCGGTTGCCGTTGCTGTTACCGATCCGGATGAACCTAGACAAATTGTATCATTTTGTCCGGCAGTTGTTATGACCTGAGTTGGTTGTGTTATTGTTACGTTGTTTGTTGTAGTACAGTTGTTCGCATCAGTTATTGTTACAGAATAGTTTCCGGCTATAAGATTCATTGCCGTACTTCCGGTTTGCCCATCAGACCATATAAATGAATATGGGATGGTTCCTCCTGTAACATTCGCTGTTGCACTTCCATTGGAGCTGTTAAAACAGGTTGCATTAATTACAGTTCCAATTGATGAGCCTAAAGTTGCCGGTTGAGAAACGGTTACAGTAATAGAAGTTGCACAGCTATTTCCATCTGTAACATTTACTGTATATGTGCCTGATGCAAGTCCGCTTACTGTTGGTGATGTAGATGTGATAGGTGACCATGAATAACTGTATGGTGTTGTACCGCCAGTACCTGAAACTGAAATAGATCCATTATTGCTTCCATTGCAGGATAACGTTCCTACGGAATCAATATTTATTCCTAGTAATGTAGGTTCTGTTATGTTAGCAGTAGCAGTGGAAATACAGCCAAGGGAATCTGTTACACTTACGGTATAGGTTCCAATTGTAAATCCTGTCCCTGTTGCTGCGGTTCCGCCAAAAGGACTCCAGCTGAATGTATATGGGGGAGATCCGGCTGATGCTGATGCCGTTGCAGTTCCATTATTGCCTCCGAAACATGAAACATTTGATGTTGATGTAACAGATGCATTCGGACCGGCAATGTTATTTATTGTTGAAGAAATAGTGAATGTACAATTGTTCCCATCAGTGATAATCAAGTTGTAAGTCCCTGGTCCGATTGAGCCGATATCAGGAGTTGTAGCTCCTCCAGGTGACCATGAGTATGAATAAGGTCCTGTACCCCCTGAAATGGCTGAAACAATTGATCCGTTATTAAATCCGCAAGAAGGATTAACAGCAGTTAAAGTTCCAACAATTGGAGAAGGCTCACTAATTGTTACAGAAGTATTTGTTTGACAACCATTTGCATCAGTTACCAGGATGTTATAAGTAATTGCGCTTAATCCTGCAGCTGTAGCTGCATTTCCACCGGAAGGACTCCATGAATAATTATAACCAGGAGTACCACCTACTGCTGTAACAGTGGCTGTTCCATTCGAACCTCCAAAACAGCTGGTTGGTGAACCTGCTGCAGTTGCCGAAAGTGGTTGTGATGGTTGAGTTATAGAAACAGTAGCTGTTGTAGAACAGCCTTTCGTATCTGTTATAGTTACTGTATAAGTTCCTGCACTTAAGTTCACTGCTGTTGCATTAGTTCCTCCGCTTGGAAGCCAGTTATATGTATAGAATGGAGTACCGCCATTGCCTGTAACAGTAGCGGAACCATTATTTCCACCAAAACAACTTACGTTTGAAGAGGATGATATTGCTGCAGTTACAATAGAAGGCTGACTTATTGTGAATGTAGTGCTTTGCGTGCATGAGTTGGCATCAGTTGCCTGTACAGTATAAGTTCCCGCAGATAAATTTGAGATCGTTGATCCTGAGATTCCTGAAGGTAACCACAGGTACGTGAATCCCGGAGTCCCTCCTCCCGCACTTGCAGTTGCTGTAGCATCGTTACCGCCAAAACAACTAACGAGAGTAGTGGTAACGTTAATATTGATAAGTGTTGGTTGTGTGATCAGCGGACTGCTTGCTGTAGAAATACATCCATTAACATCAGTAACAGTTACTGTGAAAGTTCCGGCAGGTAAGCCAGTTGCTGTTATAGCATTACCACCCTGAGGAGCCCATGAATATGTGAAAGGTGCAGATCCGTTAATTACACTTGCCGTTGCAGTTCCGTTAGAGCCTCCGAAACAACTTACATTAGTTGATGAAGATACAGAAGCAATTGGTCCGGGATTATTATTTACAGCAATTGAAGTTGTTGCCGAACAGCTATTATTATCAGTAACCGTAACCGTATAAGTTCCCGGAGGGACCATAGCTGCAGTATCGTTAGTTCCGCCTAGTGGCGACCATTGGAATGCGTATAAAGGAGTGCCTCCCGATACGTTCACAAATGCCACCCCGCTTGCTGTTCCGCAGCTTGCATTATTACTCCCTGCTGTAAGCACAAGAGCTGTCGGCTGAGTAATAATTGCTGTGCTTGTTGCCGTACAACCTTTAAGATCCGTTGCTGTAACTGTATATGTTCCCGCGGAAAGTCCGCCCGCATTTCCGAAACATGCTGCTGGTAAAGCACTGGTATTTACACTTACCGGAGCAGCAGGCTGAGTAATATTAAATGCAGATGTTTGAGTACAACTGTTAGCATCTGTTACTTGAACCGAATAACTTCCTGATGTAAGGTTGCTCACTGAAGGCGCTGTTGTTCCGCCAGGTGACCAGATATAAGTATATCCGGGAGTGCCGCCTGATACAGTAGCTGCAGCTGTTCCATTTGTTCCGGCAAAGCAACTCACATTAGATGTTACAACGCTTATAATTATTAATGAAGGCTGTGTAACAGCAGGACTCACAACAGGTGCTGAAGGACAACCATTTGCATCCGTAGCTACTACGGTATATGTTCCTGCCGGAAGATTTACTGCAGTTGCTGCAGTTCCACCAACCGGAGACCATGCATAACTAAAAGGTGCTGCACCGCCTGAAACAACAGCTGTCGCGGTTCCATTGGCTCCGCCAAAACAACTTACACTGGTGACAGATGAAACTGTTACTGTAGGTCCCGTATTATCAGTTACAGTTACATTCGCAGTGCTCGTACAACCATTCTGATCTGTTACTGTAACAGTGTATGGTCCTGCCAACAGGTTAGTTGCTGTAGCACTAGATCCTCCTGAAGGAAACCATTGATATGAGTAATTTGGAGTTCCACCGGCTACTGAAACACTTGCTTGTCCGTTCGGTAAACTACAGTTTGAATTAACACTTGAAGTTGTAAGAGCAAGAGGAGCAGGTTGAGTAATAACTATAGTTGTGGTACTTGAACAGCCTTTTGAATCTCCTGCGGTAACAGTATATGTTCCGGCTGGTAAATTTGAAAGACTCTGGCCTGAAAAATTTCCCGGCATCCAGCTATAGCTGTATGGGCCGGTACCTCCTGAAGCAACTGCATTAACAGTTCCATTGGGTACACTATTACAAGCAACGGGAGTTGCTGATGCTACAACAGAAAGAGCGGCAGCAGGCTGATCTATAGAGTAGGGTGCGGTCTGAGTACAACTGTTTGCGTCAGTTACCTGTACCGTATATGTTGTAGAAGACAGATTCGATACTGTTGGTCCGCTTGTTCCTCCTGGTAGCCATAAGTAGCTGTATCCAGGTGTACCTCCTGAAGCTATAGCACTTGCTGTACCATCACTTCCTCCAAAACAACTTACATCGCTTGTTGATAGGCTGATTGCAATAGGAGGAGGCTGTAAGATATCAGGACTGGTAGTTGCATTAGACTGACAGCCATTTGCATCTAAAACGGTAACAGTGTATGTTCCGGCAATTAATCCTGTAGCTGTAACAGTAGTTCCCCCATAAGGAGTCCAGTTATAAGTAAAAGGTCCTGTACCACCTGCAACACCCACTGAAGCAGCTCCGTCATTTCCTCCATAACAGGTCACATTAATAACATTAAATATTGTTGCTGCAGGGCCTGCGTTGTCGTTAACATTTGCCCACTGTGTTTCTATGCAGCCATTATTATCAGTTACTGTTACTGTATAAGGTGCAGACAATAAATTTGTTGCTGTTGAAGCATTACCTCCTGAAGGAGACCATGAATATGTATATGGAGTAAATCCCCCGGAAACAACAACAGAAGCTTGTCCTGTCGGTAAACCACAGTTTGAATTTACAGTTGATGTTGTTAATATAAGCTGTGCTGGTTGAGTTACCACAATTGTATTGGTTGCGGTACATCCTTTAGAATCAGTAGTTGTAACTGTATAAGTGCCGGCTAATAATCCCGTAACACTTTGGGTATTTAGATTTCCCGGCATCCAATTGTAAGTATACGGTCCGGTACCACCAGCGGCAGTAGCAGTAGCCGTTCCATTGCTTCCTTCGAAACATGAAGTGGGAGTAGAAGTCCCAGAAACGGACAGTGGTGAAACGGGCTGTGTGATCGTTATACTGCTTTGGAAAGTACAGCCATTCGCGTCTGTGATCGTTAAGGTATAGGTTCCTGCAGCTAATCCGAATACGGCATTAGAAGTAGCCCCTCCCGGGCTCCATGAATAAGAATAGTTAGGTGTTCCTCCTGATGGAGTTGCAGAAATTGCGCCATCATTACCGCCAAAACAGCTTACGTTAACCTGGCTGCTAAAAGAAATAGCAAGTGGGGGCGGTTCTGTGATAACAGCAATTGTTGAAGCTGTACATCCTAGATTATCCGTTGCTATAACAGTGTAAGTGCCACTGGCGACTCCGGAAATTGTTGCACCATTAACCGAGCCGGGCTGCCATTGATAAGTATATCCGGGCGTTCCGCCAGAAGCAGTTGCTGTTGCGGAGCCGTTGTTAAGATAGTTGCAGGTCTCATCTGTTTTACTGGCTGTTACTGTTACAGCTGTAGGTTGAGTTATAGTGATTGTATTTGTTGTGCTGCAACCGAGTCCGTCAGTAACTGTTAATGTATATGTTCCTGCTATTAAACCAGTAACATTTGGACTTCCTGATCCTGTTGACCATAAGTAAGTATATGGAGCAGTTCCACCAGCAGGGATTCCTGTTGCACTACCGTTAAAACCATTAAGACAAGATACATTCGTTGAAGTGAACGAAATTGTAAGAGGTGCCGGTTCGGTTATAGTGTATGCTGCGCTAACGGTACAGCCCTGAGCATCTGTAACATTAACAGTGTAGGTTCCTGCCGGTTGT
>JAJTCJ010000005.1 GCA_021323165.1 Bacteroidota bacterium | reverse complement strand
AATCAATTTATCCGTGGTTTCAACGAACGATAGAGAGTTGAAAATCTCCTTATGAAAAGAAAGAGTTTTTGTAACTTTTTTCGGCAAAAAAGTTAAAGAAGTATAAATAAAAAAACGCCCTGACATTTACATCAGGGCGTTTCGGAGTATCTTCTTTAAGCTAAAGAGAAAAAAGCCCCTTTAGTCTTTGGTAACAATCAGCCTATAATGATCCTTTACCATTTAATCTTCAACAACACTAATCTTTCTGTTGACTACTTAACCAATAGCCTAAATCAACCAATAACTAATTAACTAATTAACCAATCAACTAATTAACCAATTAACTAATCCCCAATTACTGCCTCTTAACAACAACACTAACAGTCGGACTCATAACACCAACATTATCATTCCCGATCACATACATGGCTTTGTATTCCCATTCAGCAAGCGGAGTTGTGCTTGGTAAATTGGTAGTGTCGATGAATTCAGGTTTTAATAACCTTCCGAGAGAAATGAAATTGTTACCATCGTTACGGTTCACAAAAAGGTCGATAGCATCTGCGATACCTTTTGTTGCTTTGATGAACGGACGACCGGCATCCAGCTTCACACGTAATTCAGGTTGTAAGGAAGTAAGGTCGATGTTCACTTCAGGAGCGATGATCCCGAGATCCTGTCCCATTGCTTCGGTGTAGTTTACACTAGCTTTGATACGCTGAGCGAGTTTGCTAACACGGTCGAAGATCCCTTCAGGAACAGCAGCCGGTGCGGTACCTAAAACCGGTGCGGTAGGAAGAGCACCAAGATGTTGCTGTGCAACTGCTTTGCGGAGAAGATTCTTGTAAGCAGTGATGTTGTTTAATGTTTGTTTGTAAACATCATGCATATTAACGATGAACTGAAAATAAGCTTTATCGTTGTTAACACTTGTAACTTCAGCCGGAGTAATTCCTACGCTTGGAGCATAGGTGGCGATCTTGTTAGCAAAGTTGTTCATCCAGATAGCCCTGTCGGCATCCGTTCTAGGTAAGTAACCTGTTTTTGTACTCATTGTTTTTTTGTTTTTATGTTCCGCTTTTGCGAAACCGGTTAGCATTCTTATAATGTGCTTGCAATCACATCATGTTTTTTGAACGTTCGGGAGTGAGACTAATTAGAGGTCTGATTTGTTACAGCACTTTTCATATTTATCCGTTTAAAAACGGCTACGGAGTATAATGTGCTCAAAATCAGGGAAATTAATTTTCCTGTTTCAGAGAAAAATTTGAATGTAGGATGCGACAATCAAAAATGCAGCTGCGATATTTCATTTTGCGGCAGCGCAAATTCAAAATGCGGGTGCGACATTTCATATTGCGGATGCGACAATTGATTTTGTAGCTGCGACAATTCGTATTGCGCTTGCGATAATTGATTTTGCGGCTGCGAAAGTTCTACTGTAAGTCCCGACAATTCATTTTGCGCGCCCGGAAATTGTATTTGGGGATGCGACAATTCATTTTGCGGCTGCGACAAATGATAATGCGGCTGCGACAATCTGTTTTGTGGATGCGACAATTGATTTTGCGGGTGCGACAATTCATAAATAATTGCTTCTTTAAAGAATTTTCATACTTTAGCACCTGAGCTCTCTCCCTCAAAATTGTAATAATTCCTGTTAAACCTGTCTTTGCGGATCTGGATATGTATTCCAGCCATAAAAGCCTGAGTTATACATAGATTTATTATATTTACCCTACACAGATACTCCATTTTATGAATCAAAATCCTGAACAGATCGCGCGCGATCATATCGATGAGCAATTGATTGCTTGCGGCTGGATTATTCAGGATAAAAAGAAGATCAACCTCGCTGCTTCCTTGGGAATTGCGGTAAAGGAATACTCCACAGAAGTAGGCCCAGCAGATTATGTATTGTTTGTAGATAAAAAGCCGGTTGGGATCATTGAAGCAAAGCGGGAGGAAGAAGGAGTTAATCTTTCCCGTGTGGAAGAACAAACGGAAGGTTATGCAAATGCCAAGCTTCGACTGTTAAATAACGAACGACTTTCTTTTGTGTATGAAAGCACCGGTGTTGTTACACGCTTTACTAATTATAATGATCCAAAGCCTCGCGCCAGGAATGTATTTACATTTCACCGTCCGGAAACAATGCTTCAATGGACCAAAGAATCCAACACTTTAAGAGGACGATTGCATGATATTCCTGCCTTGCCGGAAGAAGGTTTACGCGATTGCCAGGTAACAGCTATTACCAATCTGGAGAAATCATTTAAAGCGCAAAAACCGAAAGCCTTAATCCAAATGGCTACCGGTTCCGGAAAAACATTTACTGCCATCACTGCTATTTACAGACTCTTAAAATTCGCGAAAGCAAAACGCATCTTATTCTTAGTTGATACAAAAAATTTAGGAGAACAGGCTGAAAGTGAATTCCGAGCATTTACGGCAAATGATGATAACCGTTTGTTCACCGAGCTTTACGGTGTAACCAGATTAAGCAGCTCATTCATTCCAAACGACAGCCAGGTTTATATCAGTACGATCCAGCGTATGTATTCCATATTAAAGGAAACGGAGTTGGATGAAAGTGCAGAAACAGAAAACCCCAACGAAACCAAGTTTGAAGCAAAGGAACCTGTTCCTGTTGGCTACAATGAAAAAGTGCCGATTGAGTTTTTCGATTTTGTAGTGATAGATGAATGTCACCGCAGTATTTATAACCTCTGGAAACAGGTGCTTGATTATTTTGATGTGTTCCAGGTGGGTTTAACCGCTACCCCTGATAACCGCACCTTTGGTTATTTCAACCAGAACCTTGTTTGTGATTATGGTTATGAAAAAGCGGTGATCGATGGAGTGCTTGTTCCTTACAATGTATTCACCGTTGAAACGGAGATCACAAAAAAGGGAAGCAAAATTAAAATAGGAGAAAAGGTAGATAAGCGTGAACGTCTCACCCGCAAGAAATTCTGGGAAGCAGTTGATGAAGATATAGAATACACCGGTAAGCAACTGGATAAGGATATTGTAAACCTAAGCACTATCCGAACCATTATAAGAGCAGTAAAAGAAAACCTGCCTGCTATGTTCCCGGATAGAGTTAGTGCGGTAGGTCATCCTGAGCTTGTCGAAGGAGAGGCGGGGGCAAGCAACCAAGTCTTCGAAGTCCCCAAAACACTCATCTTCGCCAAAAGTGATTCGCATGCCGAAGACATAATTGACATAGTACGTGAAGAGTTTGGTGAAGAAAACAAATTCTGCAAAAAGATCACCTACCGAAGTGAAGAAGATCCAAAATCTGTGCTTCAGCAATTCCGTAATGATTATTATCCTCGTATAGCAGTAACGGTTGACATGATCGCAACCGGAACGGATATTCGTCCGCTGGAAGTATTGCTCTTTATGCGTGATGTTAAAAGCCGCAGTTATTATGAGCAAATGAAAGGACGCGGAACGAGAACATGTTCTGTGGAAGAATTAAAAGCCAAAGGAACACCTTCCGCTAAATTCAGCAAGGATCATTTTGTGATCATTGATGCGATAGGTGTGGAAAGCTCACAGAAAACCGACAGCCGTCCCCTGGAAAAAGCTCCGGGTGTTTCATTGAAAGATGTATTGCAGCATGTTGCAATGGGTAATACTTCTGAGGATATGCTTACTACCCTTGCTAACCGTTTGATCCGTTTGGAAAGGCAACTCTCCGAAAAAGACAAAACAAGATTCTCTGAACAGGCGAATGGATTTACGATCAATCATATTGTAAAGCAATTGTTGAATGCGTATGACCCTGATTCTTTAGAAGGTTTAAAGTTTCAGGTTCAAAGTTCTATGCCCGGGGCTGCACCGGTTGAGAAAGAAGCGGCAATAAAAAAAGAACATGCTAAATTAATTGAAAATGCTGTTGCAGTATTTCATAATCCTGAACTGCGTGATTTTATTGTTGACATCCGCAAGAAGTACGACCAGGTGATTGATGTAGTTAATATGGATACAGTAACTAAAATAGGCTGGGTAAAAGACCAGGCTGCTTCCGCCACAAATACAATTACTGATTTTAAGGCTTGGATTGAAAACAACAAGGATGAAATTACAGCCTTGCAGATCTTTTACGGGCAACCCTATAGAAGAAGAGGGTTCTCCTATAAAATGATCAAAGACCTTTGCGAAAAGTTAAAGACTGAAAAGCCTTTACTTGCTCCAATGAATGTATGGCGGGCTTATGAACAATTGGAGAAAACAAACGGTTCAGCAAAGAATGAACTGATAGCTTTGGTTTCACTGATAAGAAGAGTAAGCGGTATTGACAGTACATTAACATCTTACGATAAAACAGTGGATACAAATTTTGCTGACTGGGTTTGGAAAAAGCAGCAAGGAAATACTATAAAGTTTTCCGAGGAACAAATGCAATGGCTCCGTATGATGAAGGATTACATCGCCAGCAGCTTCCACCTTGAGAAAGATGATTTTGATCTTGATCCTTTTAATAAAAATGGTGGTTTAAGCAAGATCTGGTCTTTGTTTGGTGAACAAACAGATGAAATTATTAATGAGTTAAATGAAGTGTTAGCAGCGTAAATGAAAAATTTAAATTATGCATTACTCAAAATTTATTATTCAGAATTATAAAGGGATTAAAAATATTACAATTGATCTTGAAAAAGAGCCCAAATCAAAAATACTAACATTAGTTGGATTAAACGAGAGTGGAAAAACTTCAATTTTAGAAGCAATTGATTTATTTGAAAATGATACCAATGAAGCAGATAGTCATAAATTAATACCTAAAAATCACAAGTCGAACTTTAATGATAATGTTACTGTAAAGGCAATTTTAAAATTAAATGCTAAGGATGAAAAATTAATTAAATTATATGCTAAAACGATAAATTTTTTAATCACAGACACAATAGGAGAGATTGAAATCGAACGTATTAAGTGTTTTAAAAATTCTGTCTATGATAAAGCTGAATCGAGTAGTACTTGGGCACTTACAATCAAAGGATCAGTAGTTGGAACTTCTAGGAAAGGTACTTTAAACCATAAATCAGAGGAGTGGGCCAAAATCACCGATTATATTCAAAATAATTTAATTCCTCCAATAATTTATTATCCAGACTTCTTATTTGATTTTCCTTCAAAGATTTACTTAGAAAAATATCCAGATGAAACTGAAGAGCAAGAAACATATCGAGAGGTTATAAGTGATATTTTGGATTCTTTGGGAGGTAATTATAATATTAAAAGTCACCTAATTGAACGCATGAAAGTAGAGAGTGAAGATGTCAGAGAAGCGTTAGATTCTACTATTAATTTAATGAGTGAAAAAGTTTCTAAAACTGTATTTCAAGCTTGGGAAACCCTGTTTGAGTCTAAAGGAAAAGAAATTATTTTAAAACCGAATGTTGAGAAAGGCGATCCAACGAAATATTATTTAGAAGTGCGATTAAAAGAAGGTGCACAACAATTTCAGATTGCTGAAAGAAGTTTAGGTTTTAAATGGTTCTTCACCTTTTTGCTTTTTACCGAATTTCGAAAAATGAGATCCTCTGATAATGGAGAAATTCTTTTTTTACTAGACGAACCTGCATCAAATCTTCATTCAACTGCTCAAAAAAATCTATTAAAAACGTTTGAGAAACTGGCTGATAAGTGTAAGCTTATTTATACAACACATAGTCATCATCTAATTAATCCAGATTGGTTATCAGGAGCATATATAATAAGAAACAAAAACCTTGATTATAATGATGAAATGAGTTTTGATTCTAGAAAAACCGAAGTTGAAGCGATGCAGTATAATCAATTCGCGGCAAAGTATCCTGAGCAACAAACTTATTTTCAACCCATTTTGGATAGTATAGAATATCAACCAGGATTGTTAGAAAAAGTACCTGATATTGTAATTACTGAAGGGAAATATGATTATTACACGTTGAGATATTTGCATGAAATTATAATTGGAGGCGACAAAATAATAAATTTTTATCCTGGTATGGGTGCTGATAAGAACAGAGATGTTATAGCCTTGTATTTAGCTTGGAATAGAAAATTTAAAGTTCTATTGGATGGAGATGATCACGGGATTAGAGCTAAGGAGAGGTATTTGGAAGAGTTTGGCGTTTTGTTGAAAGATAAGATCTTTACTCTTAAAGATATTGATTCGACATTTAACTTCCCAACCGAATTGTTATTTACTGACGAGGAACGTCTTATTATCACTAAGAAATTTGATAAAACTGCTATTAAATTTGATAAAACAAAATTTAATAAGGCGGTTCAAATGTTATTTATTTCCAAAGAAAAGGTTGAATTAAGTGCAGAAACCTTTGATCGTTTCTCTAAAATAATTTCCAAGTTATAATGTAAATGAAGAATATACTCACTAGATTCAAGCTGTTAAAGCTTTCTGATGTATGCAATATACAAACTGGCAAATACGATGCAAATCACGAAAAGCCCAATGGTAAGTATCGTTTTTATACTTGCGCATTTGAATATATGTATTGTGAAACAAAACGCTTCAGTGGTGAATGTATAATATTGCCTGGCAATGGAGCTAATGTCGGAGAAGTTTTTTACTATAATGGGGATTTTGATGCTTATCAAAGAACCTATGTTTTAAATAAAATAAATATATATCCTAAGTATTTATACTATCATTTGTTAGGTAATTGGAGAAAAAGGAATCAGGATAAACAATTTGGATCAGCAACGAATTATATCCGAATGGGAAACTTTACAGATTATGAGATTTCAGTTCCCGAAGATAATTTTCAATTAGCTATCGTTTCCAAAATCGAAGAACTTTTTTCTGAGTTAGATATAGGAATAAAAAATTTAAAAACAGCACAGCAGCAATTAAAGGTTTATAGGCAAGCTGTTTTGAAATGGGCTTTTGAAGGCAAGTTGACGAATGAGAATGTGAAGGATGTGGAATTGCCAGAAACATGGAAATTTTTACGTTTCGGTGAGATTTTCTCAACTACTCCTCAAAATGGATTGTATAAAGCATCGACTGAATATGGTAGTGGCACTCCAATTATAAGAATCGATGGGTTTTATGAGGGAGCTATTTTATCAGATTACGAGTACAAGAGAGTTAGATTAACAAAAGAGGAAATAGAAAAATATGAAATTGTAGAAGGAGATATTTTAGTTAATAGAGTGAATAGTATGCCATATCTGGGAAAATGTGGAATTGTTAAACACTTAAAAGAGAGAACTGTTTTTGAGAGTAATATTATGAAGGTAAAAGTTGATTTAAAAATGGCTTTCCCAGAATATGTTGCGATCTATCTTTCTTCTCAAAGGGGTTTGAAAGAATTAAGGAAAAATGCAAAACAAGCTGTTAACCAAGCTAGTATTAATCAAACTGACGTTTCTAACGTAAATATTCCGCTTCCAAAAATGGAAGAACAAAAATTAATTGTTCAAGAAATCGAGAATCGTTTAAGTGTAGCAGATAAAATGGAAGAAAGTATAAATGATAGTTTAAAACAAGCTGAAGCTTTAAGGCAGAGTATTTTAAAAAAGGCGTTTGAAGGGAAGCTAATATAAAAATATAAACTTAATATTAAAAATACTAATGTTTAGAATTGAATATCTTAAATTAAAAGGACATCCACAACTTGGAGATATTGACTTATTACTTTCTGAAGCAAATGAAATTAAAAATGTCATTAAGCCTTACACTTCTGTAATAATTGGTCCCAATGGAACAGGTAAGAGTTTTATTTTGCGTACAATAGCTGAAATTTTCAGACAATTTAAAGAATTTTCTAGAACTGATCAAAAAGAGTTTAATCTTCCATTTGATATTCATTTAAGATATCAGTATTATCATAATACATATGAAATCGTTACTCGTAAATTGAAGGTGCTTGATAAAAACAAAAGAAGAGAATACCTTTTTTATAAAAATAGACCTGAAGAAAAAATATTCTTTGACTCAAAAGGTTTTGAAATAATTACGGGATTTGAATCATTATCCAATGAATTGGAATACCCTGAAAAAGTTTTAGTTAATTCTATTTTACATACTGATAGGTTTGTTTATAAAGACACAAAACCTGATGATTTCTATCAATATCTTGGTGCTAGAAGCACTTCTAGCTCAACAAGTACAAAATCATCTGTAAAGAGAACTATTAAACACTTATTTAATGCTTCCAATGAAAGTATTGATTTTGACGGTAGTCTAAAAGAATTATTGATTTTTTTAGGATTTGAAGAAAGCTTTAAAGTTGAGTATACTACAAAAATAAATAAGTTGTTTTTTGCAAACACACTTAAAGTAGAGGATTTTAAAAAATATTTTGAGGAATGGTGGGATGAAAAATTTACTTTCACAAATCGTAAAAAGGAAAATCCTTTATGGAGCATACCATATTATAATAATAATTTTAAGGAAAACGAATCTTTAACCGTTGAACTTGTAGCTTATTTAAATAAAATCTCTGCTGACAACCGGTATTTGCAACATAAGGCAAAATCATCCTCTAAAATATTATCAATAGACCTCTTTTCCAATAATATTTCAGCATATGATTTAAAAATGATTGGTCATTTAGAGAATCTAGATATTATTAACCTTAATGGAATAAAAGTTCAAAAAAGTATTTCCAATCTTTCAATTAATGAAATAAGCTCAGGCGAATATCACCTTTTGATTTCACTTATTGGAATGTTTGCGAATATTTCGGATAACAGTTTAATACTCATCGATGAACCAGAAATTAGCTTGCATCCTAATTGGCAAATGAAGTATGTTTCTTTTTTAAAAAAAGTGTTTTCAAAATTTTCTAGCTGTCATTTCATTCTTACAACTCATTCTCATTTTTTAGTTTCTGACTTAGAAGGAGATAGTTCCTCAGTAACCGCTTTATCTAGAAACAATGAAAATGGGCAGCTTGGAGCAAAGCTTCTAGAAGGTCAGGATACTTTTGGATGGTCGGCAGAAGAAGTTCTTTATAATGTTTTTAAATTGAAAACCGTTAGAAATTATTATTTAGAAGCAGATTTAACAGATTTGTTAGGTTTAATTTCAGAAAATTCTAAAGAAAAGACTCAAATTGAAAAATTATTAGAAACAATTAAAGCAATAGATATTTCTTCCAATGATCCTTTAAATGCAGTTATTGAAGAAGCGAATGCATATCTTAAAACAATATGATTAATCAAATACCTAACACATATAGCCTTTTACCAGCACAAGAATTATTTCTACAATCTCTTATGCCTTTGAGACCTGGAGCTTGGGATAGAAAAGACGTGGCCGTTATAAAAACAGCAATTCATAATCAATTATTGGCTATTCAGAATAACAACTGTTGCTACTGTGGTTTAAAAGTTAATGAAGGTGGAAGAGCAGAAGTAGACCACATTGCAAAAAAGGGGGGGCCTAAACGTCCTGCTTATACAGCATTTATTTTTACTCCCAAAAATTTAGCGATTGCATGCCAATATTGCAATAGTTCATCTAAAAAAGGGCAGGATGATGTTTTATCGCACGTTGATCTTGCAAATTATGATAATTGTATTTTTAAAATTGTGCATCCATATAATGATAATCCCCAAAATCATTATAATTGGTCAAAAGGGAAATATAAAATTCTTATTTCAGCTGTTACAAACGAAGCAACCTATTCAATTAGTTTATTTGAGTTAGATTCCGAAGCTCATACGCTTGCGAGGGCGAAGCAAGTTATGTTTGAAAATAAATTGTCGAATTATCGACAACGTCAAATGATTAGGGAGCGAATATTAAATATATTGAAATTTAAATAAAAATGAGCAACAATAATTCAGCAAACACTTCCAGTATAGTAAGCAAAGTCTGGGCTTTCTGCCAAACACTCCGTGATGATGGTGTAGGTTACGGAGAATACCTTCAGCAATTAACTTATCTGCTGTTTTTAAAAATGGCAGATGAATACAGCAAGCCACCGCATAACCGTAAAATGCCAATCCCTAAAAAATATACATGGGAAACATTATTAGGTAAAAGCGGTTCAGAGCTTGAAACCCATTATAATGAAATGTTACGTGAGCTTGCTAAGGAAAAAGGAATTCTCGGTCAGATCTTTTTAAAAAGCAGGAATGAAATTCAGGATCCCGCGAAATTATATAAGCTTATTGCGCTTATCAATGCAGAGAACTGGATCTTAATGGGGGTAAAAGATAAAGGGGATATTTATGAAGGCCTTTTAGAAAAGAATGCAGAAGATACCAAGAGTGGAGCAGGACAATACTTTACTCCGCGTCCTTTAATTAAAGCAATGGTAGAATGTATCCGCCCTGAACCAATGAAAACCATTGCAGACCCTGCATGCGGTACAGGCGGTTTCTTTTTAGCTGCTTATGACTGGATCACAGAAAACCAGGATCTGGATAAAGAAGCCAAGAAATTCTTAAAATATGAAACCTTCTTTGGAAATGAGATAGTTGCCAGCACCAGGCGTTTGGCTTTAATGAACTTATTCCTTCATAACATTGGAGATATAGATTCAGATAATTTCATCTCTCCAAATGATTCCCTTATAACAGATTCCGGTACCCGCTATGATTATGTGCTTGCTAATCCGCCTTTCGGTAAAAAGAGCAGCATGACCTTCACCAATGAAGAAGGAGAGCAGGAGAAAGAAGACCTTACTTATAACAGGCAGGATTTCTGGGTAACTACCAGCAACAAGCAATTGAACTTTGTGCAACATATCCGCACCATGTTAAAGTCAACCGGTATGGCAGCGGTTGTATTACCGGATAATGTTTTGTTTGAAGGTGGGGTTGGTGAAACTGTCCGCAAGAAGCTTTTGGAAACAACGGACCTGCATACTATCCTTCGTTTGCCTACCGGTATTTTCTATGCCAATGGAGTAAAAGCAAATGTGCTTTTCTTTGATGGAAAGCCATCCAGTAAAAACCCATGGACCAAGGAAGTCTGGGTATATGATTACCGCACCAACATTCACCACACATTAAAGAAGAATCCATTAAAGCTGGAAGATCTGAAGGATTTCATTACGCTTTACAACCCAAAGAATCGTAACAAGCGTAAGGAAACCTACAATGAGAAAACAAATCCTGAAGGTCGCTGGAGAAAGTTTAAATATGAGGAGATCATTGCAAGAGATAAAACATCATTGGATATTACCTGGTTAAAGGATAAGTCATTAGCGGATTTAGATAACCTTCCTGATCCTGATGTATTGGCAAATGATATTGTAGAGAATTTGGAAGCGGGCTTGGAGAGTTTCAGAGCTATTATACAATCATTAAATAAGAAATAGATAATTGATTTATTATTAAATATAAGATACATGAAAAAAATAACAATTTTATTATTAATCATTTTCTCATTGTCATCGTATGGTCAGGAGAAAAAAATTACTCCTGTTAAATCCTCTCCGGTTAATTATGCACGGAAATTACTTTACGGAGAAAAGAAACAGCCTCTGAAAAACCAGAAAGTAGTTTTGAAAGATCCTTTAAGTTCAAAAACTTTCAACGCCACAACAGATAAGTATGGTGATTTTGAATTTAAAGGCTTGGATGTGAACGTAACCTATAAGATGGAGATATCTGTCGATTCACTTCTCCTTACTAAGCCAATGTTGCATGATACAGCTAAACACAGTTTTAATATCGACTTCTCTGCCGCTGAATTCCCTGAGCTTTCTACATACAAAGGAACTATTTTCGATGTAGGTTCTGAAAACACAAATTTTGATAAATCATATTACACTATTCAGTGGAATTCAGTGAAGATCGTGCCCGGACCTAAGAATGGAAATTATGAAATGATTCTGGAAAGAAAGGATAAGAAAGTTTCCATGGTGGTGTATCCCGTGCTGGAGGAGAAGGATTTTAAACCGGCAATGGAAGAGTACAAAGAAAAGGTTGCGATATATAATTCGCTGTTAAAGGGAGCTAAATTGTACATGGCAAAAACGGATGGGACTATTATTAAGCAATTCAAGAAAGCAGGTAATTCATTCGTTTATGAATTATTACCTGCCGAACTGGTGTCCTTAGCAAAAGAAAACGAAGTGGATCCTGTATTGGCCATTAAAGATTTTGCTGCTTCATCTAAGGCCGAATTAATTGTTGATCAGGATATTTATTATAGTGCGGGCTCATCAGAAATTAAAGAAGCTTCTATTCCCAAACTTGATAAAATAATAGCTTCAATGGCTACCAATAAATCATTGAAATTGATTATCAATAGCCACACTGATGCACGAGGAGATGATGCTTCTAATATGAAGCTTTCACAAGACAGAGCACAAAAGGTGATGGATTACTTTATTTCAAAAGGTGTAGATAAGTCACGATTGACATCAAAAGGATTTGGAGAAACCCAACTAAAAAATCGATGCTCGAATAATGTAGATTGCTCTGAGGCAGAGCATCGTCTTAACAGACGGACAGAATTTAAGTTTATGAAGTAGAACCAGAATTTTAATGAATGGACAAAGAATTTTTTAAATAAATAAAGGCATGAGAATGAAGATTGCATTCGTTAATGTTATAGGACTTTGGGTATTAATTTCTTCCTGCGCCCAACAACCAGATTTCAAAAAAGATGGTGGCGTTCGCATGATCCTTGAAGTAGAACATCATGAGGGAGACCTAACTGAACTTAGAAGACAAAGTGAAACAGTTTTACAAAAGCGCCTGGATCAGTTTGGAATTTCTTCAGCAAGTGTTAAGGATGGTAATAAGCCAAATGAAATAATAATTGAGATTCCCGGTAAAAATGATATGTCACGTTTAAGAATGGTTTTGCAAAACTCTGCAAGATTATCATTTTATGAAACGTATGACAATGCTGAGATGTATCCCAACCTGGATAAGCTTAATACAGCCTTGGTAGAAGAGGGAGGCCTGAAAAAAGAAGTGCCTAAGGAAGAACCAAAAGAAGAGGAAGGGAATTCATTAAGAGAGCAGTTAAAAAAAACGGATGCTCCTCAAAAGTCAAAAGAGGAATTAATTAATGAAAATCCTTTGTTCGCTGTTTTAAGTGCTGCAATGTATGCAAACTCAAACGGAGAATACATTCTTGCGGAGGGGCCTGTGGTTGGTTATTCTGTAGATACTGCAAAGGTGAATGTTTTCATGAGAAGTGAAACAGCAAAGAATATATTCGGTCCTTATGTTAAATTCATTTGGACATTTAAGCCTGCAGAGCATATACAATCATTCAGTTTGTTAGCGGTCAGAATTAATAGTAAAGGAGAACCTGCTCTGTCAGGTGACCTGGTAAAAAAAGCTAGATTAGTATATGATACTCCGGATGGAGGACGACCGCAAATATCCATGGAGTTTAACCCGGAGCCTGCCCTGGCATGGAAACGCATTACTGCTGCAAACATTGGGCGTTCTATTGCCATTACCCTGGATGATCATGTAGTTTGTTACCCGGTAGTACAAGGTGAAATCAGCGGAGGAATGTCTTCTATTACCGGAGCTTTTACGAGGGAGGAAGCGGAGGATCTTGTGAATATCATGAATGCTGGATATTTACCCGTAGATCTTAAAATTACAAAAGAAGAAGAAGTTGCGCCTCAGTAATAAAACTATTTTCTAACCTTAAATGATTTGCTTATTTGCCCAATTTTAAAGGGCTGAGATGCTGAATGTGAAATTTGTCTTATCTTTGTTTGCTAAATTTTAGAGTTTCCGCTACTTTTTTCGAATTCGTTTTATTGAGAAGGATATTAAAGATTGATGGTTTTCTAATAATCAATTAAATGTTTTGTTTTATCCTTTGCATCTTAACTCATGAAACGATTTTTATCTATTACTGTTTTCCTTTTACTTTCAATTGTTATTAATGCTCAATCAACATGGAGCTGGGCGCGAAAGAGCATTGGTAGCGAAGATGATTATATCACCTGTTCCGGTACTGATCAAAATGGGTATTACTATGTTGCCGGATGGTATTACAGTCCCACCATTACGTTTGGTTCATTTACACTAACAAATGGAGACCCTTCCGCTTTCTCCCTGGATGCGTTTCTAGTGAAATATAGCAGTGGCGGATCTGTAGTATGGGCAAAAAACATTACCGGTCCGGATCGTGAAATCATCAATGATCTTAGTGTAGATGCAAGTGGCAATGTATACATCACTGGCCGTTTTACCAGCCCTACTTTAACCTTTGGATCATTTACAATGACCAATAATAGTTTTGGATATGATGTTTTCACTGTTAAATATTCTTCATCGGGTACCGTATTATGGGCTAAACAATATGGAACTGCCGGTAATGAAGATGCCCAGGCTATTAGTAATGATATTAACGGGAATGTATATGTTGGAGGGTATTTTGCAAATACCATTACATTTGGTTCTATTACATTAAACACAACTGGGTTAGGTACCTACCTTCTGAAATTAGATGCAACCGGCAACGAATTATGGGCAATTAAAAGTAGTGCAAACGTATTGCTTAATCAAATTGATGTTGACCCTGCAGGTGATGTTTTTATGACAGGAACGTTTACCGATTCAGCATTTACGATAGGAAACACAGTTTTATTGAATGATAGTATAGGCACACATGATATTTATTTGAGCAAATTCGACACAAATGGAAATTTTGTTTGGGCTAAAAGTGTACACAGTGAGAATCAGGATTATGCTTACGGAATTACAACAGATATCACCGGGAATGTTATTATAACCGGTAACTTCCTTGGGAGAAATTGTCAGTTTGATACCGTGTCAGTTCAAAACAGTGTATTAACAGGAAATGATTTTTTTGTCGCAAAATATAATGGTTCAGGTAATCTTCTCTGGGTAAAAACTGCAGGAGGTAATTATAATGAGGGCGGTATGTCCGTATGTACAGATATATATGAAAACATTTATTGTGCAGGGTCTTATTCAGGAAATAACATTGTTTTTAGTCCGGGCGTGACTTTAACTAATGCGATTGGCGGTAATAGTAATGCATTCGTTGTGAAGTATAATTCAAGTGGAATTCCTTTGTGGGCAAATGGTCCTTCGGGAAATGTATACGCAGCCGGTTCGTCTGTAAAAATTGGATCAAGTCAACAAATTTACTTTTCTGGTATTTTTATTAGTTCTTCTGTTTCATTTGGTAGTATAACACTTACTAAACCCTCCACTTTCGAATCAGATGTTTTTGTAACACGATTAAATCAGTTGGGAGTGATGATTGAGGAAAATGTTAGTGAAAATATGATCAATGTTTATCCAAATCCAGGCAATGGTATTTTTCATTGCGATAATATTTATGGAGAAAAAGCTTTCGTGTTTGATATGAGTGGAAAGAAAATCATTGCATTTGATATTAAAGACAGAACAGCGATTATTGATCTCAACGGATTTGACAAAGGGATCTATTTTCTGGAGGTGTTATCAAAGGACGGTGAAATTAAATGGAGTAAGTTAGTATTACAATAAAACGACAATTGATTTTTAGAAGGTATTTATTCTTTGAAGTCCATTGCTTTATATATTTCAAAATAATAAAGGAAGTTACTCAATATAAATACCCCAAAAAGTAATTTAAAAATTAAATAAAATATACCAGATTAATAATGAAAAAAATAATCTTATTTGCATTCATTTTTTTTTGTATAAAAGCGAACGCGCAATGGAATGTTATAACTCCAGGCAGCCTTCCTGAATTAAGATCAGTTTTTTTTACAAGTGTGGACACCGGATATGCGGTGGGGAATAATGGTAAAATTATACAAACGGTTGATGGAGGAGTGACCTGGAATACGCAAGCTAGTGGACTTACCGATCAATTGAACTCTGTTTTTTTTGCTACTGATAGTATTGGTTTTATAGTTGGCAGAGGAGGTAAAATATTAAAGACCGCTGATCAGGGCGCTAATTGGATCTCCCAGACAAGTGGAATCGGCTATCCTTTAAATGGAGTCTACTTTGTAGATGCAGATACTGGTTATGCTGTTGGAGAAGACATGCAAATATTAAAAACTATTAATGGCGGAGATAATTGGCTAGTACAAACATACGGCTCTACAATATTTTATAAATCTGTTTACTTTACGGACAAACTTACAGGTTACGTTGTAGGCAAAAGCGGGATGGATGGTGTTATGCGCAAGACTACAAATGGTGGAATTACGTGGAGTGTCATAGGTTATAACTCTGCAAATAACAACTCTCTTAATGCTGTATATTTTACCTCTGCGGATACCGGATATGTTGTTGGAGGGGCTGCCGGAAGTTTTAATAATTCACTTATCTTAAAAACTACAGACGGTGGAATTAATTGGTCTCCACAAACTGCCGCGACTATTAAGGTTTTAAATTCTGTACATTTTATAGACAAGGATACCGGGTATGTTGTAGGGAATAGTGGCACCATTTTTAAAACTATTAATGGTGGTTTGAACTGGAATCTCCAGGTTAGTAATAATACATGGACCTATTTACATTCTGTTTTTTTCCCCGCACCTAATATAGGTTATGCAGTCGGCCGTACTTCTTATGGGTTAATTATCAAAACAGGGGGCGCTGGCAGTTCTGTTGGAATTGCAGAAACTGAAATTGATGAAAATACTATGATCGTGTATCCCAATCCGAGCAATAGTCTTTTTACAATAAGTGGGACTGCTCCTGGTGATTTCTTAATTATAAATCAATTAGGCCAAACAATTCAGATATTTCAATTGAATGAAAATAATAATTATTCGGTCACTATCCCTGATCTTAAAAGTGGCGTTTATTATGTGATAGGAAACAATGAGGAAGGTTTCAGACGTAAAGTGGTAGTGTCAACATCTAAATAAGAAAGAAAGAAAGCCTGTTTTTAAAACAGGCTTTTTTGTTTACTTAATACGGTTTTTCAAATCTTCCAATACTTTAAGCCAATCTTCATATTCATCACCTTCTTCCCATAATTCCTGCAGTTCGGAGTTGCTTCCAATTCTTTCAATTGCCTGTAAAGATATTCCGGTGATATCAATGCGTTTTCTGAAGAGTCCGCTCGTGAAATTAAGCAGGTCATTATTTTTGATCCATGCTTGTGCTTCTTCAGGAAAATCAGGAGAGGGTTTCCCTTTTTGTGCAGCAATAAATTCTATTGCAGCCAAAGCGTTTTCACAATCCGGTGCTTCGAGGTAGTCGTCATCGCCAGTGTTCGTTACTTTAAGTATGGCGTCTTTAATGAATGATCTATCTCCTTCAACCACATCAGAGCTAAAGTCCATTGCGCCATCATTATCAAAGTTGTTTATTCCCCAGGCTCCCATATTTTATTTTTTACTGATTCTTTCTTTGTTCGGTGTAAACCTCACTGTCTGTTTTTCTACATGATTATTCTGTCCGTCAACAATATCGCGTATCATACTTTCAACAGACTGAGGAGTTAATGGAGTTGTTTCTGTATTAGCTTTATCTTTCTTCTCCAGCATTTTGAGCTCTATCATTAACACAGCAATAAACAAAACAAATGAAATAAAGTACTGAAGGTATTCCGGAAAGTCAGGTGTTGCACTGCCGGGAATTCTGAATATAAAGATCTCGAAATACTTTATGATGGTTGGTGCACAGGCAAAGACTCCTACCGTTGAAAAGATGATCCAGTTCTTCGTTTTTTCTTTTGAGCTGAAAGCCTGCAATGAACTTTCTATCCAGTACGCTATTTGCATTGGCCTTAATCCTACTATAATTGTTGCCACCATTACCGGAACCATAATAAAAAGTGTTCCTATAGCGCCCATAGCTCCGCTGTCGTGTTCATAAATGGAAATGATCCTGTCAATCCCATTTGTATTCAGGTATTGCCAGAAGGTTGTAAATAGCATACAGGAAAATATCTGCAGTATGATATTCGCAGCAAATTCTTTTTTGTATGAATATTTATTCAGTTCATTTAAAAGATTCTCTGCAGCCCAATCGTTGTCCTCTTTTACTTCCGCACGGAAAAGCTTTTTGCTTTCCGGAATATCAGTATAGATGTCCTGTTTGATAAAGAAATAGGTGATGCCTCCAATTTCCAGCAGAAAGCCTCCCATGATGGCAAACACACCTGCCGGTGACATATGTCTTTCGTCACATTCAAACCCAAGCGAGCTCATGCAGATCATGATCAGGATCACATGAAATACAAGTCTTGTAAATAAACCAAACAGTACACTTGGTGTGATTGTAGGGATCACATCAATTCCTGTTTGCTTTTTATACTCAAGCCGCTTAAGCTGTGTCCGTACCCTGATGATCTTTATTTTATATTTCAGCGCGAAGAATTCCGCAATAAGAACAGTGAAACCAAAGAGTCCGACAAAAGTGTTAGGTTCACCAAATTCAATAAAATTATTTATGAAAGGAGCAACTGTCACTGCATAAATGCCGAATAGAACAAATGAGTATGCACTGTTCAGGAAGTAATTCTGTATTAAAGCGTAAGTGTGTTTCAATGAGTAGATGCATTTTATTTTGAAGCAGCTGGCTTCGGATTTTTAATAAAAACAGCAGAGTGTTTTCCTCCACCAATGATATTTTTTTTTGTTAGTCAACAACTAGTTTGCCTGAGGAACTTAAATTATTATCATTTATAAAATGATAAAAGTAAATTCCGGAGGACAAATTATTTCTATAGATATGAAATTCATATTCGGTTATGTTTTTCAAGGAATATACTATCTCTCCCAATGAGTCATAAATTTCCATCGAAGCATTTTTCAGAATAATTCCATTTGCAATCCTGAATGAAACACTATTATTAAAGGGATTAGGAAATACACTAAGGTTTTTGGAATACTCGATAGTATTGACATCTGTACATGATATAACCTGAATTGAAGCAGTATCAGAATTGGAGCAGTTGTTCACATCAGTAAAGTTATACGTGATCAGAAATGAACCAATTCCTGCATTGTCAGCATTAAAAGTATTACCAGAAACGTGTGGACCGGAATAGTATCCTCCGGTTGGAGTTCCTCCGGATAATGCCAGGTCCTGACTATACGTGCAGATTGGATCGTAAGCTGTTAAGTTTACAACTGGAGAATGAACAACTATATTTAGTGTGTCATATGCAATACATGATCCGATCATTCCACTAAGAATATATGTTGTTGATGCAGCAGGAGAAAATGGCACACCGTCCGTAACTCCACCTGACCAATAATATACATCGGCCCCGGAACCGGATAGTGTAATGCTGTCACCTTCACAAATCGCCATTGAGGTAGATGATGCTACTACTTGAGGATTACAGAGCTTGAATATGGCTCCGAAGTTATTAGCTCCCGCAAATGTATTTGTTCCATAAAGAAAAGGTCCGTCTTTATAGAGAGCGCAACTTGGTCCTGATCCACTGCTTGTACCATAATCAAAATCAAAGATTTTTAAGAAATTACTTCCGTCAGGTTTTATCTTAAATACAGTTCCTGAATTATGAATCCCACCATTGTTAGTTGTGCCATACAAATAACCGCCTTCTAAGATAAGAGTACTATATGGATAAGCTCCGTTTGGACCTGTAAAAGCATATACGATTGAAAAATCACTTCCATCAGGTTTTATTTTAAAGATTGTTCCGGAACCGTAGTATCCGTATACAGTTGATCCATATAAATAAGTTCCGTCATAAATTAAAGTGGCTAGTGGGTTTATTCCGGATACTCCCTGGTCAAAAGTAAAAAGTTTCGTAAAATTAGTTCCATCTGTTTTTATTTTAAATAATACACCACCATCGTGCATGCCGCCACTATAGGTTGTACCATACAAAAAACCATTATTACAATAGAGTCCTCGTGGATATTTGCCATTAACTAAGCCATTAAAGTCAAAAAGTGTCTGATAGTCTGAACCATCAGGTTTTATTTTGAAAACAGTTCCATAACTACTGATTCCACCATTTCCACTGCATCCGTATAAATAAGTCCCATCGTAGACAAGACCTCCCCATAGATAGGTTGGTCCGGGAAATATTCCGTCAAAATCCATGAGTTTGGAATGCCCGGTGCCATCTGGTTTTATCTTATAAATCGTTCCGAAACCATAAATCCCACCCTGAGTTGTGGTTCCATATAGATAAAGGCCATCGAAGGAAAATGTTCCTCTGGGAAATTTCCCAATTGTATCGCTAAAATCGAAAAGTTTGACATAGCCTGTTCCGTCAGTTTTAATTTTATAAATGGTTCCAACATTATTTATTCCGCCTAACTGAGTGGAGCCATAAAGATATGTTCCATCGAAAAAGAAATCGCTGAGTGCCGTCTTTCCATCCGGAGATCCCGCAAAGTCATGTAGTTTTGTGAATTGGCTGTAAGATGATTGCGCCAGCGTGAACTGTAAAAGAATTAGAATAGAAAAGATAGAGGGTTTGATTTTTATCATGAATTTTATTAATTGCTCAAAAAATGGTAATGCGTTACGCTGGTCGGAGTTCATTTAAATGAATATGTATTATAGATTGTTCAGGGTTTGAAAAAAGGAACATAAATATAAGATTATTTTCTTTAAACTACTTGTAATGTTAATAATTCCGGGGATTCGGAGACAGAGTTGATTTTTTTGTATGAATACTTATTAAGTTTATTTATTAGATCTCAGCAGCCCTGAGTTAGACTAATCCGCCTAAACAAGAAACTCAATTTTAGATTTACAGTTTAGTCTTAAATCTTACTCGGTGTAAAAGATATTCTGATGATAACATTCTTATATAACCTTTTCCAATAAGCACTCTCAAGGCTATTTAAAATAACATTGTATGATCTCCAAAATCAGTACAGTCCATTACCCGTTTGTTTCTCTTCCGCATCTGGGCCTTTTTACTGATAAGTTTAAAATCCTTAAACTCCATTGACAAGCTTATTTCATGAGATCCGGAAGTGTTAGAAGCTAGATTGTTTATTGTGAAATCGTAGCTGTAGCCAATCTTGACAATAGAGGTTTTTGAAGTTTCTAAATAAACTCCCAGGAAACAAATAAAGGAATCCCGGTCTTTCGTTTTTGCTATCGATCTTTTTCTGTAGAAAAAGCCTGTTACCAAAGGTTTGTGCATTAAATATATACCCAGGTTCAAAGTTGAAAATTGAGATTTCTTGTTGTAAGGAAAAACTCCTTTTTCAGGTGTAGTTCCCTGACGCTCGTAAATAATATTTGGAGAAACAAACCATGGACTCTTATCATCTCTTAATTCAATCATTAAGGTATAATGCATCGTGTGTTTCATGGGTAGAATATTATATTCTGTTCCAAGCAGAGATTCATTTGGTTGTGTTAAATGATTTGCGGCATAACCGGCACTTTGTGTAACGATAAACTTTTCCTTTTGAATTTTCCTAAACTCAAGTATTAAACCTGCATCAATGTCCGCAAAGGTCTTACCATCCGGATTGCCCGCTGAAACGCTTGATGTGTTTACATTGCCATGAATACCATCCAGCTGGTCGCTAAAAACCAATTTACTCCAATCTATTTTTTTGTTAGTAATAGTAACATTGTATCCTGTTCGTAATCTTGCAATTTTATTGGGAAGAATAAATTCGTATGATTGGATTATACCAACACTGGTAGTTTTGAGAAATCCTTCTCCGGAAATGTCTTGCATGGCCATAATGCCCAGGCCACCCTGAAACATAGAAGGTGTATAAATGTCGGCCCAGCAATTATAGGTTACAAATTTGCTTGGGATCGCAGTCCATTGATTCCGGTATGTTCCTCCGAATCGTGCGCTGTGATTAATTCCTGCAAATGCCGGATTAAGATACAATTGATTGAAATAAAATTGAGAAGACACAGGATCCTGAGCCTTTGTGACCAATTGTATTAATAAAAAAGTAAATAGTGCAATCCTTTTCATTGATAAAAATTATTTAAATCAATTGATGTTTTATTTTATAAGGGTAACAGTTCCTGTCGGCTTAATTTTTCCATCAGCATATTTTTTTCCTTGCCAAACACTTCCATTCATAAATATTGCTTCAATTTTCCATACATATACGTCCTGCTGGCAAAGCTCTCCATTAAAATAACCATCCCAGCCAACAGCAGGACTTCCGTTTGCATCCAGCTCAGTAGATTCGAATAGCAGGGTTCCCCATGTATTGAAGATCTGTAAATGATATTTTTTTATCGATCTTCCTTTTGGAAGAAACAGGCGGGCCTCATTCGTTGCGTCTAATGGAACCATTGCATTTGGCACAAATAAACCCTGGAAATAATCGGGTGTTATATCATGTTCTATGGTGTCCTTACAGCCATTAGGGTATGCTGCAATCAATGTTGTTGAATACGTTCCAACACCCTGGTATTGATGTATAGGATGGGTTTGTAATGAATTCATTCCGTCACCAAAATTCCAATAATATGAATTTATCAATGTCGAATCAATTGACAAATTCTGAAAGCTCATAGTGCCATCAGGTAGTCCGTCTACATATATCTGAGTGGCATTAAACTCTGCTGTCGGAGTAGGTAAAACTTTAATAGGGTTTGTAATAGTATAAGAACTGGTGCAGGGAGTGCTTGAGGATGTCACAGTTACAGAAACATAATAATTTCCTGCATTCGGATATATGTGAGATGGAATATTCGCATTAGAGAAAGTGGAATCCCCAAAGTTCCAATTATAAATATTACCACTTTGAAACGGAGTGAATGTAACATTAAGAGGCTCGCAACCTGATTGAACATCAGAGCTGAATGAAGCAACAAGAGGTTGATACACATTATAGATATCAGTAACAGTATCCTTACATCCATATATATTAGATGCTACAAGTGAAATTGGGTATTGATTAAAAGTAGAGTAGGTAACGGAAGGATTATTCATTGTTGAAGTAGTACCGTTCCCAAAGTCCCACAAGTAGCCTACTGCTCCTGTGGAATTATTTGTAAAAATTACCGGTGCCGGAGCCGAGCAACTGTAGGTAGAAGACATACTAAAAGCTGCCACGGGTTTTGGATTTACATTGATCTGAAGTTGAATTGAATCTTTGCAATTATTCAAGTTCACGGCAATTAGTTGTACGTTATAAATTCCTGGCGCAACAAACAAATTGCTCGGTGAAGGCGTAGAGGATGTATTACCATCACCAAAGTTCCAGGAATAAAAATTAGAATTAGTTGATGTATTCGTAAAAGCGACATTTAAGGGTGCACATCCAAACAGTACACTGGATGAGGCTTGTGGGACAGGAAGAGAGTCAATTATAATAGAGTGGGATACACTGTCAATACAACCATATACAGCCGATGTTCCGGTTAATGTAATAATATATGTACCTGCAGAACTATAGTTATGTATTGGATCTGTAAGATAGGAATATGTTCCATCGCCAAAGTTCCAACTGTAGTTGACAGAATTTGAAGAAGTGTTTGTAAATGCAACCGGTTGATTCACACAAGCTGATGGTCCGTCAGAAGTGAAGGATAAAGTTGGTGAAGGATGAATTGTAATTGTTACAGAGGTTGTGTCGTAACTACAACCATTATTAACATATTCATAGCACGTATATGTTCCCGGATTTTGGTATGTATGCGTTACGCTAAGAGTAGTCGAAACATTCCCGTCTCCGAAATCCCATGATGTAAATGTTGCTCCGGATGATGCATCAGTGAATGTAATAGCGTAAGGTGCGCATCCTGAAACAGAGCTGGTATTAAACAATGCGATAACATCATGTGGATGCACTAATATTGTTTTTGTTATCGTATCGTTTCCACATGAATTTATTCCAATCAAGGTTATCGTATATGTTGTGTCCTGTGTTCCCGTGTAATATAAGTGACTGATCGAATCTCTTGTTGGAGTGATAAGTAATGGACTGCCATCGCCAAAATCCATTATATATTGAGTGGCATTTCCTGTGGAAGTATTATTTATAATCAGATGGAATGGAGAACAGCCGGAATCGAAGTTTGTTCCTAATGATACAACAGGCTTCGGTTTAACTACAACTGGCTTGATCAAGGTACTAACACCACATTGATTAGTAACAGTTAATTCTACCTGGTAGGTAGTATCGTATAATCCCTGCTGATATGTTTGATTCAACGGTGAGAAAAGTATTGTTGAATTACCATTCCCAAAATCCCAGTTGAAGGAAGTATAACTTCCGGTTGAATTATTCACAAAGGCTACATTTAAAGGTGCGCAACCTGAATCGGGTAGAGTAGTAAAATCAGCGGTAGGAGGATCAATGATTTCTATTGATTTGCTTAAAGAATCAATACAACCAAATGCAGTAGCTTCAATAAGGCTTATGTTATAATTACCGCTCAAAGAATAAGTATGAATCGCATTTCCCGTAGTGTTGCCTGTAGTGTTTCCATCACCGAAATCCCATGTATAATTATTTGCCAGGGCCGGATTTACCGTGAATGTTAGAGGTACATTCACGCAATCAATTGAATCAAATGTAAAATTTACTATTGGTAAAGGATGTATGGTTATAGTGTAAGTATTGGAAAGGCCCGGGCATCCGGAAAATCCTGCATCTACAATATAATCTACAGTTTGAATTGAAGTAGATGAATTAAATAAAGTTTGAGCCGGAAGGTTACCTGATCCATTTGTTGTAAATCCATTAACACTTCCGCTGCTTGCGGACGCTGTCCAGTTAAATGACACGCCTGTTGTCGGACTAGTAACAGTAACCACTTGTGAAGTTTCCCCTGAACATAAAGCTTGTGATACCGGTGAGAAATTTATTGTGGGAACGGGATGAACTGTTATGGTAACGGTAACAGGATTTCCCGGACAATTATTCGCTGATGGAATAATTGTATAAGTAACGTTTTGACTTATTATATCATTGTTAGAAAGAGTTTGTTGAATAGTATTCCCGCTGCCGTTTGATGCTCCGGTAATTGTTGAAGGCGCACTCACTGTCCAGCTGAATGTAGTGCCTGCAACATTTGATGTAAGAGAGATATTGGTTTGTATACCTGAACAAATAGTTGTTTGTCCGGGGGTAACAATTACATCAGGAGTAGGATTTATTGTTATAGAGTAAGTGGTGGTTGTGCCCGGACAAATTGCAGTTCCGGTTGTTGCAGCCTGAGCATCGTAAATAATAGTTAATGGTTGATTAGTACTGTTGATTAACGTTTGCTGAGGGATTGTAGTTGTTCCGGAAGTTGCGCCCCCACTAATTCCTGGCGGGATAGTCGCGTTCCAGCTAATACTTGCTCCGGGAGTGCCTGAACTTAAATTTACTTGTTGGGTATTTTCACCTGAACAAATAATTTGCGGAGCAATTGAAAATGCAGCTGCCGGACTTGGATTTACGTTAACTATAAATGTTGAACTTGAAGTGCAGTTATTCGCATTTGAAATTATAGTGTAAGTAGCTGTTTCTGCGAAAGCATTGGAGTTGTTTAACGTTTCCGGAGGTATATTCCCTGCACCTGAAACAGTATTACCTGAAATATTAGGACCGGTTGCAGAGCTCCAGCTAAAAGTACTTCCTGCAACTGCAGAAACAGGTGATACCATTGTTGTTGTCTGGCCGCTACAAATTGTTTGAGATGGAATACTGCTTATTACCGGAATAGGATTAACTGTATAAGTGTAATTGACTGGCAGGCCGGGACAATTGTTAGCAATAGGCGTGATCGTATAGTCTATAGTTCCGGCTGTATTTCCGGGATTATTAGGAATGAAAGCAGGGATGCTTGAAGAAGATCCATTTGCAGGAAATCCTGTGATCCCATTTGTAGATGTCGCAGTCCAGGTGAATGTGGTGCCCGCTACCGGTGAAGAAATATTTACTGCCGCAGTTGAAACTGAAGAGCATACTGTTTGATTAGCAGGTAAAACAATGGATGGAAGAGGATTAACAGTTATTGAATATAAGAAAGGAGGAGTAGGGCAACCAGCAAATGTTGCGGTTGTAGAGTATACCACCTGAATAGGTGAATTGGTTGAATTAGTTAATACCTGTGGAGGAATTGTATTTGATCCTGAACCTGTAACTCCACCGGCTCCATTCGCCTGGGCCGTCCAACTGTAAATTAAGCCTGTTGTGGCACTTGAGATTGTTACTACTTGTGATGTTTGATTTGAGCACAAGGTCTGTGAAGAAGGAGAGAAGCTAATGGTAACTCCGGGATTAACAAAAACAGAATCAATTATTGGAGATCCAATACAGTTATTTGCTGTAGGAACAATTATATAAGTCACCAATTCAATAGCCGAACTTGTGTTGCTCAATGTTTGCTGAATGGAATTACCATTTCCATTTGCAGCACCGCTAACGCTTGCCGGAGAATTTGCTGTCCAGGAAAATGTAGTGCCTGCAACATTTGATGCTATGTTAATGTTGGTTTGAATTCCGGAACAAATAGTTGAATTGCCCGGTGAAGCTGTAGCAGTTGGAATTGGGTTAACTGTTATGGTAAAAGCAGAAGGTGAACTTACACAACCATTCAGAGTTGATGTAACACTGATAGTTCCACTTATGGCAGCATTGGTTAAATTAGAAGTAGTAAAGCTTGTAATGTTTCCAACTCCATTAGCAGCCAATCCAATTGAAGTATTGCTGTTTGTCCAATTATAAGATGTTCCGCCTGGATTGCTATTGAAAATGATTGCTGATGTGCTTACTCCTGCACATTGAGTAACGCTGGCAGGTGGCGTCATTACCGGTGTAGGATTAACGGTAACAGTAACTATTTGTGAAGAACCAATACAAGCTCCGGTGCTTGAAGTAGGTGTTACTGAATAAGTAAGTATTTGAGCACTGGATGTGTTATTTATAATTGTGTTGTTTATCAGACCGGAGTTTTGAATTACAAGGATTTCTCCTGTTGTATTAATATTATCCGTTGCAATCCAGGTATAGGTAGAAGGTAAATCACTTGTTAAGGAAATGTTCAAACTTTCACCACTGCAAATAGTTGCTGTAGTTGCACTTGTCATAGCTGGTGCAGGATTTACAGTTACTATTATTGTTTGAGGAATACCACTGCATGTTCCCGTGGTAGAAGTAGGAGTTGCTGTATATGTTACTGTTTGTACTGTAGCAGTGTTGTTAATTATTGTATTGTTGATGATGCCTGTAGTTTGAAGAGTTAAACTTTCACCGGAAGTGCCTGCGTTGTCTGAAGCAATCCAGCTATAAGCACTAGGAATATTACTGGCTAATGAGATGTTGAGTGCCGCTCCACTGCAAATTGTTGCTGTAGCTGCATTGGTCATTGTCGGCACAGGAATAACATCTACAATGACAGTTTGCGTATTTCCAACACAGCTTCCTGCTGTCGCATTTGGCGTTACAGTATATGTTACGGTTTGTACTGTTTGAGTGTTATTCGTTATTGTGTTATTTAATGTGCCGGAGTTTTGTATAACTATACTTTCTCCATTTGTACCAGGATTATCACCAGCGATCCAGGTATATGTTGAAGGCATATTACTGGTTAAAGGAATATTTACTGAGGCCCCACTGCATATCGTAGCAGAAGAAACGCTCGTCATAGTAGGAGCAGGATTAACGGTAACAGAAACTATTTGTTGAGCACCAATGCAAGCTCCGGTGCTTGAAGTAGGTGTTACTGAATAAGTAAGTATTTGAGCACTTGCTGTGTTATTTAAAATGGTGTTGTTTATCAGATTAGAGTTTTGAATTAAAAGGCTTTCACCTGTTGTATTAATATTGTCAGCTGCAATCCATACATAGGTCGAAGGTAAATCACTTGTTAAGGGAATGTTTAAACTTCCACCACTGCATATAGTTGCTGAGGTTGCACTTGTCATGGCTGGTGCCGGATTTACAGTTACTATAATTGTTTGAGGAGTACCACTACAAGTTCCCGTAGTTGAAGTAGGAGTAGCGGTATATGTTACTGTTTGTACTGCAGCAGTATTGTTGATTATTGTATTGTTGATGATGCCTGTAGTTTGAAGAGTTAAACTTTCACCGGATGTGCTTGCGTTGTCTGAGGCTATCCAAGTATAAGCACTAGGAATATTACTGGTTAATGAGATGTTGAGTGCCGCTCCACTGCAAATTGTTGCTGTAGCTGCATTGGTCATTGTCGGTACAGGAATAACATCTACAGTGACAGTTTGCGTATTTCCAACACAGCTTCCTGCTGTCGCATTTGGCGTTACAGTGTATGTTACTGTTTGTACTGTTTGAGTAGAATTAGTTATCGTATTACTTAATGTACCGGAGTTTTGAAGGGCAATACTTTCTCCATTTGTACCTGGATTATTACCAGCGATCCAGGTATATGTTGAAGTCATGTTACTCGTTAAAGGAATAGTTACCGAAGCTCCACTGCATATTGTTGCAGAAGAAGCACTCGTCATAGTCGGGGCTGGATTAATTGTAACAGCAACAATTTGTGGAGTACCTGCACAAGATCCGGCTGTTGAAACAGGAGTAATACTGTAGTTGATTGTTTGTGCAGTTGCTGAATTATTTATAACCGTATTATTAATACTCGATCCTGATTGAGCTGTAAGGCTCTCACCTGTGGTATTCACATTATCAGTTGCAACCCAACTGTAGGTCGAAGGAAGATCACTGGAAAGAGGTATGTTTAAAGAGGTTCCACTGCAAACAGATGCAGAGACAGCACTTGTCATAGTTGGACTCGGATTTACCGTAACCACCAATGCTTGTGAATTTCCCAAACAACTTCCGGTTGTTGAAGTTGGAGTAATTGAATAGTTAACCGTTTGGTTGTTGGATGTGTTGTTTATGATCGTGTTATTAATAACACCGGTTGATTGAGCCGTTAAACTTTCTCCTGTTGTATTTGCGTTGTTTGTCGCGATCCAGGAATAGGTTGATGTTACATTACTTGTTATGGAAACATTTAAAGTATTCCCGCTGCAAATTGTTGCAGTTGTAGCACTTGTAACCACTGGCACAGGTAACACAGTAACAGTAATAGTTTGAGAGCTTCCGGTGCAACTGCCGGCAGAGCTGACAGGAGTTACTGAATAAGTAACAATTTGTGATGTTGCAGTTGAATTTGTGATGGTGTTATTGATAGTAGATGTTGCTTGTGCAGTTAAGCTTTCACCCGCTGTACTCGGATTATCGCCTGCCATCCAACTATAAGCTGAGGCTACTGTACTTGTTAAAGGAATATTTAACGATCCTCCACTGCATATAGTAACACTGGTCGTGTTTGTCATTGCGGGAATAGGATTGACTGTAACATCCACTACGTCTGTAGCCGAACAATTAGCTGCATTAGTAACGGTTAAAGAATATGTGGAAACAAGAGGACTAATACCTCCATTAGAAATCGTAACAGTTGGATTTGAAATTGTTGAAGAACTTAAACCTGTAGTTGGCGACCATTGATAAGTTAGGCCAGCAGTTGAAGCACTTCCCAAAGTTGTGCTGGCGCCTGAACAAATTTGTTTGTCTGTACCGGCATTTGCAATTGGTATGGTTAAAACATTTACAGAGGAGGAGACTGTGCCCGTACCGCATTCATTAGTAACAGACAAGGATATTAAATGAGAACCTGAAGTAGAAAATGAAATTGGAGGAGGAGTAGCTAACGTTGAACTCGCAGGAGTTCCACCCGCAAAACTCCATAAATATGTTAATGGATTATCTGCACAATTTGTCACTGTTGATGTAGCTGATAAAGTTTGACCTGCACAAATATTAGGAGGTATCGTAATTGCTACCTGTGGCTTTCGCTTTACGGTAAAAGTTGTGGGCGTTGAGATGAATGTACCGCATCTATTCGTAAGAGAAAGTGTTACATTATATGTTCCCTGGTTATTAAATCGAATTACAGGATTTACTGAGCTGGAGTTTGTACCAGAAATAAAAGTGTAATCTGATGTTGAATCTGCAATACAGTTAGAGCTGGTTTTAGTGACAACCCACAATCGTATTGTTGGTCCGCAGGTAGGAACGCCAGTTGAAGTATTTGTGAAATTTGAAACCAATGGAGTGCAACCGATCAATGGAGTTGCAGTAAAGGATGGTGCGGGAGGACCTTGAATGCAAATCGTTTTTCTGAGCGTATCATTCCCGCATTTTTTTCCTGCTGTAATTAAAGTTATAACATACTGACCTGGAACTGAAAAAGTAACACCTAAAGCATTAGAGCCCCATGTTGCCGGATTATTAATATTCGGACTTGCATTTCCTAGCGTACCAGTACTTACAGCCCATCCCGTCCCCGGTGATATTAACCAATTTATTTTTGTTGTGCCATCACACACCCCATTGTTTGTAACAAGAATGCTTGGTGTAGTTAAATTGGTAAATGTAACAAGTGAGTTGACACAGGCTATACTGTCAGGCGAGACTGAAAATAGAGCAACTGGCTTTGATGCGGTAGTAATCGGAGATACAGTAGATTCAGAAAAGCCACAGGGATTTTCAACTTTTATTCTAACATAAAATGAGTTAGGTGTATTTGCACCGGTTGCTCCACAGGACGTTGTATTAAAAACATGAGTATAACTGGCTGGTGGAGGGTGTGAGTATGTTACAGAGGGTGCTCCAGTGTTTGTGGTAATTGTATACGTTGTACCTGCAGGATTCGATGAAGTTCCTGTAATAGGAAAGGTAAGTGAAAAAGGCAGACAAAGTTCTACTGTTGCTCCCGGGTTACCTAAACCAACAGCGGGATTCCCACCATTATATACCGAATAAGTTTTCGTTGAGATACAGCCATTTAATCCTGTAACAGTTAAGGTAAGTGTGAAATAACCCTGAGAAGTGTATGTATGCGTTGTTCCGGTGGAAGGTAAATTAGCTGTAGAAAATACAGGCGACCCATCCCCCCAATTAATTTGATACAAAGAATTTGTAGCAGTTGTTGTTGATGTATTATCAATGATCAGATCAAAATCAGTATTCCCACAATTTGTAAATGCAACATCACTGGTAAAGTCGCTTATTGAAGCATCGGGCCGTTGTTTTACGGTTATCACCTGTGATGTTGAATTAGAACAACCAAAAGAATTGGTTGCAACTACGCTTGCAGTAAAAGATTGATTACCATCACCCGGACTAGGGTTATAGATGTGAGTAACACTAGCTCCATTTGCAGCTGTAGCATCTCCAAATCCCCATGCAAAAGAAACTCCGGCTTGTGCAGGAGTTGAAAAACTCATAGAAGTACCGCCACAAGTGTTATTATTTGTTACGGTAATAGGAGGGCTATTCGGTATTGGATTAACTGTTACTGTAATGTAATTGGTGTCTTTTTGTCCGGCACCGCAATCAGCAATAACCATGTATGTGGTAGTAACAACAGGATTAGCAGTAACAGTCGCAAGGTTAGTCGCACTTAAGCCAGTGGATGGAGACCACGTATATGAAGAGCCACCGGAGGCCGTTAATGCAACAGAAGTGCCGGAACAAATTGTGGCGCTGGAAGGTGTGAGGTTGAGTGCACAGGGAGGCTGAGCAGTTGTATGAAAACTTCCTAAGACTATGAATATTAGATAAAGTAAATGTTTTTTCCTCATTACGAAAGTGTGATAACTTAAACGAAATTAAGTTTGCCCTATTAATTGGGATATAATCTTAATAATGAATTAGTTATTCGGCTACAAGGATACGGCTTATTTAGATAAACGAGGTCTTTTTATCTGCCAAGAAGTCTGTAAAACTTACTTACAGGTTTAAAATCATTCAATTTTTATCGATTCAAAGTTTGTTGTTTTAAGAACCTTGTTTTTAATCTTAAAAAATCATTTAAGTGAATAAGCCATTAAAACAAAAAAGCCTATCATTTCTGAAAGGCTTTTTTCATAATAGAGAGATTATTTATTCTTTTGGCTCCCACAACTGGATCTTATTTCCTTCCGCATCCATAATGTGAACAAACTTCCCAAAGTCATAAGTTGCAACATCATCAACAATAGTTACACCGTTTGCTTTTAGTTTGGTTAATAATCCGTCAAGGTTTTGAACACGGTAATTGATCATGAATTCTTTTTTAGAAGGAGCAAAGGATGGATCTCCCTTTTTGAAAGTCTTCCATTGAAGAGAATTCACTTCTTCAGGGTTGTTAATGTTCCTGGATTCAAAACTGCTGGAACCCCAGGAGTTGATCTCAATCCCTAAATTTTTGGTGTACCATTCATTTACTTCTTTCGGGTTTTCAGAGCAAAAGAAAACACCGCCTATTCCGGTCACTTTCGGTGTATTGTCAGCCGCGGCTGATGATTCTGTTTGAGTTTTTTTGTCTTCCATTTGGGTTAGGTATATTATAATATTACGCTATAACAACAGGTGTTTTTCTCTTCAGGATCAACGCACTGATCAAAGTAATTAAAACTCCAACCGGAAGTATTTCCATATAAGTGTAAGCTGCAAAGAAAAAAGGATTGTTCTTATAATTATAGCTGGTAGTTTCTATGTTTTTAAGAGCTTCGTCAAGTGCCGGTCCGGACATACCACTATCATGCATTTGCTGAACCTGCATTGCGGAATACTTATCAATAAAATCAGGCATAAAGAAATGAAATTCGACCGCCCAGGTAAGAACATATAGGGTAGAGGCTATCAGGCTTATCATAAATCCAATAACAAAAGCCTTCCCAAAGGTAATTGTCCCGCTATTTTGTTTGTCACGGTAGTTCTTAATACCAACAAAAATAAATGAGAATGCTGCAGCCATGGCACTAAAGCCGATGATCATACTTGTTGTTCCGCCATCGGCATCACCGCTTCCGCAATTCATAATTGCCATAGAAATTCCCATAAATACGCTGATGATCACTCCTGAAATTGTTCCGAATACTAAAATGTTTCTTTTCATAATGTTTTGTTTTTTTAAATTAATTATGCCGCAAAAGTCGCCCTGAAATCTTCACTTTCCTTCACTCTTTCGGGTGATTTTAATACCAATTCCACTTTTCATACTAAAGTAGGAGAGAGTCTACTGTATGATATTCAGCCGTTTAGCTTTTTCGACCGCCTGTGTCCGTCTTTTGACATCCAGTTTCACAAAAATATTGGAAGAATGTGTTTTAACCGTATTTACACCTATAAATAATTTCCCGGCAATTTCCTCATTGCTTAATCCGGTTGCCATTAAATTTAAAACATCCAGTTCGCGCTTGCTTAAGCCCAGTTTTTCAATTTCCCCTAGATCAATTTCCTTTTGAACCGGAGTATTGATATAAACTTCCTTTTCAATAATCCGGGTTTCTATTTTCGGTTTAACAAGCTTAAGTGCCAGCCAGATTCCTAAAACTGTAAATATGATAGCAATGGCACCAATAAAGAAATCTAATCTGTAATTAAAAACAATGAAATTAGCCTCCAGCAATTTAAGAAGGATCAGCAATGCTGCCATGGAGATGCCAAAGATGATGGTTTCTTTGTATTTATTAAGGAGTTGCATTAAGGACTAAATTAGTTATTTCTTTGGAATAACCGGTTCAGCGATCTCACATTGAATTTTTTTTGATGTTTAACTTTTTTTCTTGATAAAAAAAGTTACAAAAAAATCAAGATCAGGCGATTGCTTCCCGCCTCTCAGCATTTTTCAGGAAATCTAAAGTCAAGAGAACTAAAGCTCTTGCCTAGATTTTCTTGAAAAATACTGTTCACCGCTACACGACATCGCGCCTGATCAAACCTAACGCGCGGCTTCGTAACTATAATTTGTTAATTATTAATGATCTGGTATGTTAACGAAAGATTAATTTTCAATAGCGTTCATTTCCGCTATCGCTATACAGGCTCAAAACCTCACCCTAAGAGCAGAATCTCCATTTTGAATTCTAATATCATTAATGATAGAAATATCATAGTTCGAAGACGCGCGTGAGGCTTGGCTGAACGCGATGTCGTTAAGATGTGAATGTCATTTTCATTGAAAACCTTAGCAAAAACTTTAGTTTTTTTGCTTTAGGTTTTTCGTGAAAATGGCAGAGCGGGAGGGAGTCGTTCAGCCTTGAACTTTTTGTTTCTTTTTGTTTCAAGACAAAAAGAAAAAAGAATTGAATTTATATTTTTCGGCAAAAAAGTTAAAGATTTACATAAGTAAAGACCGCCTCAGAATTTTACTTCTGAGGCGGTCTATTAGTATAATTACTTTCTAAATAAATTATGGTTGTGTTACAACATTCTTATCAAGAATAACAGCTGTTTGAGCCAATGCACGTCCGCTAAGTGATGCTCCTGTTCTTAAAGTAACTCCTGTCTGCGATAAGATAACTCCTTTAAATTGAGCTCCAGTACCAATTGTAACAGTACCTGCTACCTGCCAGAAAATATTTTTGGCCTGAGCTCCTCCGCTCAATGTTATTTTCACATTAGAACTTACTGAAAGGTTTCCTGCAATCTGGAATATCCAAACATCAGTTGAACTTCCTGAAATTATTAGGTTTGTAGGTGCTGTCACAGTATTCGTCCATTTGTAAAGTCCTTCTGTAAGTGTTTTGCTACCTATATTTCCCGCTCCAAGTTGAGAAAAATCCGGTGAAGTACGACCTGCTGCATCATTATAAGCAGTGATCATATCATTTACAGCGGTAGTAAGATTAATTGGTGTAGGGCTTACCATGTCTGCTGCATATAATTTACCAGTCACCTGTGCTGAAGTTGCATAACCTGTTGCATTGGTTATGGAGAAGCCTGTAATATACGATGTTGCTGCAGGGCTTAGTCCTAAATCTCCTGTGATGGTTGATGTAGGGCTGTTATTTATTGCCGTTTTAGCAAGTATAACATAATTGTCTGCTGATCCAAGGTTGACAGGTGTCAGTCCGGTTGCATTGGTGCCTGTTGAAAATGTCCAGGAGTTTTCGGCAGCGATCGCAATACCTTGGGAACTTTTGATGTTTGTTGTAATCAAAACGGAATAAGTAGTTCCTGCAGTTAAAAGGGCTGTTGGTTTGAAAGTGGCCGTTGTTCCCTCATATGCGACTATACCGCTTATGTTTAGTGTTCCCTGTTTTAAAGTGAAATTGGTCGTATTAATTGTTGAAGCATCCATTGCCTCACTAAAGGTTACAGATATTACTTTATTAAGGGAAACATTGCTTGCATTTGCTGCCGGACTTTTTGCAGTTATTGAGGGAGTTGAAGGAACAGTTGCTGGTCCGTTTGATTCTTCTTTTTTACAAGCTGCTGTTAATAACACGGCTGCTGCTGCAAACACCGAAAACATTTTTTTATATTTTATCATTTTTTATTTTTATTAATTTCCGCTGCTGGCGGACAGATGTGAATTGTTTTCACGATACAAAGATGAGAAGCATTCATTTTTTTCTGTTACACAATTGTAGGGAAGACTTGCATGATTCACACGTCATGTTTATCGGGAGTTATAATTATTCAGAATGATGTGTGAAACATTGAACAAGAGAAAAGCCTTTCATTTCTGAAAGGCTTTGAGATTAATGAGCGATCTTAATACGTCAGGATTTTGTCGCTGTCAGCGATCCATGATGTTAGGTCTTTTAAATTACCCCATTCCATAGATTCAAGTAACTTCATTTCTTTCAGACCTCTTGATTCTCCGCAGGAAGTGCACATCTTCACCTTGCCGCCAGCAGTAATAAAGTCTGTCATCATTTGTGAAATATTATAAACTCCGGCAGGCATGCCTTTATTTGGAAGAGTACAAAACACGCCATCAGCCAGAAGATACATTCGGATCTCGCAATCCTGAAAATCTTTTTGTAATTGTCGCGCTGTCCTCAAGGCATTGTAAATTTTTTCGTTGCCCGAAGGAGCTTCATTAATAATAAATAGTGCTTTCATTTTATTTATTTTGAATACCATCCAAATGTACCATTTTCAAGAAAATAAACCTTGTTCTTTGTTTTGTTTCGAATCAGTTTCGCTGCTTTTTCGGATCTTCCTCCCCCTTTTCCGCAGGTGGTTATAATTATTTCATCTTTAAATATTTCGAAGAATTCGATTTTATCTTCTGTAATATTAATTGCCCTTGGTAGGTGAAGCTCATTGAATTCAGCTTCGGTTCTTACATCAAGAATCCGGACATTATTATTTTCAGCAAGCAGTTTTTTCAGTTCCGCAGAGCTTATGGATGTTTTTTGCTCCATTTTTATTTCTTGTTAGTTTATTGAAAAGCCAATCAGTCAGTTTGATCGCATGAGGTTTACATCTCATCCTGTATTCGATGATGTATGCGGATCCAATGGTTAGCAGCGCAATAATAATTATGGAAGTGTTGATGTTAAATGCATCCGCTATTATTCCAGTTAGAATTGCTCCGAATGCATATCCCAGATCTCTCCACAATCTGAATGTCCCTAAACTCTTTGCGCGATCATGCGGGTGCGTGTATTCTGCAACAGTAGCGAGGAAAGTGGGATAGACCATTGCGGTGCCCCAGCCAAGCACTACCGAAATGATTGCAAAATGAAGAAAAGTATTTGCTGAGATCAAAAAGATGAGTGCGATACCTTGCAGCAACATTCCCCAGAAGAGCACATTTTTTTTACAGAATTTATCCGCCATTTTCCCTGTAAATAGTTGTCCAAGCCCCCATACAGCAGGATAAATAGCTGTAATGATCCCAATTTCAAAAAGGTTAAAGTGCTTTTGATAAAGAATGATAGGGAAGAGTCCCCATACCATCCCATCATTTAAATTATTGATCAACCCGGCTTGTGTGACAGAACCAAGATTGGCATCAAAGATCGTTGTGTCCCAAAAAATGTTTTTCAGTTTGCGGATGCTATTTGTTTCTGCTTCTTTAGCAACATGATGTTTGGTATCCTTTATAAAAATCCAGCTAATGATCAATCCGAGAAATGACAAAGCTATGCCAATATAAAACGGATATGGACGCAATCCTATGTTCCCTGCGATCCAACCGGTAATAAAAGCGACTATCGCGACAGCCAGGTAACCGGCAAATTCATTTAAGCCCATTGCAAAACCACGCTCCTTTTCTCCAACCAGGTCGATCTTCATTACAACGGTGCTTGACCAGGTCAATCCCTGGCTCAAGCCCAATAAGATATTTGCAGCAATTATCCAGTTCCAGTTTGGAGCGAGCATCAGAATGAACGGTATTGGCAATGCAATGATCCAGCCTGTCACCAGCAAATTTTTGCGACCAAACTTATTTGCAAATGTTCCTGCATAAAAATTAGTGATTGCCTTTACAATACCAAATACCACAATAAAAGACAGTATAGCAGTTTTTGCTGCGAGATGAAATTCGGCTTCAGCAATTTTTGGAAGTATTGATCTTTCAAGTCCAATCATGCCGCCAACAAAAGCATTAACAATTACTAGCAATATAAATTGCGTCCTGTTTTCTTTAAGACCTAGCTTTACGGTATTCATCACTTGCTTTATTTACAGCAAAGCTATGGCTACCATTCAGGATAAAATTTATCATATGATAAATAATCACTTAAGGCCTCTGATCCGGCTTAAACTTACCTGGGTGATCCCCAGATAAGAGGCTATGTATTTTAGGGGAATGCGTTTAAGAGTGTCGGGTGCATCTTTGAGTAAAGACTTATAACGCTCTTCTGCTGTATTGAACTGCAGACTTTCAATACGATTTACTGTATTCACATACGAAGACTCTATTATTTTCCTGAACATACGTTCGAGATCTGAATAAGAATTAAAGAATTTAAAAAGCTTGTTGGAGTCAATAGCGATGAGAGTGGTGTCTTCAATTGCCTGTATTGCTTTTCTTGAAGGTTTGCCGGTAAATAAGCTTTCTGCTCTCGCGACAAATGAATTTTCAAACTCAAAACTTTCAGTGATGTCAGTGGCATCTTTGAAGTAATAGATACGTACAACACCTTTTTTAACGAAGTAAATGGTTTTGCAGGTATGGCCAATATCCTGAATGTTCTCTCCTTTAGTGAATTTGATTTCTTTGCAGATCTCTGATAAGGCTGATTGAGATTCAGCAGAAAGTGGATAGATGGTTTTGATATGTTCAAGCAATTCTTTCACCATCTAAAAATACCAATAAAAAAGGTTGCTGGTTTCTTTTTGTAAGCTAATCTTGCGTTTAATAATGCTCAGGATTTTAACTCTGAAATGACTGAAAGTATAATTTATAGGAAAAATCAAAATGTGGCTATCATATTTAACAGCACTTTCGGTTTTAAGATAATTATTTTTGTCCCCCTTGTTGTTATAATTTTTTCATCTTTAAAGATGCGAAGCATTCTTACAAGCGTTTCTTTGGCAGTGCCTACGAATCCCGCAAAATCTTCTCTATTGATAGCTATTAAAACAGGCTTATTTTTTTCATCGTTTTGTTGATAAACTTGGTTTAGTATCAAAAGACTTAAGGCTACCCTTTCTTTTACCCCGTATTGAGAAAATATTGTCATTTTATTTACCCACACTGAAAATTCTTTTGACAAGGTATACAGTAATTCGTTAGCCAAAGTCGAAGAGCCCTCCAAAAGATTAAGGAATAAATCTTTGGAGATGAAAGAAATAACAACATTGTCCATGGCTACCGCAGACACCGGGTGTGGCTCTTTAGCAAGTATTGGCCGGTATCCAAAATATTCACCTTTTTTATATATGTAAACAATACTTTGTTTCCCTTCGTTGTTTGTTTGAAATATCTTCACCTTTCCTTTTCTAATAATATAAATCCCGCGAGAAAAGCTTTGTTCTTTAAATAGATATTCCCCTCTGTCATATTCCTTTCGGACCATTTTGCCTTTAACAAGCTTAGTTTCCTCGCTGGAAAGAAAATCGAAAAGCGAAGAAGATTTCAGGTGATAATTTTCAATATTATATTCCATTAAGTAATAATATATGTTTTTATAAGAATTGAAATTGACAATTGTCAATTTTGCCTGGAGTCGCAATTACTATCTTTGACCTGTAAATAATTTATATATCTCCGAACCTGTCATGTGTTTTAACATTTGGCAGGTTTTTTTCATTTATGCTATTGAATAAAGGACAATCAAGTTAGATAAATAAAGTTTAAAATTGACAATTGTCATTGAAGCAACTTTCCTGAATATCGATCTTTGCAATGAACTTAAGCTCATAGCAAAATGGTTTATCTAGGATTGGTTGCGATAGTTGTATTTCTTGTTTTAATCATATTAAGTATACTTCTTTTTATTGCTTATTGGTTAAGAAAGAGGTTAAAAAAGCAAAAGAAAAATCAATTTGAATATACAAAAAAATGATCAATAGCGAGGAGTATAAAGAAAGCCTGTTGTATATAAAAAATTATTGGAAAAAAATAACCTGTTATCACCCACATGACAAGCAACTGCATTTGGGGCTTCCTAATAAATTCATTTCACCTAACAATATAATTTTTAAGAATGATCAGTTTTATTGGGATTCATACTTTACAATTCTTGGGTTAGTTAAAGCAAATAAGAATAATCTGGCCAAAGGAATGGTAGATAATTTTTGCTATTTGTTTGATCGGTTTGGAATTATCCCTATGCGTAACAGGTATTATAATTTGGGAACGTCACAGCCACCCTTTTTAACTTCAATGGCATTAGAAGTATTTTCTTATGACAAAGACATATTATGGTTAAATAAAGTAATGAATGTGGCTGAAAAGGAATTAAAAAAATACTGGAAGAATGAGTCACTCACTGAAACTCATATTGTTTATAATGGCCTTTCCCGTTATTGTGATCATTTTATAACACACCTTGGTTCAGAACATGAATCGGGTTGGGATATGACATCGCGATTTAAAGATCGTTGCCTTGATTATTTGCCTATAGATCTCAATTCATGTTTGTATAAGTACGAAATGGACTTAGCAAAATTTTTCAAAGAGTATAAAAATCCGAGGAAATCAAAAATGTATTTTGATATGGCTGAAAGGAGAAGAACTGAAATAGATAAATTAATGTGGAACAAGAAGAAAAAGTTCTATTATGATTATGATTATAAGAAGAAAGTACAAAGTAAGTTCATTTCTGTTGCGGGGTTTTATCCAATGTGGGCAGGTTTAGCGAGTCCAGAACAAGCTGCATCAATCAAAGAATACATTTTACCGATGTTTGAATATGATGGGGGAGTAGTTAACACACAGCAACATAGATTATCTTCTGATCTTAAACAGCATGATTTTCCTAATGGCTGGCCGCATCAGCAATGGATAGTAATAAAAGGACTTCTGAATTATGGATATTCAGATGATGCGATGCGCATCGCAAGGAAATGGCTTGATATGAATCATAAACTATTTATGGAAACGGGCAAGTTTTGGGAAAAGCATGATGTGGTTAAATGTGAAATAGGAATTTACAATCCATCAAGATATCCGACCCAATTTGGATTTGGATGGACCAATGCAATTTTTCTCCGTTTAATTAACGAATTTAAATAAAGATGAAAAAGAGACTTATATTAATTTCAAACCGACTGCCGTTTAATATCATTGAAAAAGATGGTAAGATTGATTTTGTACCTAGTGCAGGAGGCTTGGTTTCCAGTATAAAGTCTTATGTAGAAAAAAGCAAGACGTTGACGGATCTTTCTGCTATAGAACCACCTCTGTGGATTGGTACAGCTGATGTTTCAGAAGAGAGATTCATGAAATTGCATGAAACAGGGAATCTGTATCATGATGATTTCGAGCTGTCTCCTGTGTTTATACCGCCCGCAATGTATGATAAATATTACAATGGTTTCTGTAATGATACAATATGGCCTCTTTTTCATTATTTCCCTTCATATGCAAAGTTCCCCGATGAGTATTTTACAAATTATGTACAAGCAAATAATATTTTCTGTGATAAGGTTTTAAAAGTGTACAAGCCAGGGGATATTATCTGGGTGCATGATTATCATTTACTGTTACTGCCCGGATTATTGAGAAAGCATCTTCCGGATGCAGCAATAGGATTCTTTCTCCATATACCATTTCCTTCTTTTGAACTGTTTCGTTTAATCCCCAGTAAGTGGAGAAAGGAACTTCTTTCCGGGTTGCTTGGAGCAGATTTAGTAGGTTTTCATACTAATGATTATGTACAACATTTTTTAAAGTCTATCAGAGAAATACTCGGATATGATAATACATTACGGGTGATTAGTACGCCTGATAGAAGTGTCACTGTTGATACTTTTCCAATCAGTATTGATTTCTCCAAGTTCAACAAGGCATCAACGGATGTTCAGATCTGTTCAGAAAAGAGTATTATAAAAGAAGGATTACATAATGTTAAAGTAATCATCTCGGTTGATCGATTAGACTATGCAAAGGGACTTGTTAATCGTTTGGAAAGTTTCGAATTCTTTCTGGAAAAATATCCATTGCACAGAGCCAATGTAACCTATGTCCTGTTGGTAGTTCCATCAAGAGATATTATTACAAAGTATGCGGAAACAAAGAAAGAAATAGAAGGCTTAGTGAGTAGGATTAATGGGAAATATGGTACGTTAGGATGGACGCCCATTATTTATCAATATAAGCCCCTGGATTTTAAAAAACTTGCTGGTCTTTATCTTGCCGCGGATGTAGCTTTAATTACACCTATGCGTGACGGAATGAATCTGGTGGCAAAGGAATTTATTGCGACCAGGGCAGATAAGCGTGGAGTTCTTATTCTTGCTGAAACTGCAGGGGCATCGTCTGAATTAGGTGAAGCAATTCTTGTGAATCCAACGGATCATCAGGAAATTGCGGACGCAATAGCACTTTCATTAGACATGCCGATTGAAGAACAAATTAAAAGAAATGAAACGATGCAGCAAAGATTACGCGAGTATGATGTAATGAAATGGGCAGAAGACTTTTTAACTCAGCTTGATCAGAAAAAATTAAAGCAGGAGAAATTAAAGGTGAAGATAGTTAATGAAGTTATACAAAATCAGATTCTGGAACGATACGAAAAGGCCGCGAATCGATTGATTTTGCTCGACTACGATGGCACGTTGGCTCCGATTGCTGCTCTGCCACATCTGGCAATCCCGGATGCGGAGTTATTATCACTTATTAAAATGTTATCGTCAGACGAAAAGAACGAAGTGGTTTTGATCAGTGGAAGACCAGTGAATGTTCTTGAAAACTGGTTTGGCAATTTAAATGTTAATTTGGTTGCAGAGCATGGTGCGTTTTATAAAAAGCGAGATGCACGATGGCTTCAAACGGTACAGGTTAATGCTGATTGGAAATCAGAAGTTATGCAAGTTTTGCAACTTTTTACTGAGCGTTGCCCCGGATCTTTCGTTGAAGAAAAAGCACTTTCCCTTGCCTGGCATTACAGGAATGCAGGAAAAGACCTGGGTTTCCTGAGATCAAGAGAACTTATTAATTCTCTTGTTGAAATATCCTCTCATTTAAATTTCCAGGTTATTGAGGGAAACAAGGTCATTGAAACAAGGGCAAGAGGTGTTGATAAAGGATCGGCAGCTTCTATCTGGCTAAAACAAAAAAAATACAGTTTTATTCTTGGTATAGGAGATGACAAAACTGATGAGGATTTATTCAGAGTTATTCCTCCAACTGAGTATTCTATTAGAGTCGGCTTAGCTCAAAGCGTGTCCCGGTTTAATCTCAAACATCAAAAAGATGTCATAGCTCTCCTCCATAAGTTAATCAATTCATCCGTTGATCTTTTAATTGATTAATTCAGATTCAGATTTATGAGTTTATTTAAAATAAGTTTTATTGAAAAAGGCATTGACTGGATCCATAGTCGTGTAAATGATAAGCAGTTTTTAATTTTTTCCAGCATTCTGGTTGGTGTTAGTGCCGGAGTGGCTGCTGTTTTATTAAAGTTATTTGTGCATTTTATACGGCATTCAATACTGGAAAGTCATTTATTCCGTATTGATTTCAAATACATCTACCTTTTAATGCCACTTGTAGGGATTGGAATTACTGTATTGATTGTCCAACGGTTTTTTAAAGGAAAGCTTTTACGGGGAACATCCAATATACTTTATTCAATCGCGAAAAAAGGGAGTTTTCTGCCTTTCAGACATATTTATTCACATATTATTACAAGTGGAATTACTGTGGGTTTTGGAGGTTCTGCGGGATTAGAATCACCTATAGTAAGTACCGGATCAGCAATTGGTTCGAATTATGCTCAGCGATACAAGCTCTCTTATAAGGACAGAACCTTGCTATTGGCAGCAGGGGCTGCAGGAGGTATTGCCGGAGCTTTTAACGCACCTATTGCGGGCGTTTTGTTTGCTCTGGAAGTATTACTCGTAGGAGTCAATATAACAGCATTCATTCCATTACTTATTGCTTCTGCCTCGGGTGCATTGATTTCAAAAATTATTTTAGAAGAAAATATCCTACTGTCCTTTAAACTTAGACAACCATTTGACTATTATAATCTTCCCTTTTATATCGTTTTAGGCTTTCTTGCGGGATTTCTTTCTCTGTATTATATTTTTTTATTTGATAATGTTGAACGAAAGTTTCGTAAAATAAAATCCATTTATTGGAAATGGCTTTTAGGCGGCATTTTCTTAGCAATCATGGTTTCTGTTTTCCCATCATTATTCGGTGAAGGTTATGATAGTATTAAACAATTGGCTGATCATCAGCCGGAATTGGTTTATAGAGATAGTATTCTAAATATTTTATTTAAAGATGAAATATGGATAATCATATTTGTTTTATTGGCAATGATGTTTAAGGCTGTTGCTGTGGGAATAACTCTTGGCAGTGGGGGAAATGGTGGGAATTTCGCACCTTCTTTATTTGTGGGCGCATACCTGGGCTTTGTGTTTGCAAGCGTTCTAAAGCTACTTGGTTTTGATAATGTACCAATAGGCAATTTGACACTGGTTGCGATGGCTGGTATTTTAACCGGAGTATTCCATGCACCTTTAACCGGTATATTTTTAATTGCTGAAATTACGGGCGGCTATGAACTAATTATTCCTTTAATGATCGTTTCTTCCATTAGCTATATTGTAGTAAAATACTTTCATCCGGATTCGCTAGATGTAAAGAAGCTGAAAAAGCGAGGGACTGTTATCTCCGAAGATAAGGATATAAATATATTAGGTAAGATAAATGTTGAAGCGCTTATCGAAAAAGACTTTTCAAAAATTAATCAGGACGATACATTAAGACTGGTGGTAGAGGCGGTGAAACATTCTAAGAGGAATACTTTTCCTGTTATTGACGCATCTGACAATTTAATTGGTGTTATTTTCCTTGATGATATCAGAGAAGAAGTTTTTAATCATGAACTTTACGATAAAATAATTGCTAAGGAGTTAATGCATAAACAGAGTAGCTCAATTAAAATACAGGATGACATATTTACAATAATGAAGAAATTTGACGAATCTTCTCAATGGAATTTACCGGTGACTAACAAAGGCAAATACATCGGTTTTCTTTCCAAATCGAGCATTTTAACTAAATATAGGACAGAACTACAGTCTTCTCTTTAAATTTCGCTCGTTAATTCTTTCAAAAGCAGCGCAACATCATCACTCATAGGCTCTTTGAAGCTTAGGGGTTTAATAATATAACCGGTGACTCCAAGATTTTGTGCTGCCATCCGTTCGTATTCTTCTCCTGAAGTAGTTATAATAAACGTCTTAATGTTTTTTAAGCTATAATAATTTTTGATTATTGTTAGAACTTCCATTCCGTTCATTTTCGGCATATTTAAGTCCAGCAGAATTACATCTGGTGTCACCTTTGTGTCTTCTGAGGTTAGAATACCAAGTGCATCAACTCCGTTATGCGCGATCATCAGATTGTGCTCGATCTTCAATTTTTTAAGCGCTCTTTTAACGCTTTCAATATCCAGATAATCATCTTCTACTAATAATATGTTTTTTACTTTCATTTGTTTTGTTTTTATTATTTAGGCCAGGTAAAAATGAAACGAGAACCTTTTCCAATCTCGGATTCTACATATATTGTTCCTTTATAATCCTCAACGATTCGTTTGACTATTGCTAATCCTACACCAGTACTTTCAAAGGCATCACGTTCCTGCAATGTTTGAAAAATAATAAATATTTTTTCAAAGTATTCTTTTTCTATACCGGACCCATTATCTTTTATGGTGAATTTGTAATAGTTCTCAAGTTCTTCTGTAAAGATTGAGATTTTTGGTTGTACATTTTTATTATACTTTACAGCATTACTTATTAAATTAGAAAACACTTGTTCTAAATGTAGTTTTTCGGTTGTCAGAACAGGAAGTTTGCCAACAATTGTTATCATGAAATTTTTTGGAACAAGAAAATTCAAAAGGTCGCGTACCAAAAGATCTGTATTAACTTTCACATGTCCTTTTTTAATCTTACCAACCCTTGCATATTCCAGAAGTCCGTTGATCATGTTTTCAAGCCGGTTGGTTCTTCCTTTAATCAATTCTAAATTCTGTTTTACTCCAGGAGTAATTTCATTTTCATGATCTTCTTCAATCCACCCAATAATATTCGTAATTCCCCGTAATGGAGCTTTTAAATCATGTGAAACTACATATGCAAATTGGTCCAACTCCTTGTTTTTGGTCGTCAAGTCTTTGAAGTTTTTTTCAAGAGTTTCGGACATACTGTTTAGTGACAAACACAACTCATTCAATTCGTCTCTTTTATCGTCCTTCATGGTAGTAAAAAAACCTTTCGATATACGATCTGCTAACACTACCATTTTAGATATTCTTTTTGTAATAGTTCTAATAAAGTATTGGCTTGAAATTACAGCAAGTAAAATGGATATTAAGGTCAAAGAAAGCGTTATTTTTCGGGTACTTTCAATTGATAACTGCAACTTACTCCGTCTTTCCTGCCTAAGCTTATACTCATTATTGTCAAAGTTTGAAAAGATGACTTTGATTTTATCATTCAGCTTTTTACCAACTTCCATTCGAAGTTTAGTTTCAAAAAGCTCTTTATACTTTTTACTGGATTCGGGGAATGTATCTAAACGATAATTAATTAAATCAGTGGCATAATCAACCCAGAGTTTATGGGTTAGATTTATGGAATCAAGTAAATTGACATTTCGATCATTTCTTTATGCAACATATTTGAATTACGGATAACTGATTCCGAGTTACTTATATATGAAGTGTTTTGCAGTACTTCATTGGAAAGTCGTTGATTTACAAAAAAATCCATAATAAATATCATGATCAGAATTGTGAATCCGGCTATTAATTGATATCGTATCGACATATATTATATATATAATATAAAAATAAGCAATCCTTCAGTTCAAAAAATTGATAATTGTCACTTTATATTTTACGAATATTATTTATTTTTGTAATACTGTATTCTATATAGTGAGGACCCGGCAATCGTTTCTCTTTCCAGTTTTTCGGTTGACGGGTTCTTTATTACCTGTTCCTCACTTGCCATTTCAATCCATAAAAAAGCCGAGACTTAAATCTCGGCACTTCATCAAGATTCGAAGTCACTGTTTATCATCTAAAAAAATTGAATATTTGCATCCCATACGGTACAGTTTTCAGAAACCGCACCTATACCAATAGCTGAAGGAGTTGAAGCCATACCTGTTACCATTGGTGGGCTATTAAAGTACATGAATCGGTAGCCTCATCCATTTTTCGTTGTATGATTGCCGCTAAGAGTGGAAGTTTTTGAGAAGGAACTCCTTCATAGATCAGGCATTGGTGTCTTGGCTCGGTTTCCATTTTTTTATGCGTTACAAGATTACAAGTAAAAGTAAGGAAAACTCTAAAAAAGAGAAAATTATTAATTTACTCTATTGTATTAGGGTAGATCTAGCAATGCTTTCGAAAGAAAAAGCAACGGTTTCAATTTATAATGCTCTTGGAGAGAAATTGTTGGAAAAGGATCTGAGCAAGGAAACTAGAAAAGAGAATTTTGATCTTTCAGCCTTTAGTAAGGGAATATATTTGCTAAATGTAATTACGGGGAATGTAACAGTTACTAAAAGAGTCATTGTTAAATAATATTGAAAAGAACGTTTAATTCCATTATATAATAAACTAAAAAGCCTTTCATTTCTGAAAGGCTTTTTAGTTTATTACCCTGCGGGTAGCTCAATGAAGTCGGTTGTAAGAAACAAATATTACCCTCCATTTTGACCGGTTAATTTATTGTTTTACAAGTTTTCTGACAATAGTTTTTTTATCCGTTATTATTCTAACAGAATATACCCCGGCTGTTAATTCATCTAAATCAATAGTATTTAGTGAATTTATCAGACTCAGATGTTTTACAGTTTGTCCTTGTAAATTTATTATTTCAACTATTGATCTTGCGGGTATTTCCATCGTTAATTGTCCCATTGTCGGATTTGGGTAAAAACGAACAGAGTTATCAAAGGTTTCCTCATTTATACCAATAGGATTATTTGTAGCCACATTTGACCGTGAAGTGTTATAAACCCGTGTTGGAGTACATACGTATGGACTAATAACTTCGACCTGGTAATAAATTATACCTGCTGGTGCAGAAAAATCACTATATGAAGAATTTATTCCTGATGTAGATCCAATAAGCTGCATGTTATTTGAAGCAGTCCCACGATAGATTCTGTAAGACGAAACCGGGAAACCATCGTATTGTTCCCATATTAGATTCCATGCATTTCCCGAACCCTGGTTAATTGACAAGTGCATAGTTTTATGAGCTAAGCTCATGCTGGATTCTAATCCACATTTATCTTTTATAGAAATTTTGTATCGGTTAGAAACAACACTTGGAAGTGATGTGTTATCAATAAAAATTGACATCGAATCATAAGAAACCACTCCAATTTTTTCGTAGATATTTGTAATTGAGGTTTCCCGATAAATACAAAAAGAATCCACCACATTTGTTACTTGCTTTTCCCATATTACATTGTTCTTATTTAAAGTGTCAATGCTGATTAAACAAATGGAAGGAGCAGATAAGGGCTCAAGAAACACGGTTATATTATCAGTTGCAGAACAACCATTGTTTGTTGTAGCTGTAACTGAAAATGTTGTATTACTACTTAAAGTTGCTATTGGCTGCTGAGAAGATGGATTATTAAGAAAGGGAGCATTTGACCATGAATACGCAAGCGTTCCGGCACCAGTATAATTCGAAGTAACCATATTTAATGGTATAGAAGAAAAGCAACTCGTAATCTTATCCATCCCTGCATTAACTATAAGAGGATTAATATTGACATTTACCGCATCAGAGGCTACACAACCATTATCAGTGGTGACAGTTACTGTGTATCCGGTGGGTACTATAACATTACTAATTGGACTAGCACTATTTACATTATTCAGTCCGGTTGATGGTGACCAAGAATAATTTAATGAACCCGAACCAGTGTAATTTGTTATTACGTTACTTAAGTATGCATCACCGCCACACACAACTGTTTTATCAGAACCTGCATTCGCAGTAAAAGAATTTACAACTACTGTAACCGAATCTATAGCAGTAAGGCTGCCATTTGAAACTTCTACAGTGTATGTTGTTGTTTGAATCGGAGAAGCGATGGGGTTTGCAATGTTACTTGCGTTTAGACCTGCGGCAGGACTCCAAGAGTATGTAAAGGTTCCGGCACTTAAATTATCAGATGAAACATTTAATTGAGTACTTCCCCCACAAACTATACTTACATCATTACCTGCCTCAATTTCCAAGGGAATAAAGAAGGTACCTTCCGCAGCAAATGCGGAACCTTTAAAAGCATTGTCAATTGCTTGAACACTCCAATAATTAGAACCTGCAGTTAAAACATCACGATCAATGGCCCATGTTGTATCCATGAAAGTATTTCCTAGCTGGGCTATCTTTCTAAAGCCCGAACTCATATTTGCATGGGATGAAACATTGTTATCGGAACCAGCAGTAGAACCAACATACATATTGTAACTTAAGCCTGGTATTGGAGTTTCTGAATCTGTAGAGCGTTGCCAGCGAAAAACAACATTATTAGTATTAACAGTTGCGGTTAAACCTGAAGGTGGTGATGGTGCAGTATTTACATTTAGTAAATTGTTTTTATAAATCTTTATAGTTGCATTACTCCAGTCATAAAAGCCGGTGGAAAGAATATCTAATTGGCCATCATTATTATAATCACCCCAGGTTACCGTACCTCGTTCAATTCCTTGAACAGTGAGAGATTGCTCAGTGAAAGTGTTGTTCCCGTTATTTTTAAATAATTTAGTAACAGGAGTACCCAAATAGCCGGACATTAACAGATCCAATTGTCCATCATTATCATAATCACCCCATGCTACAGAACTGTTGACCAAACCTGGCAAATTATTAATACCTGTTTGCTCAGAAAAGGTGCTGTTTCCATTGTTCTTATAGATTTTCGCAACATTAGTTGAATTCACATTTCCAACCAGAACTGCATCCAGAAAACCATCATTATTGTAGTCTCCAAATGCACATGATTTTAAACTCATATTAGGCAATCCATTAGAGGTTTGCTCAGTGAAAGTTTGATTTCCGTTATTTTCATAGATCTTTGAAGTTAATATATCAACATCACCATCATTGTCATAATCTCCGGTTGCTAACTGGTTGTGAGAGGATGAGGAACCTGGAGTGATCCCTGTTAATGTAACACCAAATGATTCGGTAAATGTATTGTCCCCATTATTCATAAATATTAAGGAGCTTATATTGTATCCTCCGGCAATAACGAGATCTAAGTTTCCATCATTATTTAGGTCGGCCCACTGCAATGTACTGAATTGAATCCCCGGCAAATTAATTCCTGTTTGATTTGTAAAAGAGGTTCCACCATTGTTTTTAAAGATGTACGTATTGCCAGGAGTTCCACCTGCTGAAAGAGCCAAGTCAATAAAACCATCATTATTATAATCTCCCCATCCTACTGCACTTGCTGCGGGAAAAACCATACTTGTTTGCTCTGTGAAGGTTTGATTACCATTGTTTTTATATAACCGGGTTGAACTTCCTACCTGAGCCCCTATGAAAATAAAATCGAGCAACCCATCATTATTATAATCACCCCACACAGATCGACAACTTCCTGCTGAAGCGCTGGAGTTTCCAAAAAAATTGGTAGTACTTATTTGCAAGAATTGTTGGGAGTATGAATTACCAACCCACAAAAGCAGTAGAGTAAATAAAATTTTTTTCATGTTTCAGAGATTAGAATATAAACAAATCTAGTGATTTATTAATGAATGAGCATATCAAGATGAATACTTACCATTTATTGCTGTTTCATCTTATTATTCATTTGAATTGCAAGTTCAAGGTAGCGTTTAGCATTTGCATTATCAGGTTGTAAACTTAGACATCGCCTGAAACATTCTATTGCTTTTTCATAATCTTTTAACATTCCGTAGGAACTTCCTAAATTCATATAAGCATCTGCGAAACTACTATCAAGCGAAACTGCTTTGCTGTAAAAATCTATTGCCTTTTTAAATTGTCCTTTATTAAAATAGATCATCCCAATATTACTATAAGTAATTGCCCTGCCAGGATCGTATTGTAAAGCAAGTTCAAAATGTTTAAGCGCCTCTGTATTATTTTCCTGCTTAAGAAATACTGATGCTAATCTTTCATGTGCTTCAGCATATTTTGGATAGATTGTAATAGCCTTTTTTAATTCATAGATTGCCAAGGTTTCAAATTGTTGTTTTTGTTGAACAGAGGTAGCTTCGTAAACTTTGTTTAATAGTGAAACCCCATAATTAAAGTGGAGACGCGCGCTTTCAGGTGACCTTTTTACATCCGCACTATAAAGAGAATAATTGCTTTCCCATTCTGCGTTTCTTGAATATGTTTTAAAGGAGTAGAACAGAACAAGGGCTCCCGAAATTAATAATGGGTTTTTAAATTTAGACAGAAAAAATTGAAATCCGGGAATCTCAACCGATTGGAGATCTGTTTTAAATAAAACCAGAATGAAGTAAGCAATACCAATACAAAAGGCCAGGGAGGGTAAATACAAGAATCTTTCTCCAAAGGAGCTGCCAATTGTCAAAAATAAATTACTATAAACAGAGATGGTGATCAGAAATAACAATATTATAAATGAATAAATATTTTTACCCTTTATAGCGATCAACGAAAAGATTAACATGCCTGAATATGTTATTAAGGAGGCAATGACAGAGAAATTGGACCATGGAACAATTGGGATTTGATTAAATGAATAATCTGAAACCAAAGAATATGGAAAAAAAAGTTTCGCTAAATATTTCCCAAGGATCAACATGGCAGTTGCATAACGTGAGAATAGGTCGGGAGCTGCAATTAAAATATTATCAATTTCGGAAGGCGAAGCGGAAGTTGCAAAATTACCTATAACTGAATTCCGCAATAGTAAAATTAAAATCAATGGAATGAGAAAGAATGCAGCAGTCTTTAAATTCTCTTTCAAAGATACATTTGTAAAAAAGTAAATAATTAAAGGAACTATTAGCACAAACATAACCGCGCTTTCTTTGGATAAAAGCGCGAAAAAATATAAACAAACCGAAATGATCACATTCTTGAGTAATTTGTTGTTTAAATATTCCCAGAGATATTTTAATGATAACACCATGAATAAAAACGACATGATCTCATCCCGACTTTTAATATTGGCAACAACTTCGGTATGAATAGGGTGGGCACTAAAAAGGATACAAATAATAAAAGGGAAAACAATATTAAACTTTGAAAAGATTTTTCTTAGAGTTAAAAACAGACATAAAACGGTTATCGCATATAGCAAAATATTCATAAAGTGACTTAAAACAGGATTATCCGGAGATAGCTCCCACTCAATCGCAAACATTGCTAAAGACAGAGGCCTGTATAAATCTTCTGATTTCTCTAATGAACCATGACGATAAGAAGATGTGAAAATATCAGAAAGGCCATTAATACCATTTTTTACTATTCTATTTTCTTTTAAAACTGAAAAGTCGTCATAAACATAATCGTGTTTTAAAGTATTAGAGTAAAGCGTATAAGCGAATACAAATATTATTGATCCTAAAATAAATATAGTAAAAGCGTTATCAGTTTTTATTTCTTTTTTTACACTTCTAGTTGAATGTCTAGCGTTTTTACTCATTCATAATGATTTAAGTGAAAAAAATGATAACCAGAATCATATGGCAACTCAAATTTGAGTATTTAAAAATAATAATAAGATACAAAAATTGAGCATTTAGGGAGGAAAAGGTTATCAGGTAATTGAAAATTCCTCCTAAATCCTGCTTAAACTAAAAAAGCCTCTCATTTCTGAGAGGCTTTTTTAGTTTAAATACTCGCTAAAATTCGCTATGTGTGCGTGTTTTAGCCTTAGTAGCCGGGCCGGAATCGAGCCGGTACGATCGCAATGATCACAGGATTTTAAGTGCAGCTGACGCCCCTGAAACGCCTGAAAACAGGCGCATTTTTAATCAAAAATCAGCAAAATTATACATTTTCCCCACTTGAATTCCACACCTAACTTTTCGCAATTTGGGAGATCTTTAACTGATTGTAAAAATTGTTGGCATTCAGCCAAAATTACTTCACCTTCTTTAAATTGATCCTTCCGAAGAGCAATAAGGTGATTGCATTCTTGTCTTTGGTATCAAATACCAATGGAGCTCCATCATCCGGATTTGTAAATTTCCCGTCTCCACCAGGAACCAGTTTATATCGATATCCATTGTCATTACCGTATAATACACCATCTTCCACGGTAAAGATGATCTTCCTTACCCCCTTAGGATCATCGGTTGAATGGTATTCCCCTTCCAATTGCTTCAAATACTCAATAGGAACTTCTACTTTTTTTATTCTATCTGACTCTTTCAATTCACTCACTTTCTTTAAATTTACGGTTCCAAAAAGCAATAGGGTTATTGCATTCTTGTTTTTGGTATCAAATACCAAAGAGGCTCCATCATCCGGGTTAATGAATTTACCTTCTCCCATCGGAATTAAGTCGTACCTGTAACCATTATCGTTGCCAAACAGTACACCTTCCTCCTCTATAAATTTGATTATCCTCACTCCATGGGGTTCATTGGTTGACTTGTATTCGCCTTCTAATGATTTCAAATACCCATCAGGAAGTTTTATTTTTTTGATAAGGGTATCTGTATCTATCCCTGCTTCTTTCAACACTTTTAATCCATTTCTGCTTCCTGGATTTAAGCGGACAGATTTCTTATAGTTTTCGATAGCCTGCGTTTTGTCTCCAAGAGCCATTAGCACCTCTCCATAACTATCATAAACATTAAATGAATTAGGGAATGCTTCGGTGCTTAACTTAAAAATGGCTGCCGCCTCCTTTGTTTTCCCTGATTCTAATAACTGATATCCTACAATATTCATCTCGCTTTCATTTAGATCATAATTACCAGAGTTTTTGACTTCTTTATAATTTGATAGCGCGGCCGGGATGCCATCTTTGGCCATCGTATTTGCCAAAGAAAAAGCGACAGATTTTTTTGGAAAGTCCCCGGATTCCTTCACCTTCTTTAAATTGATCTTTCCGAAAAGTAATAATGATATTGCATTTTTGTCTTTGGTATCGAAGATTAATGAAGCTCCATCATCCGGATTGATAAATTTTCCATCCCCAAGCGGGATTATTTTGTATCGGTAGCCGGCATCGTTACCGACCAATACCCCCAGCACCTCCACGAACTTAATCTTCCTCACCCTGTTGGGGTCATTGGATGAAACATATTCGCCTTCCAGCATCTTTAAATACTCAATAGGAACATTTACTTTTTTGATTGTGGAATCGGGCTCTGCTTTTAATTCATTTCGCTCAATATTGGTCTGACCAATATCCTTTTTAGAAGTAAAAGCAAATGCAACAAATAGAAAAACAAGTATCGGCAGAGCGATAGTTAATTTCAGCGCAGATAATTTGGGGGATCGTTTTTTCATCATCATTTCAATTCGTTTTTTAATGGATAAATTATAATTACTTGCAATTTCAAAATTATTTTCACGGAGCACCTGATTTAGCAATGAGTATTGATAGTCCGGCAGATCTACTCCTGATTTTAAAGTCCCTTGGTCTGCCAAGTACTCGTGAGTAATTTTAATCGCACGTTTATAAAGCCAGACAAAAGGATTGAACCACTGAAAAACGAACAACAATTCGAAGAGAATAAGGTCTATTGAATGTTTTTGTCTGATGTGTACTTTTTCGTGGGAAATTATTTTGGTTAGTTCAGCTTCCGGATATTCTATGTTTCTAATAAATATTAGATTTAGAAAAGAAAAAGGTGAAATGTTTTTTTCAAATCTGATCACATTCATTCCGAATATTTGTTCCTGCTTGTGTCTTATCGTATAGCTGAAAATCAAAATGAAATTTGCAATAAAACGAATCAAGAATAGAGACGCACCAATAAGGTAAATCACTAATGCCACTGTCAACCAGTTTGTTTTTGTGTCAGCACTGCTTGCTTCAGATGAATTTACGGAGGCCGTTTGTTCAGGATCCGGTTTGCCGGTTTCGTGATCAATGTTTGCTACCTTGTTTCCTGCAATGTTTCCGTCATTTCCCTGAGGGATCATTCCGTTTCGTGTTGGAATGTTTTCACCATCAGTATTTTGAAACATACTTTGTTCGTATAGTTCAATTGGTGATATCAGGTTCTTAGTTATAAATGAATCTCCGCCAATTGTAATATTCAGCAATGGCGTTAATAGGGAAATCACCACCGAGAAGATCAGGTAAAACCGGTTTAATTTAAAAAAAGTCTCATTTTTTAAGAATATCCAGTATGCTGAATAAAACAAAGCAAGACTAAGTGCTATCTCTACAGAGTAAATAATAAATTTATCCATGTTTTTTTTGTTTTTTAATTTCCTGCATTAATTTAATAGCCTCTTCTACTTCATTAATATTCAGGTCGTTCTCTTTTGAAAAAAAAGAGACCATTTGATGAAGGGAATTGTCAAAATAGTTATTGATAACACGTTTCATAAACAATTTAGTGTATTCGATTTTCTCAACAATTGGAAAATATTGGTGTGAGTTCCCATAACTTTTATGATCAACGAATTTTTTTCGTTCTAATGTCCTTATAATTGTTGAAACAGTATTATAGGCAGGTTTTGGTTTAGGTATTTCATCAACAATATCTTTGACAAAAGCTTTTTCCTTTTCCCACAGAATTTGCATGATTTGTTCTTCTGCTTTGGTTAGTTCATTCATGATGTTATAATTTATTTTATGCAAATGTAAACGATTTGTTTAGTCCATACAACTATAATTATAGTTTAGTAACTATAATTATAGTTTATTTGCATAACAAATTGGTAATCAAGCATATTAATTGTATAAAAAAAGGTCACTTAATGTGACCTTTCTAACTTTATATCAGTTAACTTCCTGAAAAGTTCGTTAACTACTCACTTGCACCCTACGGTTGCAAATATCGAACTTTTTGGATGATTTACAGCGCATTAGCATTCTGAAGAACAATTGACTTCCGTTCAAAAATGATCGGAAGCCTGTTCTTAATATCCTAAGAACAGGTCGTCTATTTCTTAACAGTCTTCTTGACAAATATTTTCTCCATCGTCTGCAGGTCAATAGCTGTCATATCTATCAATTTAAGTGATTTTACCATGCTAAGGGTTGTGGTTTTATACTGAAGGAAATGAGGCGACTTAATATGCAACTGGTATGCTTCCTTGCTGGCATAAATCTCTAATATTCTGATCTGCGTTGAATCGCTTTTCTGATACATTGGAAAAATCAAGATTACTCCAGGTTCTAACCTTACCGATGCCTCAGCTTCTTCTTTGAGAATAGCTTTGTAACTTACCAAACTATCAGCATGAATTTCAATTTCGGAGATACGGACAAGCATTCCATTGTCCTGAGCGTTTAACGATCCGCAAATAATTAATATTGATGTTGCAATTGAAATAATCTTTTTCATTAAGTGTTTAAATTAAAGTTGCTTCATGTAAATATAAAGAAAAGGGCATAGTTTAACCTACTTTCTCGGAAAGCTTTCCGCTTTCAGAAATACATTTTTGATGTAGTTCATAAAATAGAACCGCACTATAATCTCAATTTCATCATAATATCAGTTTGCTCATCGTCACCCAACTTAAAGATGTGTTTATCAAATTCTTGGAATCCGTTCTTTTTATAGAAGCTTATGGCTCGTGGGTTTTCCTCCCACACACCTAACCAAACATATTCCGCCTTTTTCTCATGTGCGATCTCAATCGCTTTTTCATAAAGCACCTGGCCGACACTTTTTCCGTGAAATTCCTTCAGGACATAGATACGTTCAATTTCCAGTGCAGTATTATCTTTTAATTCCGTTTGTGATTCCCCCAAGTTCAGTTTCAAATACCCAATGACCTTGTCTTCCAAAATCGCGAAGTATATTTCAGAGTTTTTATTAGAAAGCTCGGCAGTTAATTTCTCTTTAGAAAAACCTTCTTCGAGATACTTGGCCATGTTCTCCTCCGTGTTTCCTGATGCAAAAGTCTCGAAAAACGTTTGCCTCCCGATTGCTTGGAGTTCATTTATATCGCTTACTGTTGCTTTTTTTATTTTGATATCTTCCATAAAAATTATTTTACAAAAATATCAATAAAAAAAGGGTTGCCATATTAAAGCAAACCTTTCGTTTTTATCGGCCAATGCCGTCTAATTTGGTTCAATAAAGGTCAATATCGTTCATTTGTACCCCCTTTCAGACCAAACATGAACGAGATCCTTGAAGATACAAGGGATCTTGCTCGGATTTGGGATTTGTACGGTCACCTATTACAAGACGTATAACTATATACTATTGCTGTTTTTTAATTAAATCTAATGTAGTTTTCATTTCACGATCTATGGTGGGATTTAGGTCGGTCAAATCCGGTTTGATCTCGTAATCAGGTTTTATCCCTCCCTGGCTTTGGCAATTATCCATCGAATTATAAAATCTCATTATAGGAATAACAACCTTGGTTTTGGTGTTTGACAAATTTAAAATAAAATAAATGCCTGCGGCATCTCCACAACTACCGCCACCTGTCTCTTGCCCAATAAATGTAGCTCTTTTATTAAACTGACTTATAGCACAAAATGCGGCTGCTGTCGATGATGTTCCGTCATTAATTAATATGAAAACTTTACCTTTGAAATTATAGTCTCCGTCAGGTGCTAAAGGCGCTTCAGCTGTAATCGCATGTGCGCTCTTGTCTACAATATAATTCCCGTTAGGCATTTTCTTTAAATAATTCTTACCAACGAAAGGTGCAAGTTCTGTGGTGTCTAATTCTCCGTATTTTAAAAAGGGGTCATCCAGACTATCTAACCGCATTTCAATGTGATGATAAAAGTTGTATGGTCCCGCTGCTAAATAGGCGTATAAATTAGAACTATATAGGTCGCGACCGCCTAAATTATTTCTCAAATCAATAATCAGGTTTTCAATTTTTTTCTTTTTTATTTTTTTAAAGCTTGGGTCTAAGAATGTACGCCAGGTTTCATTTTCAAATGTGGGGAAGGTCAATACTGCCGTCTTTAATGAATCGATAATTTTAAGTGAAGGATTTTCTTGATTCGGGTATTTCTTCTCATATTTAGCTTCAATCAATGATAAACTTATTCCCATTGCATTTCTTTTTGCATAATTGCCGCTGGCAGTAAGGACTTCCATTACATAGAAAGAAGGAAAATCAAATTTAAATTCAGTCAACATTTTAAAATAAAATTCAACACGACCTATTTTGGCCTGCTGATTAAAACCATCATTATGCACTTTTGGTAGATATTCATTTACCAGATCTACTGACTTTACTCCATTGATACTTATTATTTCCGCCCCAGTGTTAAATAAACTGTCTTCTGTAAAGTTGTCTTTAATGTAAAGCTTATCATCAATTACTTTTACATTAAATGGCAGGCAGGGTTGGTTATTCTTTTTAATTTCATCTGTAAATGGAGGCGAACTAATTGCTGTATGACCACAGCGAATTTTAGCAATCAAACTTCTAATATAATAAGCGTATTGATAAGCTGTTTTTTCACTGGTAATACCGTTTAAAAGAGTGGCGTATTCCTTATCAAGGTCTTCTTTTGTTACATGCCAATATAAATCCGGGTGCATTTTTTCTAACGCTTCCTTCAGTAATTTTAAGTCCTCCTGTTGTTCACTTATAGAATATTTCTTAAAGAAATCACTCGTTCTTAAAGTGTCCGGATCCGTTTTTTTAGGCTTTTTGGATATCGAAGTTACCCACGATTGAAATAGTAGCAGTGATGTCAATAAAATGAGAAAGGATAGTAGTCTTTTCATAAGAGTAAATATAAGTAAAAGGACAGAGATTTATTTGGATAGGTGTAGTATCTTTATGTTACCATGCAGCTAAGAACCGTGAAAACACTATTGATCCTTCTTGTTTGCACACTATCTCTTCATGGCCAAAGAAACAGCGGACAGGTTGCTGGTCTCACGATGACCTACCCCAACATTTATTTTAAACATAATTCCATCGAGTATGCCGAAATGCCCTATAGTGTTGATTCGTGTTTTAAATATATCGCGGCTAATATAAAAGATTTATATAGCCTAGATATTTACCGTGACAGTAGTGAAACAGAGCAATTAACACAAAAACGAATAAAAAAATTGCAGGCTGATATGCGCAAATATTTGCCGTCAGGAAGACTAAACATTAAATCTGCCGGAAAAGCACAAAAAATTTCACAGCGTACAATTTACAATGGTTCCGATTCCACTAAAATTCAGAATTTATTGTCTTTGAATAATGTGTTTGATGTTAGTGGGTCCTTGACGAAAAAAAAGGTTAAGACAAAGAAGTTGAAAAAGAATAAGGTTCATTGTTGTTTGCTTTGTGTCATAGAAGGCGATTGTACTCTTGCCACTTTCTTTCGGGTTGGACCTCGTCATTGGTTTCAGTAGGAATGAAGCTTTTGTCTTTCCACAGTGTTGATATAGGGAACTTATAATAATATAGGGAATAAAAAAAGCCTTGCGTAGCAAGGCTTTAAAAGAGTACCCTACGGGTTGCAAATATCGAACTTTTTGGATGATTTACAGCGACTTAGAATCCTCATGATCCATTGCCCACCTATGAGGAGAATTTCTCCAATCTGGCCTGTTACGCCACCTTTGCAAACAAACGACTTAAAAGGGCTTTGCTTTCTTTCATTTTAGCTTATTAAGAATCCATTCCATTTCCTTGTCCTTTTTCAACAAAGCCTCTTCAATATTATAATCAACGGCCACATCAGGCTTTACCCCTTGAGGCTTTTGATCTGCACTTGAGCCATTTTCCAGTTCTATAAGCTGCATGCCAAATCCTGCAATGAAGCCTATATTAGGTAAGGTAACTTCACAATGGTTATGAGCGCAAAAATAATTAATTGCACCCGGTGTTTCCGATCCCACAAAAATTACATCTTTTCTGCCTTTTAAATATTTACATAACATCGTAGAAGTAGATTCCGTCATAGCACCTGTAATAACATAAATTTTTCCCTTATACTGGTCTTTTGAAGGGTTGATTGCAACAAGTCCTTTATCTCCTGAAACCTTTTCATAGTGATCGCTAACCTTAATAACTCCTTTAGTCCTACCTGGATATTTAATTTTTAGATATTGGCTGAAACTCGGAGCCTCTGGTTTAACAACAATAAGTTTTTCAAATACTTTTATCGGTTGATCTATGAGCAAGGAAGCTATTCTGCCTGCCATATAAGGATCGCCTCCGGAATTGTACCTTAAATCAATAATCAAATTTGGTACTTTTCGTTTATTAAGTTCCGCAATAAGACTATTGAACTCATTCTCTATTTTAAAGCCATTTACTTTTTTATCGAAACTAAGAAGTCTAAAGTACCCATATTGATCAGTGACTTCCTTTTTCATCCAATCTTTGTCAGTGACCATATAGCTCATCCAAGAATTGCGGATAATGTCGTTGAATGTCGGATCACTTCTTTTTAGACATGGAACTGTTATTATCCCTTTATCTGTATTAATAGAGAAGGAATCTCGTTGTTCAATGAAAGCCCCATAGAAGGAATTAAATAACGGTTGGATGACGAGACCCATTACATTATTTCCATCTACTGGATATAGAACTTTTAAACTATCAATGACATTTTTTGTATTATGAGAATCAATTGCATTAATTTTTGCTCCATTCAGTAACGGATTGGCCGGAAAATTTTTGATATAAAGTTCATCCTTAATAATCTGTACTTTGAAAGGCAGTGCTTTTTCGACCAAGAGATCACCATATATCATAAGTGAAGCGTGAACGTCTGAAAACCCATAAAGAAAGCGTTGAATTATATACAACGCTTCGTGTTTCGTCTTTGCAGTAGAAAGTTTTACAAAGGTTTCTTTAATTGCTTGCTCGACTTTCTCTTTCCCTTGAACCGTGTAAAACATAGGGTAAAGTTCACGCATACTCGTAGTAAGGATGTTAAAATCCTGAACATATCCATCTTGTTCGGTTGATTGGGCAATTTCTTTTTGCGCCTTTCCGCTAAATAACAGAAAAGTAAAGAGAAACAATATGAATGTCGAAAGTCTCATTGTATTAAATATACAAAATTTACTATTGAGTAGCGTTGATTTCTTCCTCAGAAAGAGATTTTTGGTATAGTTCATAGAACAAAATAGACAAGCAGAGTTGCTATTGTTTCATTTGCCATTTCATCTGTGTGATTTTCAAAGCCGGGAAATGCTTTCAATTCCTCAATACTTAATCGTTTGTAGTTACTCATATTTTGAATTTTTAGGGTGAACCGTACTCGAACTCGCAATTAATTCATTCTCAATGCGAATTGAAATTCGAATAATTTAACCACTAAAATATCGAATCTGAATTTTAAACTGAAACCCTTGATTTTATTGAGGAAGAGAAACAAAAAACCGGATCATGTTTAAATGATCCGGCTTAGTACCCGGGACCGGAATCGAACCGGTACGATCGCAATGATCACAGGATTTTAAGTCCTGCGTGTCTACCAGTTCCACCACCTGGGCCAATATAAGTTCCGGATCTGGTAGTATTCCGAAATCTTTAAAAAAATACCCTCTCGGTTAAAAGAGGGCTTTCTCTTATGCTCACCTTCGCCTAAACGGGCTATAGTGAACGAAGAGCGAAAGACGGGGTTCGAACCCGCGACCTCGACCTTGGCAAGGTCGCGCTCTACCAACTGAGCTACTTTCGCGTTTTTTATCCTTCAATACAAGCGTATAGCGGATAATGGATTGCAAAAGTAAGTATTTTTTTAATTCTGCAAAACATTTTCGTTAAAAACGAAGCTTAATTTCGATTTATACCGAAAATCGACAGTTATCGGGATTTTCCGGCAAAAGAGTTAGAAAATTTTTCATTTAAAAAAAAATCCCAAATTCTCATTTGGGATCTTTCATTTGGAAAAAGCACTCTACTTCATCAACATCATCTTCATCATTTGATCTTTTTGTCCAATTTTAAGGTGAATGAAATAAATTCCATCTGGTAATGAATTATCAAGCTCCATTATTTCTTTGATACATCCATCCTGCACTTGGGGTATTTTTGTATACACCAGCTGACCTACAGAATTTGTTACTTCTATCTGGGCGCTTTCACTTATGTCTTTTCTGCAGATCTCAACGGTGAACATTCCTGTATTCGGATTCGGATAAATAATAAATGGTTTTTCCGGGTCAACTGAATCTGCATTTATTGTTGTTACTGCCTCTGATTCTTCCATACTCCTGCCCGAGGATGTACTCTTCACCTGGATGTTGCCTCCGTTAATAGGCAGCTCGCCTGTTGTGGTGCCTGTCCAGTTGCTTGAATAAAGCAATGTATTGTTTGAACCCCAAATTGTAATTCCATAGGTGTCTTTGTTTACTCCGGGTTCACCTTTATCGCTCATCCTTAATTCCATTGTCGCGTTGCTGCCGTAATTTACTGCAAGTCCGGTGGAAAGATCGATCATGTTTGCTTTGGCTGTAACAGTTGCACGCATATTGGATGGATCTGTAGTGTTAACACTCAATGCACCATTACTTCCGCCAACGATACCTTTCACCTGGTAGCTTTTCCCGCCACTGCGAATAATGATATTCACATTCCCCTGGAGATTGGTTTTGTTTTTATTGTACTTCACATTGAATCCCCAGTTTGTTTTTGAATTGTCTGTTGATTTATATGTACCGCTTGTTTTATTTCCGGAACCAGCACCCACTATAAGATGACCGCCACCGGTAATAAAATCGTTGAGAGACTTAGCTACAGTTATTGTTGCCATACCGGAATTGCCTGTATAATAGTTTCCGGTTTCAACCGTAACATCATAGATCTTTGCATCACAGCTTCCTATGTTGAATGATGTATCAAGAACCGCGGTTCCCGTAGAAATATCAGATGCGTTTACAAGTGAAACGGTTCTCCATCGGGTATAAATAACAGCACCCGGAGTCATTGAAATATCGCAATTGTAAGGTTGGATCTTAAAACGCACAAGTGCATTCCTGATGTCTCCTCTGTTTGAATCAGCAGTATCAATTACTGTTGCCGATAAACGAATATTAGCTGTAGTAGCAGTTGCAGTTCCTGTGCTTGCAAATTCTCCTCCGGTATAATATGCAGCTGAATTCTCTTTGCTGATATTTAAAACCGCTGTAGGTTCTAAAGTGCTGAATGAATAATTATTATCCGGGTTATTGATAACTGCTTTTACGGTTCGTGCTCCCGGAGCCATTTGTCCGACCGGTGCTGTTCCGAATGGAGTAGGTTCCAGCAGTGGAATATTACTTAATGTTGCAACCAGGTCTGATCCGGATATGATAAGGTTGGCATTTCCTAGGCTCTGTGTTCCGATATAAAAGCTTGCGCTTTGAGCGGCCTGCGGCCCCCCGCTTATTAATGGCGCTCCTCCGGGAATGGTTAAGGTGAATGTTTCAGTATCACTGTATTGCTGAGGATTTACTGAAAAAGTTATAACAGGACTTACCGATGCAGGGTTGATAGTGAAATTTGCGGTATTATATGTTATAGTATAATTTGATAATGCACTGTCCGGATTTAAATCCGCAGTGATCAAATAAGGACTGCCTGATACTGTTTCACCTTCAACCCTGGTGTAGATAGCTGTAATGCCGTCTCCTGAAATGAAACCGGACAGCACTCCTGTTAATGCCGGATCACTTGCGCCATAGGTTTTGCTTGTTGCTGTCGGACTTACTGATGCCGGTTTAGCTGTTATATTGGCTGATGCCGTATCAACTGATAATAAATTATAATTTAATGCTTTTGTTCCTGAAAGGCTCATTCCTGTAAAGGTAACCACTTTTCCGTTTCCAACATTCTTGTTATCAAAGTTTGCTGAACCGCCCGTTAAAGAAACATCATCACCGGGAAGATTTCCTATAAGGGTGCGTGTTAGAATGGTTGCAGTTGCATTGCCGTCATACATTTTATTCGCAGCAGTAAAATCTCCTGTAATATTTAAATGTGTGATTGAAAAATTATCAGGATTAAAACTGATCAGATAATTTGAACCGGCACTTAAACTATTCTGAGTGATCGCATAAGTATTTACATCTTCACCGGGAGCACGACTTAATGCTCCGCTTAATGTATCCCCTGTCACCAACGTGCCTGAAGTTATCTGGTAAGTGTAGGAAGCCGGATTAATTTGTCCGTAAACTTTTGTCTGACCGGGATCAACAGTAATTGTTAACGATCGCAGAGTAATATCTGCCGATGCAGTATCAACGGATAACAAATTATAATTTAATGCTTTTGCTCCTGAAAGACTCATAGCTGTTGAAGTGACCATTTTGCCGTTTCCAACATTCATATTCTCAAAGGATGCCGAACCGCCAGTTAAAGAAACATCATCACCGGGAAGATTTCCAATTAGAGTTCGAGTAAGAATAGTTGCAGTTGCATTGCCGTCATAAATTTTATCAGCGGCAGTAAAATCTCCTGTAATATTTAAATGTGTGATGGAGAAATTATCAGGATTAAAAGTGATCAGATAATTTGAACCGGCACTTAAACTATTTTGAGTGATCGCATAAGTATTTACATCTTCACCGGGAGCACGACTTAATGCTCCGCTTAATGTATCTCCCGTTACTAATGATCCTGCAGTTATCTGGTAAGTGTAAGAAGCCGGATTAATTTGTCCGTAAACTTTTGTCTGGCCGGGATCAACTGTAATTGTTAACGATCGCAGAGTAATATCTGCCGATGCAGTATCAACGGATAACAAATTATAATTTAATGCTTTTGCTCCTGAAAGACTCATTCCTGTTAATGTAACTACTTTGCCGTTTCCAACATTCATATTATCGAAGGTTGCTGAACCGCCCATTAAAGAAACATCATCACCGGGAAGATTTCCTATTAGAGTTCGAGTAAGAATAGTTGCATTTGTATTGCCGTCATAAATTTTATCAGCGACAGTAAAATCTCCTGTAATATTTAAATGTGTGATTGAAAAATTATCGGAGATAAAAGTGATCAGATAATTGGGTCCGGCAGTTAATGTATTCTGATTAATCGCATATATATTAACATCTTCACCTGCAGTACGGCTTAAAGTACCGCTCAATGCATCACCGCTTAAAAGAGTACCTGAAGTTAACTGGTAAGCAAATGATGCCGGATCACTTTGTCCGTAAACTTTTGTCTGACCGGGATCAACTGTTACGGTGATCGGTCGTTGACTCACATTTAATAAAGCTTCATTACTGATAGCATTGGGTGGACAAGATCCTGAAACAATGCAGCGGTACTTATAATTATTCATGGATGCGGTTGGAAGTGATAATGACAGAGTCGGGGTGTTAGTTCCTGAATAGATCCCGCCATCTGTCACATTAATCCATGTTGAGCCAGCATACTCCTGCCATTGATAAGCGGATACCATTCCGGCAGCGGCAACAGTAAAGCTTGCACCTGAACCATACGTAATGCTTTGATTTGCCGGTTGAGCTGTAACAACAGGTAAAGGATTTACGGTAACAGTTGCGGTGATAGGGTCGCCTGTGCATCCGCTTAGAGTAGGTGTTATTGTAAATGTAACCGTTCTTGCAGATGTGGTATTGTTGTTCAGGATTCCGCTGATATTTCCTGTTCCGCTTGTTGGAATTCCTAACACATTTGCCATGTTGGTACGTGTCCATGAATAGGAGGATGCTCCGCTTAAAACAATGGGAGTAATTGTATCACCTGAACAGATGGTTTGAGATGAAGGAGTTGCAGTAGCTGCCGATAACTGAACCACAGTTATGGTTGTAGAACCGCTAAGATCAGCTGCTATAGCAGTACATTTAGCATCACTTAATGTACCTATGGTGTAAGTTGTAGTATTTGAAGGTGTAACACTTTTTGAAAAAGTTCCATTTCCATTTCCAGTTACAGTACCATCACCATTTAAAGATAATGTCCAGTGTCCGCTCGCCACCACATTTCCTGTTATATTAGTGCTTCCGCCATTGCAGAGATCCTTATCGGTGCTTGTAATGACTGCAGTAGGCCTTTGATTAACCGTAACAGTGGTTGAGCCGCTAAGATCAGAAGAGAGCGAGCTGCAGGCTGCATCAGCAAGTGATGCGATCGAATATGTAGTGGTAGATGAAGGACTCAGGTTTTTTGTGAAAGAGCCGTTTCCTGAACCTGTGACCACACCATCACCATTTAAAGTTAGTGACCAGCTGCCTGTGGCGGTTACATTACCTGTTATATTCACGCTGCTTCCGTTACAAATTGCAGTGCTTGAACTCGTAATTGTAGCAGTCGGTCTGGAGCTTATAGTGATAGAAGCATTTCCGGACATGGTGGTAGCGCATCCTACAACAGTAACAGTATAAGTTCCCGCCAATAGCTGGTTGCCAAATGATAATGCAGCTCCCGTGCCTGCCACCGGGGAACCTACGTTGCTACCGTTTCTTTTTAGCTGATAACTTAAACCAGTTTCGGAACCACTTAGGCCAACAGCCACACCTGCACCACCTGTACAAAACGTACCTCCTCCGGTAACACTGAAGAGAACAGGATTAATGATTGTTAAGGTAATGGTGTTTGAAAAAGCAGAAACTCCGCTTTTGATATATACCACATCGTATGTGCCTGCAAGGGAAGCTGTATAATTAGAACTTGTAGCTCCTCCTATATTGGTGCCGTTCCTTCTCCATTGGTAGGAGCCACCTCCTGAGCTAGGATTAGCGGAATAATTAGTAGTTGTTCCGGTACAAATTGAACTTGCTCCGGAGATTGAAACAGTAAGATCAGCATCCGTAAATATGGTTTCTGCATGTAAGCCGGAAGTTTGTCCGTCAGCAGATGCTTTCAGAGTAGCACCTATACAATTACAAACCTGCCAGTAAGTTTCAAAATTACCTGCGGAGTCTGCAGTAACACTCCAGGTTCCGCTGTTCACACCATCTGGATGATTTTCATCAAATTGAACGACCCGGACAATGACATTTTCTAAGGGGTGAAAACCTCTGCCGGATAAATAGGCATCACTCAGGGGCGGATAATCATCCTGATCTGAAGTAATAGTAGGAAAGGGAAGCGAATCGCTAATAAATGCGGAGCTTAAATCAGCATTTCGAGCAAAAGTATGACTCTGACTAAAGAGACCCATTAGCACAAAAAGAATAGTTAAAATGCTTTTTGGTAAATAGTTGTGATTGTTATCCATAACGGTTTGTGTTATTATGAGTTTTACTTATTATCATGTTCAATGCAAGCCAATTTTTATTCATCATGTTGATTTTAGATTTCATTAGTAAAACAATTTTATTTGTCGAACTTTTTGAATTCATTATCTCAAAACATTAATTAAAAAATAAAGCCATCCGTTAATTATAAAACAGCAAATACATCCAATAGATTTTGCAGATAATCCATTGGAAATAAAATATTAAGAAGAATGAAACAGGAAAAGGATTCTTGGAGAATTTGATCTTATTAAAACAGATTTATTTCATTTTATTCTGAAATAAAACCTGATGCTGGAATATAATTTGTGTGGGGAATTTAAAAGGGATATTTGAATTGTACTCAAACAAGCTAACTTACTAAAGCAAGTGCTTATTAATTAATGATACCATATTTTTGGTATCAAAAGGCTTCAGGTAAGGTCTTCACAAGTTCAAGTCCCTCAAATTCTTTTACCTCTTCATTTCCCGAGCTGATCCCAATAAAAGAAACTTGTTGTTGACAAAAATGCTTTTTAAGGTTTATCAGGTTTAAAACCTTCTGAAAAAACGTATAGTTTTAAGCTTATTTATTATTCAAAACCGTATATTTACATAGGTTAACACACAGAAAAAATGGCGAAAATGAATAAAGTGATGGCGGGTTATCATATGCTTATGATACTGTCGCAGGTAGATGGTGAATTTGATAAAAATGAAGGCAAGGTGATAATAAAATACCTTAAGGATGCTTTTCCCTTTCATGTAAACCTGGATAATGAAGTGGAGATCCTTAGTTCACTTCCGAAAGAAGATTATTTTCTTCATTTCAATAATGCTATGAACGATTTTTATGAAGACTCTATCCCTCAGGAACGCGTTGACTTTCTAAACTTTGCTGTGAAGGTTGTAAAAGCAGATAAAAAAATTACTTCTGAAGAAAATAAATACCTGAAAGAATTATTCTTTGCATGGGAATCGGAGCATGAAGGAGTTTAATTGAATTATAATGTTGAATTATATATTATAAATTAGGTTATAAACATTCAGCATTCATAATCCATAATTCATAATTTTTTTATTATCCTCCAATCATTTTCTTAATCTCATTCAGTTTCATTAATGCTTCAACGGGAGTTAAAGTGTTAATATCTGTTTTTAATAATTCATCTTTTATATTTTCAAGCACAGGATCATTTAATTGAAAGAAGCTTAACTGCATATCATTGGATGGTTTAACCTCAGGATTTTTAACCCTAGGTTCTCCGCTCTCCGTTCTCCGCTCTCCTGACTCCGTTCTCCCAACTGATTTATCTCTTTCTCCTTCAAGCTGCGCTAAGATCTGATTGGCTCTGTCGAGCACTTTCTTCGGCATACCTGCCATTTTCGCAACGTGGATCCCGAAGCTGTGTTCGCTTCCACCTGCTACAAGCTTACGCATGAAAAGAACTTTGTTTCCAACTTCTTTAACTGATACATTAAAGTTTTTTATTCTATGCATTGTTGCAGCCATGTCGTTGAGCTCATGGTAGTGTGTTGCAAACAATGTTTTTGCTTTCGCAGAAGGATGCTGATGTATGAATTCAGCGATCGCCCATGCAATGGAAATTCCATCATACGTACTGGTTCCGCGACCGATCTCATCCAGCAGTATAAGACTGCGGTCAGAAAGGTTATTAAGGATGCTCGCAGTTTCATTCATCTCCACCATGAAGGTAGATTCACCCGATGAAATATTATCGGATGCCCCTACGCGAGTAAAGATCTTATCAACCAGTCCGATGTTTGCATGTTTGGCAGGAACAAAGCTTCCCATTTGTGCCATCAGAACAATCAGTGCTGTTTGTCTTAAGAGCGCTGATTTACCGCTCATGTTAGGACCGGTGATGATGATGATCTGCTGTTTTTCATTATCGAGATAAACATCATTTGCAATGTATTCTTCACCAACAGGTAATTGTTTTTCTATTACGGGATGACGGCCATCCTTTATATCAAGTGTTTTGTCTTCGAGAATATGCGGTCTGATATAATTGTTCTTATATGCTGTTGTCGCGAATGATAAAAGACAATCGATGCGGCCGATGAGTGAGGCATTCAGCTGTATCATCGGAATATAATCCATCAGCGAAAGCACAAGATCAGTGAACAGCTTTGCTTCTAAAGCCTGGATCTTATCCTCAGCACCAAGGATCTTTTCTTCGTATTCTTTTAATTCAGGAGTAATGTAACGTTCTGCATTGGTAAGTGTTTGCTTACGCATCCATTCTGTCGGTACTTTGTCTTTGTGTGTGTTGGTAACTTCAAGATAGTATCCGAACACATTATTAAAGGCCACTTTCAGGGAAGGTATTCCTGTGATCTCACTTTCTCTCTGCTGAATTTGTAAAAGAAAATCTTTCCCTGAATAGGATATTTTTCTAAGGTCATCAAGCTCAGCATTTATTCCTGCAGCGATCACATTTCCTTTGATCACAAGATAAGGAGGATCAGCAGTAATCTCTTTTTCAATTCTGTCTATTGCAGTTTTGCAGGGATTCAGTTGCTCCGCAATTTTTTGTAATGATTTATTCTTTGATTTTTCGCAGGCTTCTTTGATCGGAGCTATCGCTGATAATGCACGTTTCAGCTGTACAACTTCTTTAGGTGAAATGCGTGCAGTAGCCACTTTGGAAATGATACGTTCCAGGTCTCCTATCATTTCGAGATGGCCAACCAGTCCGGCACTGATCTCAGGATTGGACAAAAAATAATCAACCACTTCCAGACGTTCATCTATCGGAGCTTTATCTTTTAAGGGCAGCGCCATCCAGCGCTTCATCATACGTGAACCCATTGGGGAAATCGTCTGGTCGATGATATCGATAAGTGTTCTTGCATTGTCATTATGCGATCCGAATAATTCAAGATTACGGATAGTGAACCTGTCGAGCCACACATATTTCTCTTCTTCAATTCGTGAAATAGTGGAAATATGTTTTACTTTATCGTGCTGAGTATCCGCTAAGTAATGCAATGCAGCACCTGCAGCAATAGTTCCATGTTCAAGTGCTTCGATCCCGAATCCTTTTAATGATTTGGTGCCAAAATGTTTCAGTAAACACTCGGTTCCGAATTCATGAGTAAAGGCCCAGTCATCGAGCCCGTAGGTGTAAAATTTATCACCGAAAAGTTCATTGAAGAGCTTCTTTTTATTTTTTTGAAATAGGATCTCGTTCGGGCGAAAGCTTTGAAGCAGCTTGTCGATATATTCTGCAGAGCCCTGAGCAATAAAGAATTCACCGGTAGAAACATCCAGGAAGGAAACACCTGAGATCTTTTCCCCGAGATAAACGCTTGCAAGAAAGTTGTTCGCTTTATGATCCAGAACTTTATCGTTGTATGAAACTCCTGGAGTTACTAATTCGGTAACACCTCTTTTTACAATGGTTTTGGTCAGTTTTGGATCTTCCAGCTGATCGCAGATAGCTACCCTTTGTCCGGCACGCACCAGCTTAGGAAGGTATGTATCGAGTGAGTGATGCGGGAAACCGGCAAGTTCAATGAATGCCTGGTAGCCGTTCGCTCTTTTAGTAAGAACAATGCCAAGGATATTAGCTGCTTTCACAGCATCGCTTCCAAAGGTCTCGTAAAAATCCCCCACACGGAACAACAACAATGCATCAGGATATTTCGCCTTGATCTGATTGTACTGTTTCATCAACGGAGTTTCTGTATCCGCTTTGCCTTCTTTTACTGCTGCTTCCTTTTTTGCCATCGGAACGTAAAAATACGAAACCTTAAAGCACAATAAATACAAAGTTTTTAACACGTTTTAAGC
>JAJTCJ010000163.1 GCA_021323165.1 Bacteroidota bacterium | reverse complement strand
GTCTGGATAGTTGTAAATCCATAAACGAATATTAAACCGAGTAAACTTGTATAAAATATTTTTTTCATAGTCTAACGCTTGAAATTGAACAAAGGTTATTATCCGTTAATGAATTTGGTTCTTACTTCCTCTATCTTTTTAGTAAGGGTAGTAACTTCATCATCTGTTAATGTCATTTCTTTTTCGCTGTTGGCATCTTCTTCACTCACGTTCTTCACAGAAGGTAATTCATCATAGATCGATTTGATCGTGTTAAGATCGGCAACAAGTCCGGAGATTGCAGGATCTTTTTTCTCCTGAGCTTTTAAAGCATTTACGATGCTTCCAAGGATTGTCATCTGTTCAGCAAGTTTGCTGTTAAGTGATTTATCCTTACCTTTTTCATAAACCTTTGAACCAACATACATACTTTCTATCCATGCTCCTGCGAACACAATAGAAGTTACCTGCTGCTGGTCATTCTCATCAAGATACATATCGGTTACCATCTGAAGCTCAGCTATGATATAAGCAAGAGAATCTTCGTTACCGATATTCTTTTCGAAACGCTTTGATAGATTTCCCTGTTCAAAAACAGAACCCATACCTAAATTATCAGCCATCTGACGGCATAATTTCATATAGTTCATTGCTTCCTGATTCTGTTTGTTTAAAACAGTATAAGAAAGATCAGCACTGTAAACACCAAGGTTAAGCGCTTTGCTTAAGTTGGTTGTGTATTTGGAAGGATCTTTTAATGGACTTGTGATACCATCTTTATATTTTAATCCAGATTTTTTAAATATAGAAGCTATCTGTAATGGTGATGGAAGTGAATAAGAAACATCTTCAACTTCTACAGATGAGGTTTCTGTTGCAGCAGTATCAATATCTGTAACAGATTCATCTTTTTGTGTTTCGTTGCCACATGATGCTAATAGCATTCCGGTAGCCTAATAGCATTCCGGTAGCGATAAGCATTACGCTTTTACGCGCAAATGATTTTGTGTTTACGAGCATTTGTTTCGATTAATAGAAGGTTAATAAAGATTTGTTTGAAATATTCCAGGGCTAAACTACAAAAAAATATCAAAGTACAAAATCCGTATGTCAGGATATCTTACTTATTTATTCAGTACTACCTGTTTCTTATTTATTACTCCGATCACTTTTCCTTTGAACTTAGTACCAATGAAAGGAGTGTTGGCCGACTTTGAATGAATATGCTTCTTTTCAAAGATCCATTCTTTATCTGGATCGAATAGAGTGATATTAGCTGCTTCTCCTTCTTTAATGGAAATTGATTTTAAATTCAGTAAGGCGCGAGGTTTGGATGTAAGTGCTGCGATTATCGTTTCATGCCTCATCTTACTTCTGTTGGAATTAATTAATGCGAATGCTGTTTCAAGTCCTATCATTCCGTTTGAAGCGTGATCAAATTCAACATCTTTGGATTCTATATCCTGTGGACGATGATCACTTGTGATCGCATCGATTGTCCCATCCATCAGGCCTTTTCTTAGAGCCTCGATATCAGGTTTGGTTCTCAATGGCGGATTGAGTTTATAATTACTATCGAAACCTGAAAGTAATCCGTCTTCTAAGGAAAGATTATAAGCATTCACCGAAGCAGTGATCTTTAATCCTTTCGCTTTCGCATCTCTTATCAGTTCTACAGAACCCTCAGTGGAAACATTCATAATGTGAATTGGAGCATCAGTATATTGGGCAAGGGAAATATTTCTGCTGATCATCAGTTCTTCTGCAAGTGCAGGAATCCCTTTTAATCCAAGCATTGTAGACGTGATTCCTTCATTCATTTGTCCGTCCTGCGATATGCTTTTATCATCGCAGTGTGCCATCACAAGGCCGTTGAAATTCTTAGAGTAGAGCAGTGCTCTCATAAGAATACCGGCATTTCCAATCGTGTTTTTATCATCAGAGAAAGCAATAGCTCCGGCTTGCTGCATGTCATACATTTCTGAAAGTTCTTTTCCTTCCCGGTTATGAGTTGTAGCCCCTACAGGATATACATCTACTATCTCATCTTTTGTGTTGTTCTTTATATATTGTACCTGAGCCTTTGAATGAATAGGAGGGTTAGTCGCTGAAGTTACTGCTATTGCCGTAAAACCTCCGGCAGCTGCCGCTCGTATTCCTGTTTCAAGATCTTCCTTGTGTTCAAAGCCGGGATCACAAAGATTTACCTGCATATCCAGCCAGCCCGGTGAAAGGTGAAGGTTTTCTGCTTCTATTGTCCTGACATTCTTTTCTGTTGATATTTTCGATTTTATCGAAGTTATTACTCCTCCTTCGATCAATACATCAACTGTTTTCCCATTAAAGGCTGAAGTAGGATCGATAATGCGGGCTTGCTTGATAAGTATATTCATGGTTTGTTTACCGCTAAGACGCAAATGCGCCAGGTTAATATTTTAGTTCTAATTTTAGTATACTATGCTGAAATCATCCTTTCATAAACCTAAGAAGAATTACTTCCAGCGCTAAAAATAACAGAGCTAAAACAAGGCAAAGTTTCCATAGCTTTTTGCCCTGATCCAGCTCAGTCAGTGTTTGTGTTAATTTCTGTTCTGTATTTTCAAGTACATTAATATTTAAATAGTTAGACTTCTCTATTTGATCTTTTAGTTCATCACTATTATAGTAGTTTAATGAGGATTCATTCCTGTTATAATTAAATGCAATTCCCGCTATAAGTTCCTTGTCCGCAAACAGATTAAAATTTCCGGCTTCGGTTATCTGGTCATGAGGCATTATCTCTGTTTTGAAGTCGATCACTTTATGTTCCGGAATAATATCAAAATCGCCTTTTAGACTTTTAATATGATAAACATTTTCACCTGTAATGTTCTTATTTGTCTCAATGGATTCATTATTTCCTATTGTTTGGAAAAGAGATTGTGTCTGCATACTGTACATCGCTATCTTATAAAGCGTAGGCACAAAGATGGCGTGTCGGGAAAAGTTACCGGATTCATTATTTAAACCCGAAGAGCAAAGATATAGCTTGCCTTTGCCAATACTGTTCATACTAAAGAAAATATCTCCATTTTGTAATTTAAGCAGGTATTCCTCAGTGTTCCGTGTATTTCTGATTAATGTGTAATGCGCATTCACTTTCGGAAGATCGAGATTTGAAGCGGAGAATGTTCGTTTGTCAAACACATCTTTATAAACGTCATGATCCAGATTGATCTTATCCACTTTTGTATTCAGCGTATCATACTTCTCAAACCAGGAAGAGCGGGTTAACAAAGAAAACTCTTTATAAGAATTGAGATCGGCATCTGCTGGAGGGAATAACAAAACACTTCCGCCATTATCCATAAAGCGCTTTAATTCCTGGCTTAGCCCTGATGAAATATTTTTTAATTCGTTAAGAACGATTAGATCGTAAGATGCTAAGGAGGAATAATCAAGCTGATTTTCCTGCACATTTTTAAACAGAAATAATGAATCTTCTCCGAAAAGTTTATTTAAATAAGGACTTCCTGTTGGCATTGCGGCCGGATCAATACTTAAGACTGATATAGTTTTTGCTACAGTAAAACTGAAATAAAACTGATCATCAAAAGTTACAGGGTAATCGCTTATCTCTATTCGGCAATGCTGAATTCCGGCTTCCTTAGAAGAAAAGGAAAGGACAACTTCTTCTTCTGAATTTTTTTCAGCATTGAAGCTTGCCGGAGTTTTCTGAATATTATTGATGAATAGCTTAATGGAATTATTCTCAAGTTCTTTATCTGAATTGTTCTTAATCCTAACATGAAGCTTTTCGAGCTGGTTGTATTGCCTTACAGGAGTTTCAAACCAGCATGTATCGATATAGACATTGCTCTTATCTGCAGCAGTAAGCGGAATCAGGTTTACTTTGATCTTTTCATCGTTCTTAATATTATTGATATCAGTAATACTTTTCTGAAAATCGGATAGAATGAAAAGAGTTTTGCTTGCATTACCACTTTGCTGAAGTACATCAAAGGAACGGGAGCTTATTTCGGAAAGCTGTCGTGTTGCCGGACTGATCTTACAATGCTCTTTTTTTAGCTTCATCAAGCAGGGTCCCGTTCTTATTCACAGCATCCATGCTGAAGGAATTGTCGATAAAAATGCTGATTGCTTTATTTCCAGGGACAACTTTGCTGTTTTGAACGGGTATGAATGGCTGTGCAAAAGCAAGTACAAGGAAAAGAATGAATAGGATCCTCGCCAGCAATACGAGTAAATGCTTAAGTTTTGATTTAGCCTGAGTTTCCTGTTTTACTTCTTTAAGAAAACGTACGTTACTGAAATAAACAGTTTTATATTTCCTGAAGTTAAAAAGATGAATGATGATGGGAATGGCGATTGCCGAAAGTGCAAATAAAAATGCAGGGTAGATAAAGCTCATCAAAGGTCAAATATAATACTTTTTTTCATTAATCGATAAGCTCAGAATTTCTCAAATACACCCAATCCAAATAATGCAAAATCATATTTAACCGGATCACTTGCATCTATTTGCCGAAGACTGGTAGTTAACTCTTCTACTGCTTTCCAGTCGTTTTGTGTTCGTTTTAATAATCCGAGTTTTCGGCCAACGTTGCCGGAATGTACATCGAGCGGACACATAAGCTGAGACTGATCCAGCTTCCAGATCCCAAAATCAACTCCACGTTTATCTTTTCTTGCCATCCAGCGGAGAAACATGCAAATGCGTTTTGCAGATGAATTATCCATAGGATTGGAGACGTGCTTTGTGGTTCTTGGCAAATGAGGGATAGTAAAAAATAAATTCCTGAAATTAGTGATAGAGTGAAGCAGGACATCTTTCTTCTCAGAACAGCTGAATGTTTTCTCCAGTCCGCCTTCATTACGATAAATATTCTGAAGCGATAGAATGAAGAATTTCAGATCATCACTATTAAATGTTCTGTGAACAAACCCCTCAAATCGCTTCAGATCCTTTTTGCCTGCTTTTATAATAAACTCATGAGGGCTATTGTCCATTAATTGCATGAGCTTATTGGAATTCTTCAGGATGGTAACACGCTGACCCCATGCTATTGTGGCAGCAAGGAAGCCCGCAATTTCAATATCTTCTTTTTTATTGAATTGATGAGGGATTGAAATTGGATCACTCTCTATAAAGAACGGACGATTATACTTATCCGTTTTTTCTTCCAGGAACTCTTTTAATTCTTTTTTATTCAATTTCATTATTCACTTTCTATCTTACTGATCAGCTTATTCAGCACTTCATGAATTCTTTTAAAATAACGATACCGTTGTTTTTCAGCAACTCCGCTAATAAGATTGGACTTGCGGATAAGATTCTTCAGCCAAAGCTCAGTTTCATTACAAAAATTGGCATTCGTGGTAAGCATTACATTAAATGTATTGTACGAAATATATGCTCCTTTCATTGTTCCCATCGTAGATAAAACACAGTTATTACCTATCATAACATCACTATGATAAAGAGAGTAATTGTTCTCAGTGCTGGTGGGTTTATTATTCATATCAAGTTTGACATTCAACTCAGCCTGTTTACTGATCCTTATGAACATAAGATTCACTTCTTCACAAACTTTTAAGGCATCATGTTTACTTTTAAAAGCTCCGGAATCCCAATAGAATTCAATTTGTTTGATGGTGCTGTTAACGGTATCATCAGACCATATTTCTACAGAAGAAACCTTAGAGTAACGCTTATAGATGTCTGAAGCCAGCTGCATCAATTCCTTATCTATATGAGCAGTTTCGAATTTGCTGTCTTCAAACCCTTTTGCATTCAGGATAGACTTGTTCCAGTAAAAGATCTTAAACGCTGTAAGATGAGGATGAGCGAAATTTTGAAAAACAGGAATGTCTTCGGCTGCAAAGATCACCTCTCGTTCATTTTCGGGAAATTTCATTAATTGATCAAGATCATCTTTTATTCCCTGAAGATATTCTTTAAAAGTATTGACATGGGAGCTTAGCTGGTGATAGGTAAAATTAACGCAGCTTTCATCTGTACTATTGATAAATGAATCGAATGAGATCTTGAAATGCTTACATATAAGAGCCAGCTCCTCTATACTTAATTGTGTTTCACCTCGCATTCTGCGATAAGCACTGTCATTACTTACATTTAAGAGGTCGGCAAGCTCATCTACCAAAGATATATTGGCAGGTAAAGAGCTTTTGATACGTTGCATCAAATTGGTCTGAGCAGATTCCACAACTTTTTTCGCCATAAATATTCCTGATTAAATAAGAATTGATCCCGGTATACTTTGCAATTTATAATAAATCCGGCTATTGATTTGCAAAAAATGCAAATTTTCTGAATGTAGCTTTAGGATAATGAAAGAAAATTTGTGATAAATGACCCCAACCTGTTTTGCACTCACAAACTTCCGTTTTTCTACCTGCGACAACGAGAGTAGTTTTGTTTTGTAAAAGGATCAAATAATTAAAATAAAAACTTATGAAATTTCAGACATTAACAATCACCAATTCCAGAAGCAGAGTAATCATTAAATGTTGTGTTATCGCTGTTGCTATTAGTCTTATGATAGTTGCAACAGGGAAAATAAGTCTTAATGAATTCTTTAATAATATCCTTGAGTGGGAATCAATCTAGATAAATTATTGAATATCTTTAAGATCAAGCTTTCTTAATTTAGGTGCAAGCTTTGCGGTAATGCCAACTATCAATACGGTCATTATACCTCCGAAAACAACGGAAGGCATCAATCCCAAATCCTCCGATCTCATTTGATGAACCTATGAAAATACTGTTCACGGCAGAAACTCTTCCACGCATATTATCGGGAGTAGATAATTGCAAGATAGTATGTCTGATAACCACACTTACATTATCAAACGCTCCGGTAAGAAATAAAAAGAAAAGAGAAAGATAATAGTTTGTTGAGATCCCGAATAGTATTGTTGCTAAACCAAACAATGCAATTGAAATAAATAGATTTCTTCCTGCATTTCTCGCAAGAGGTCTATACGCTAATATCAATGCCATTAACACCGCACCTGCAGCAGGAGCAGCTCTCAAGAATCCGAGTTCTACCGCACCCACATGCAGGATCTTATCAGCGTAGGCTGGAAGCATACCCACAGCTCCGCCAAAAAGCACCGCAAAAAGATCCAATGAAAGTGCACCAAGAATCAGCTGATTACCGAACACAAATTTAATTCCTGCGGATAAACTATTTTTTAGAGATTCTTTTTGTTCTTTAAACGGTAAAGGCTTTGAAGCGATAAATAAAAAGGAGATAACCGCAATAACAATCATTATTATATTAACCTGGTAAGCTGCGGTAAAGCTTACCGCGCATATAAAACCTGCCATGGCCGGACCGACAATAGAAGCAACGTGCCATACTGTGCTGTTCCATGTTGCTGAGTTAGCATATAATTCTCTTGGAACTATCTGAGCCATGAAAGATGGGAATGAAGCTGATAAGAATCCCCTGATAACTCCAATGCCACCAATTACAAAGAAAATAGGCAGGGTTCCATAGGTTTTAATTATGGTGGATGTATCCATAGAAAAATAGAGGAGGGTTGAAGTACATCCTATCAATAAGGTAGTGAATATAATGATGATCCTTTTGCGGTTAAAGTTATCAGCAACATGCCCTGAAAACAATGATACAATTATGAATGGTATCGCTTCCGCGAGTCCGATCATTCCTAAGGCCAAAACATCTTTTGTATACTCATATATCTGCCAACCAACGATCACGCTTTGCATTTGGATAGCCAGGGTAAGAAAAAAACGTGTATTTAAAAAGAATAGAAATTCTTTAATTCGCAAAGCGGCAAATGGATCGTGTTTTGGAATTCCCGTACTCATGAACGCAAATTTACATTTTATACCTGGCTATTACTTCGATGATCTCCATATTCAGAATAAAAAAAATCCCTGTGAGGGTATCACAGGGATCTGGTTTCAATTTATAATTTTAATAATAAACCAATCTTCTTACTTCCGCAATGTATTTCGATAAACGGATCACCTGGCGTGTATAACCATATTCGTTATCATACCATACATAACAAACTATGTTTTTCTTATCTGGCCCCACAATGGTAGCCTGACTGTCAAACACAGAAGGACAAGGATTTCCGATAGCATCAGTAGAAACGAATTCATTTGAATTCATGTATTGGATCTGTTCTACCAGAGCACCGTTTAAAGCAGCATCCTTAATGATATTGTTTACATCCTCTTTAGATGTTTCTTTTTCCATTGTCATGCTTAAGATAGCAAGAGAAACATTTGGTGTTGGTACACGCACAGAATTTGCAGTGAATTTACCTGATAACTGAGGTAATACTTTCTTTAAAGCGCTTTCGGCACCTGTTTCAGTAATAACCATATTCAGAGCGGCAGAACGTCCGCGTCTGTATTTCTTGTGATAGTTATCAAGTAAGTTCTGGTCATTAGTGTAAGAGTGAACTGTTTCAATATGTCCGCGAACAATTCCCAGCTTATTATGAGTTACCTCAAGTATTGGCATGATGGCATTTGTTGTACAAGATGCAGCAGAGAAGATGTTCTCACTTTTCACATCCACAGATCTGTGATTCACACCATGAACAATGTTGGGAATATCTTTAGCAGGTGCAGTCAATAATACTTTCGAAATACCTTTTGCCTGCAAGTGACGGCTTAATTCAGCTTTGTCACGAAAAACACCTGTATTATCAATTAGTAAAGCATTGTTGATACCGTAAGCTGTATAATCAACATCTTCAGGGTTTTTAGCATCGATCATATAAACTGTATGTCCGTTAATGATCAGCGCTTTTTTCTCAAGATCTTCGATGATAGTTCCCGGGAACTGACCGTGTACAGAATCTGTCCGCAATAGATCGGCACGTTTAATTATTTCTTCATTGCTGTTTCCGCGTGTCACTATCGCTTTTAATCGCAACTGTTCACCTTTACCGGCCTGGGCGATCAATTCGCGTGCAGCAAGACGTCCGATACGGCCAAAACCGAATAGAACCACATCTTTAGGAGTTATGGTATGTTTAGCCCCAACAAATTCAGCAAGTTTTATTTTTAAGAAATCGGTGGAAGTTTTATGCTGTCCATGTTCCTGCAGCCATTCAAAAGCAAGCTTTCCGATATCGATACGTGAAGGGCAGATATCAAGCTTGTTGATCTCATTTGCGATCATCAAAGTGGCTTCAACAGTAATAGTTTTGCCAACAACGTTCTTCGCATAATGATGAAGATTAATGATCTCACTGGCACTGCGATCCACAAGCTGATTTCTAAATAAGATCAGTTCTATGGATTTTTCATACCAAAGCTTTCCGATCGCATTGATCAGATCCAATGCAGCTTTTTCATGACCGATCCATTCATTCAATTCAGTTTCATAAGAATCTTTTGCTTTACCTTTTGTAGGTTCCATCGTTTCCAGTGTCATTTTAGTTCAAAAGTTAATTAGGGTTAGTTAATTGATATTCGGTAAGTAGTAATTAAATAATAGTTAAATAAAAATGATAAAGACAATTCAGCCCAAGCTAAATCAACTGATCAACTTAATTAACCATTGCTCCCGTTGTAATTATTGAAGCTATTTATGCGGTTAAAGATCATCCCTTTGTTAAATCCTGATTATCCTAAATAGGTTTTAAGTAATTTACTGCGGGAGTTATGACGTAATCTTCTGATCGCTTTTTCTTTGATCTGACGAACACGTTCGCGTGTAAGGTCAAATTTTGCACCTATCTCTTCCAGGGTCAAACCGTGGTTGATTCCGATTCCGAAGAATAATTTAACAACATCTCTTTCTCTTTCAGTTAATGTTGATAGTGAACGTTCAATCTCACGCTGTAATGATTCGTTTAATAAACCATTATCTGCACGAGGTGAATCATGATTAACCAACACATCAAGTAAGCTGTTTTCTTCACCGTTCACGAATGGAGCATCCATAGATACGTGACGTCCGGAAACTCTCATAGTGTCAGCAACTTTATCCTGAGGCAATTCAAGTAATTCTGACAATTCTTCAGCACTTGGCTCACGCTCGAATTCCTGCTCTAGCTTAGAGAAAGCTTTATTGATCTTATTCAATGAACCCACCTGGTTAAGAGGTAAACGTACGATACGTGATTGTTCAGCAAGAGCCTGAAGAATCGACTGACGGATCCACCAAACTGCATAAGAAATGAATTTAAAACCACGGGTCTCATCAAAACGCTTAGCAGCTTTGATCAAACCTAAATTACCTTCATTAATAAGATCGGGCAAGCTAAGTCCCTGGTTCTGATATTGCTTCGCAACGGATACTACGAAACGTAAATTGGATTTTGTTAATTTCTCTAACGCAGCCTGATCTCCTTCACGGATCTTCTTAGCTAAAATTACTTCTTCGTCTGCGTTGATCAATTCCTCG
>JAJTCJ010000077.1 GCA_021323165.1 Bacteroidota bacterium | reverse complement strand
ATTTTTATCTGCATGTACGATGATCATGGCACAAGATGCTGCTACTGATCTTAAACCAGCTGCAGGAGCAAACAATTTAGAATTAAATTTTGTGCCATTGGGTAGTAAGCCAATTCAAATGACTTATGTACGTTACAGAAGATTTTTAAGCGATAAAACAGCTTTTCGTTTAGGAGTTGGAGTTAGCTATTCTTCTTCAAAAGCTGATTCAGTTAGAAATTCAAATGTAACTGTTGATGCAACTGTTTCTGAAAAATACAAAAAATCATCATTTGGATGGAACATCAAGCCAGGTTTTGAGAAGCATTTTGAAGGAACTAACCGTTTAAGCCCATACATCGGAGCTGAATTGGATCTTGCTGGTATGTCTTCTAAAGAGATCACTCCAACTGGAACTGATGCTAAAGATGAGTGGACAATTCAAACTACTAAAAATGCAAACAAAGGTGGTTACTTCAGACTTGGTGTTAACTTAGTTGCTGGTTTCGATTGCTATATCACTAAGCATATCTATTTAGGAACTGAATTAGGTTTTGGTTTCCAGACAGTAATGTACAGCGATTCTAAAACTACAACTCAGCATCCATCTTCTGTAACACCAACTCCAAAGGATCCAGATCCAGTTGATCAAGGTTCTGAAATGAACATCGGACCAAACTTCAACAGCGCAATCCGTTTAGGTTGGGTATTCTAAAATGCCTTTTTTAAAAGGAAGGAGTTCTTTATTGAACTCCTTCCTTTATTTTAACCCTTTAAACAATACACCATGAAACAAATCTTTTTAACCTCCAAAATCATTAGCCGCACTATTTTAGCGTCTGCTCTTGCAGTAATGATGTTCACAGTTTCTTGTCAGAAAGAGGCTTGTGGCCCAAATACTAAAACATCTCCTAGTGCTGATGTTACTGCTAAAACTAAAAGAATGCAGGATCTATCCAAAAAGGCGCTGCGTGACTTTACCGTTAGCCTTGCTAACGGATCAACAACAAATACTAACGGAAGCGGAAGTTCAACTTGGTCCTCTGGTGTTAGTATGACAACGTATTCAACTCCTTCATCAAACGTTTATGTTTGGAGTGATCCTTCAGAAGGAGTAACATTTACTTTAACTGAATCAACTGGTGGTTCAGGAATTGGACAGCTTTCTGTTAATGGAAGCGATTTTGATTACAATTATGTACTTTCTATCAGATCTGATGGTGACCCAACATGGAATGGATTTCTTAACGGCCCGAACTTAAGAGGAGTTGTAGCTATTCAGGGAGAAATTGATGGTACTGACTTTTCTTTACATTCAATCGCATTTTTCTTAGTAGGTACAAACGGTGGTTCAGGAACTTATGAATTTATGGATTGGGAAACTACAGGGATTGGTAGTGGAACTGCAATCGGTGAAGTTATCGATCTTACCAACGTAACCGGTAACGGTGCAACTTTATCCGGATTAGGTGATGCAGGAACTATCTACTTTACTTCAGGTGGACATATTGACGTTTCAGATAATTCATTTGATATGACAAGTGATTCTAAAGTTAAAGATATCGCTAATGGTACAGAATATCCAATTTCCGGTTCTATCATGTTCGAATAATTAAATCCTATTTAATTATATAAAAAAGTCCCGCTGAATAAGCGGGACTTTTTTTATGGCATTTTGGAATGTAAGTACCGGATTATCTATTCCTTACCTCCTTACATTAAGACTAAAAATAAAAGTAGTCTGCTTAACTTTCTGCCCAGAGAATCAACCGTTCTCAAACAAAATGATAAGCACAACTGATTTCACTTTAATGTTGTTTTCACCATTTCTAAAAGATATTCAAACCGAATAGGCTTTGATACAAATTGATCGGCTCCGGAAGTCATTGCATAAAGCACTTTATAATCGTCATTAACCGCAGTGAGAAAGATGATTGGTATTTGAGACAATTGAGGATCTGTTTTTATTTCCCTGCACATTTCAATACCATCCATCTCAGGCATTAATATATCTGAAAGTATTATATCAGGTTTTTCTTCTCTCATTTTTTGTAAACCTGTTGAACCGTCAGATGCAGTTAGAACCTCAAAATCATTTTTTTTGAAATTATAAGATAAGAACTCCAGGATATTGGGTTCATCGTCTATGATCAGTATTTTCTTTTTCGTATTCATTTTTAATTTAAAATTACTGACTCAACACTATCTTAATATTGGCTAAATATTAAGGAATTGTTATGTAGAAAATCTTTTAATCAATTACCAAACATGTGGTAATTGTTTTGATCCTAATGGCTACCTTTGAAATGAACTCGAATATTAAGAACTAAAATATTTTCTTCTTAATTTTATCTTAACATGATCTTAACATCGTTGTTAATTAAGAAACAGAACTTTATCCCTGAATAAATAAAGGTTATATGAATAACGATTACAAATTATTACTGGTAGATGATGAGCCGGATATCCTTGAATTTTTAAGTTATAATCTTAAGAAGGAAGGCTATAATGTATTTACTGCTAATAATGGGAAGGAAGCAATAGTTGTAGCGAAAAAAGAAAATCCGGATCTGATCATTCTTGATGTAATGATGCCTGATATGGATGGAATAGAGACATGCAGGGAGATCCGCGCACTTCCCGGTTTAAAAGATGTGATGATCGCATTTTTAACCGCAAGAAGTGAGGATTATTCTCAGATAGCAGGATTTGAAGTTGGCGCAGATGACTACATTAATAAGCCAATTAAACCAAGAGTACTGATGAGCAGGATCACTGCTTTACTGAGAAGAGGACACAGCACAAGTTCATCCGCTACAGATAAAGTCGATATGGGAGGAATCAAGATCGACAGAGAAAGATATCTTGTTATCCAGGATGGTAAAGAGATCAATCTTCCGAAAAAGGAATTTGAACTGCTTTCATTACTTGCTTCCAAACCCGGAAAAGTTTTCACAAGAGAAGTGATCCTTGATAAAGTATGGGGTGGGGAAGTAGTAGTAGGGGACAGAACCATCGATGTTCACATTCGTAAATTACGTGAAAAGCTTGGTGAGGAGTTTATAAGAACAGTAAAAGGAATCGGTTACAAATTTGAATTTTAAAATATTTTCTAATTTCCGCGGATTAATCAGCAAGAATGAAAAAACTATCTCTCAGAACACTCCTCATAGTTGTTGCCGTTTTTGTAGCACTGATCACATCTCTCATCACAATTGCTTTTTGTGAAGTAGATAATAAGATCATGTGGCGGATCTTTTTGTTGGTTTTTTGTTTATCCTTGGTATCTTCCATCTTCTTTCTTTTCTTTATTCACTTTATTGTTTTTAAAAAAATAAATAACCTTCTCGATAAGGTAAAAGATTTTCGTTCTAGTGAAAAATCCGGTGCGATTTATAATGAAGGAAATGAGCTTGATAAACTTGACAGTGAAATTCAGGCTTGGGCCAATGACAGAAAGGAAGAGATAGAACGACTGAAAAAACTTGAAGTTTACCGCAAGGAATTTTTAGGAAATGTTTCACATGAATTAAAAACACCAATATTTAATATCCAGGGATATGTTCTTACTTTATTGGATGGCGGACTGGAAGATGAAACAATTAACCGTTCTCAGCTTGAAACCGGAGAACTTCAGATCGAACCTGAAAAATTTGATATAGTAGCGCTCACTAAAGATGTATGCGAAGCTCAGGAAATGAAGGCAACAGCCAAAGGGATAATGCTGAGCATGCCCGGGGATGGCAAACCTGTTTATGTGTATGCCGATAGATTCAGGATTCGCCAGGTACTGGTTAATCTTATCGTAAATTCAGTGAAATATGGAAAGGAATACGGAGAAACAAAAATTCGTTTTTATGATGCGGGAGAGAAAGTTTCCATTGAAGTTGCAGATAATGGTTTAGGGATCAGCAAAGAACATTTACCCCGTTTATTTGAAAGGTTTTACCGTGTAGATAAAAGTCGCTCCAGGGAAATGGGCGGTACAGGCTTAGGCCTTGCAATCGTAAAACATATCCTTGAAGGACACAATCAAACAATAAATGTAATGAGTACAGAAGGAGTGGGGACAGTGTTTTCTTTTACTCTGAAGAAAGGATGATCCCAATTCTTTTCAATAATTGATTGCTTTCAGGAAGAGATTTAAAGCCATTGTAATTTTCAGATTCCTTTAATGATTTCATCAAATCAAATTCTGATTGTTTTTCGTAAAATGCGATTTTCTTTTTTGAAAAGTATGTTGCAAGATACTCCTGTTCTGTTTGTCCGGGTGTAGGAATAAATATTGCTTTTTTCTCCAATACGGCAAGATCCATAATAGTAGAGTACCCGCTTCTTGAAATAATTATCTCAGAATTTATTATTGTCTTACTCATTTCTTCAGCAGCTAAATGACTCGCAATTTTTACATTTCCGTTCTCTATAACCGTTCCATTTTCTTGAGGAATGCCTTTTACCAAAAAGCTTTTTAGTCCGCTGTGTTTTAGTTGGTCTAAAATTAATTTTTCAAAAATGCTCCGCTGTGGCTCAGGGCCGGAAATAATGGCCATCAGTTCGAATGCCGGTTCAGATTTAATTGTTCCTTTATTAAAACGGCTTAAAGGACCAATAAAATATGTTCTTTCAGGTAATGCATATTTATGCGAGAGATCTCCGGTGAGGTTCTCATCGCCATCATGATCGGGAATCCAGCATTCATTAAATTTTCTGATATACGATAAAACAATGCGATTTAAAATGTTCTCTCCAAAAGGAGATTTTATCATTAGCTGATGTGTAATAAAAATATTTCGTGTTGTTTTTCCCCAACAACCGTATCTATTATCTGAAACTACCACATCGATTTTAAACTCATCTATTATTTTTTGTAAAGCTTTATTTTCATCTTTTATTCCTTTCAATATTTTAGGAATAGAAAGGATCATTTGCAGAGTCATGTTTCCTACAGAATAACTAATATCATAACCTTTAAGCCGGACAAAAGTTAATTGAGGAAATTCTTTTTTCAGCAATTCATAAGGCCTTCCGTCTGCAGCAATAATTACTTCCGCTTTTTTTGAAAGAAAGGCATTTATAACAGGAATACATCTTGTAGCATGGCCCAATCCCCAATCGAGCGGACAAATTAATATACGTTGGGGTTGTTTCATTATTCTTATTTTTGTAAAAGTAAGGTTTAACGGGCAAATATGTTGATGTGAATGTGCGATTGTCACTCTGAGCTTGTCGAAGAGTGCGCGAAAGCCAACCTATATGTTTCGACAGGCTCATCAGGACAGCACACCTTAATTGAGAACGAATAAAATTTATGGCAAAAAGAAAATTAATGAAGTTTGCACAGGTCTCAACTTTTGAGAACTGTTTCTTTCTATCCTTTGAACAGTCCCAGGTTGGCGGATTACCAATGAAAGGTAATTGGCGAAAGGATTATTTTAAAAATGATAATCCGATTGTGCTGGAATTAGGATGCGGTAAAGGGGAATATACTATCGGGCTCGCAAGCAGGTTTCCCGAAAAGAATTTCATCGGTGTAGATATTAAAGGCAACCGGATCTGGACAGGCGCTAAAACCGCGATTGAAGAAAAAATGAATAATGTAGCCTTTATCAGGACCAGGATCGACTTTATAGAATCATGTTTTAATGATGGGGAAGTGGATGAGATCTGGATTACCTTCCCTGATCCTCAGCCTCTGAAAACCACTATACGTCAAAGACTCACAAATATGATCTTTCTTGAACGTTATCGCAGGATCTTAAGAAAAGACGGCATAATAAAATTAAAGACCGACAGTGAATTCTTTTATAATTACACGCATGAGGTAATAAAAGAGAATAATTTTGAAGTCCTTGATTCAACAAATGATCTTTATGGAGATGTTGTTAAAAGGGAAGAGTATCTGACAAATATTAAGACGTATTATGAGAAAAAATTCTCGGACATGGGATTTAAGATCTGTTATCTGAAATTTAAGTTTTGAGTTCTTAACACAGAGGAACAGAGGAACGGAGTTTCACGGAGAAAGTACTTTGTTAATTGTAAGATTGTTTTTATAAACGTCATCCCGTGGCACCACACGGGATCTGCATTAATGATTGCAGGATTAATAGAAAAATTTGCTTAAGGAACAAAGATCCTGTGTCGGAGCACGGGATGACTGTAAGATTTATAATATATCTCCGGCAGTACAATCCATAAGTCCCAGTAGGAATTAATATCATTTTTAAAATGAATTTAGAAAAGCACGAAGATTTCTTTCAAATGGTTTTCCAGGTGGTGCGCCTGATACCAAAAGGGAGAGTGACAAATTATGGTTCTATCGCTAAATATCTTGGTGCTGCCCGGTCTTCGAGAATGGTTGGCTGGGCAATGAATGCTGCTCATTCCCAAAAGAAAAAAGTACCCGCTCACCGTGTAGTAAACAGGAATGGAGAATTAACCGGTAAGCATCATTTTGCAAGCCCTTTTTTAATGCAGGAATTACTGGAAAAGGAAGGTGTAAAGGTGGTGAATGATAAGATCCAAAATTTTGATGCAGTATTTTGGGATCCTATAAATGAATTGGAAATGTAAATGAGATATTATTTGAAAAAGATTTTTATTTAACTTTAAGTCCAGATTTTAAAAAAATGTCAGATAAGGATATTCTTATTTTTTTAGCCGATGATGATGAGGATGATCGATTGATCTTTGAAGAGGCTATTTCAGAGATCTCTGAGGTAATGCGCCTTGTGAAAGCTCAGGATGGCCTTAAACTCCTTCAGATGCTCACTGAAAGCATTAAGCTGCCGGATATTATTTTTCTGGATCTTAATATGCCTTTTCAAAGCGGAAAAGAAACCTTAAAAGCTATCCGTTCTAATAAGGGTTATCAGCATATTCCGGTTGTGATCTATTCAACTTCGGCCAATCCTTCTGATATTGAGGAAACATTTCAGGCAGGTGGGTCTCTTTACCTTGAAAAACCATACAGCATGGAAAGTATGGTAAAAAAGCTGGAAAAGATCTTTTCCATTAGCTGGAATAATTCAGTCACAGTTAACAGAAAAGATTATTTCATTTCTTCCAGGGAATCAAATTCAGTTTCCCCTAACTAATTTTCTAAAGTTGGATTTTTTATCACCTTCTGTTTTTTAGGAAGGATAACATAAAATGTTGAGCCTTTACCGGGTTTACTTCTTGCTGTAACGAAACCGCGATGATTATCAGTTATCTTTCTGCAGATAGCAAGTCCTATTCCCGTACCGGAAATCTTTTCTGCAGCTGTTAATCGCTGAAACAATCCGAATATTTTTTCCCTGTATTCTTCGTCAAAACCTATCCCATTGTCGGTAATGGAAATACAAACATACTCTTCAGGATCCTTTATCTTAAATTCATCAATAAGATCATTGTTTAGTTTTGATTCACTAATCACGATCTTAGGTGTTTTGTCTTTTGTAAATTTTAATGCATTACTGATCAGGTTCTGAAACAGCTGATTCATTTGTCCGTTTAAAGCTTCGATACGAGGAAGATCTCCCACTGTAATCTCAGCGTTCTGTTCTTTTATCTGGATCTCAAGGTCATCTGTAATAGCCTGTATGATATCATTCAGATCAGACTGATCGAATTTCATATTCTTATTCGAAAGCTTTGAGAAAGATAAAAGGTCATCTATAAGATTTTTCATTCTTTCCGATGATTTCAGCATCTTTTCAAGATACGTCTTCTCTTTTTCAGTACGCTTTTCAAATTCCTGGCTTTGAAGCAGGTTTCCGAAAGTCATTATCTTTCTTAAAGGCTCTTTTAGATCGTGAGATACCACAGAAGCAAACTGAAGCAGATCATAGTTGCTCTGTTCTAATGCAACGTTGGTATACGACAATTTTTTTGAGGTCCGTTTTAATTCGTTATAATGCTTCGCAAGTTCTTCTGCAGCTTTTTTCTTTTCTGTTACTTCGGTAAATGTAGTAACCAGTCCGTCCATCATCTTAAGCGCAATAATATCATACCATTTATTCTGCTTGTCATCATAATACTCAAAATGTTCCGTTCTGTTATGATCTACAACATCGCGATAACGTTCGAAGTATGTTTTATTTTCCGGTCCTGAATTCGCGAAAACTTTTTGTCCTATGAGCTTTTCTCTCGTAGTTCCAAACATTTTTGCAGCAGCTTCATTTACCGCGATGTATTCAAAATCCACAATTACATTGTTCTTATCGCGGATAGTTTTCTTAGCAGTGATGCCGCTTACAGAGCTGTTGAATACACTGTCGATGATAGAACTGAGCTGTTTGGTTTCTGTGATGTCAATAAAGGTCACAACAATACCATCAATAGTATTGTTCAGCTTTATATACGGACTGATCCTCATTAAATAGATCCGGTCGTTTTTCAGCACGACTTCTTTGTCAATGACATTTCCGTTCTTCATTACTCCACGGAGATCATTAATGAAATCAAGATTATGGAAGTTGTTTGAAATGTCAAGAATGCTTCTTCCGATATCAGTTTCAATAAGATTGATCTGCGTTTTAATGGCAGGAGAAAACCTTCTGACAATTAATTTTCGGTCAATCAGAAGCTGTCCTATATCAGTACTGCTGAAATAATTATTAAGATCTTCGTTCAGCTCAACCAGTTCTTTGATCTTCATCTGATGCTCTGTATTCACAGTGTGAAGTTCTTCGTTCAATGATTGCAGCTCTTCGTTAGTGCTTTGCAGCTCTTCGTTGGCAGAGATCATTTCTTCATTGCTGGATTGCAGCTCTTCATTGGCAGTTTCAAGTTCTTCAATTACAGCCTGAAGGTTTTCTTTTGTTTCTCTCAGCTCTTCTTCCACTTCCAGAAGCATGTGAGTCTTATCCTCCGAATATTTTTGTGGTTTAGTTTTGGAAGCACTCTTCGGCTCTTCTTCGTGGATCACCACAAAAATAAAAGGCTGAATATATTCTGTCTGGTCGAGATAAGGTTTAATAATTAGTGTCACCAGACGCTTGTCATCCTTGTCACCTAATTTTATTTTTTTAAGAATCACTTTGGTTGATTCTTTTACAGCCTTTCTTACTCCACTGCTTAATGCAATTGTAAGGTCAGGATGTACAAGCTTTAAAAGGTTAAGATTAAAGTTCCCATCAGGAAAATTCAGGTATTTTTTAAAATTTCCAATGGCCTGTTTAACCTCGAAATCCTTATCGATTAGTATTCCCGCGTATTTATATTCATCAATAATTGTTTCTTTAAATATTTCCGGTATGTTATTGAGAGCGTTCTTGGTTTTGATCGCTGTTGCATATGGGTTGTTAAACTTGCTTTCCATAGCCGGACTATAGTACTCATTGCTGGCAATTAATGGCTTGGAAATATTCTTGAAGATCTTCCATTTTTTACTCAGCTCTTTCATTCCATCTTTCAGGCTGCCAATATTTTCACTTGGACCCATGAAAATAAAACCACCAGGATTCAAAGCAAAATGAATAGTTCTGAGAATGTTCTTTTGCAATTCACCGCTCATGTAAATAAGCATATTCCTGCAGCTTAAAAGATCGACTCTGCTGAACGGAGGATCTTTGAGGACATTGTGATTCGCAAACACTACCATTTTTCTTATGATAGGAGTGATCCGATAAGTTTTACCTTCCTTGATAAAGTATTTTTCAAGCCTTTCTTTGGAAATATCGTTCTCAATCGTATTTGGATAAACCCCTTTCGAAGCAATGTCCAAAGCTTCTTCATCAATATCGGTTGCGAAAATCTTTATAACACTTTCAGGTAATTTATGTGCGGTAAGATATTCATGTAAAAGAATTGCAAGCGAATAAGCCTCTTCACCTGTACTGCAGGCTATTACCCATATCTTAATAGGTTCACCAGGTTTTTTTGAAAAAACAGAAGGTAATACCATTGTTCTGACTTCTTCAAAAGCCTCGGTATCACGAAAAAATTTAGTTACTCCGATCAAAAATTCCTTTGATAAAGATCTTGCCTCATCCGGATGACGGTTTATATAATCCAGATAATCTTTTAAGGATTTTATATTCTTCATCCCCATCCTTTTGGATAATCTTCTATGGATGGTCGGACGTTTATAATGACTGAAATCGTGAGTGGTAGATTTATAAACTTTTTCAAGGATCTCACGAAGGATATATTCATCCTTCTGATTCATATCGTGAAAAGTTTTCTGCAAAGGAGTTTGGTTCTCATGCAAAAATTCAATTAATTCACCGGCTATCATATCGGGTGAAAGAATAAGATCCGCAAACCCTGTATTGATGGCGCTGTTCGGCATGCCATCAAATTTTGCTGAAATCGGATCCTGTACGATGACTATCCCGCCATTCGCTTTAATTGCTTCAATCCCATTTGTGCCATCACTTCCGGTTCCTGAAAGTATAACCGCAATTGAATCCTTTCCTTTTTCTTTGGCAAGAGAAGTGAGAAAAGTATCAATGGCATTGTTAGGCTGTGTCTTCCGGTCTTTATCGGTTAATTTGATAGTACTTTCCTCAAGGGTCATTAGAAATTTGCTGGGAATAACATAAATGCAGTTTGGTTCCAGCTGCATTCCATCTTCTGCTTCATAGATATGCATTTGAGAATGCTTAGCGAGCAGTTCCGGCATTAGGCTTTTGTAATCAGGGGAAAGATGCTGAACAATAACAAAACAATAACCTGTATCATCAGGCATGTAGTCGAATAGCTCGTGGATGGCCTCTAATCCACCGGCAGAAGCACCTATTCCAACAACCATCATTTTCTCTTTTGTGGTTTTGTCAGATGCAGATTTTTTTGCAACCATTAAAAATTATATTATATAAAAACGAAACTAAAAAATTATTTAAAAATTTCAAACTTCATCAGCCACTTTTTGCTGTTCAGTAACTGCCGACATCTCAACAGGTAAGCTGATTGTAAACGTTGTACCGACCCCAACTTCGCTTTTGGCACTTATAAATCCATGATGTTCCTCAACGATCTTCTTGCAAATAGCAAGGCCTATCCCGGTGCCTTCATATTCGGAGTTCGCATGTAAACGTTTGAACATAGTAAATATTTGTTCAGCATATTGCTGGTCAAACCCAATCCCGTTATCCTGGAGGTAGATCCTGCAGAATTTTGTAGGGCGGTTCTTTTGTCCAAGCTGGATAGTTTCCAGCTTGCTTGATATCTTAATTACAGGCGGAGTATCCTTCTTTGCATATTTGATAGAATTCATAATAAGATTCTGAAACATGCGTTTGATCAGACTCTTGTTGATCTGAAGATCAGGAAGCTTATCTGTTATTATTTCAGCTTTACTGTCACTCACCATCAGATCGATCTCAGCTATAACCTCATCCACTAACTGGTTCATGTTAGTCGCTTTCAATTCTTCTTTTGTGTTTGAGATCTTGCTTATGGTGAAAATATCATTGATCAGGTTCTGCATTCGTGCGCAGGCAGCCTGTATCTTGTCTATATACAATTTGCTTTCTCCGTCAAATTCGTGGCCGTACTTTGAGCTTACGCGATCACTGAATATTCTTATTTTCCGCAAAGGCTCCTGAAGATCATGCGATGCCATGTATGCAAAACAATCCAGCTCTTTGTTTTTAACTTCCAGCATGTCGATGTTCTCCAACAGCTGTTTATTCAATTTAAGGATCTTCTCTTCAGAAGCGATCCGTTCTTTTATTTCAAGTTCAAGATTACGGTTGGTTGCAAGCAGTTTTTTTTCCTGTTCTACAAGCAGATAATTTTTTTTATAAAGCTCTACAAATACATGAACTTTTGCCTGGAGTAATTCCGGACGGATAGGTTTATAGATATAATCCACCGCACCTGCACGGTAACCTTTAAACATGTTTTCATCACCATGTCCGTGAGCAGTAATGAAAATAATAGGAATATGTTTTAATTTTTCGCGTTCATAAATAAGTGAAGCGGTTTCAAACCCATTGAGATTAGGCATCTCAACGTCCATAAGGATGATCGCAAAATCGAATTCTTTTAAAAGGATCTTTAAAGCTTCCTTCCCCGAGTTCGCAGTTTCAATGGCGTAATTATCACCGGAGAAAATACTTTTCATAGACATGAGATTATTCTCATTATCGTCTACCAGAAGAATTTTTACTTTAAATGGCTTTTTCATAATTTACTTTGTAAGCAGTATTTCTAATTTTAAACATTATTGCACTGATATAAAAAGTTCAGGCAATAATGTTCAAAATATCACAAACTTACTATTTATAAAACCAAATACGCATCATCGATAAAAGCTGATCCATCTTTAAAGGCTTGGTGATATAATCCGATGCGCCTGCTTCAATACACTTCTGACGGTCACCTTTCATCGCTTTTGCTGTAACGGCTATGATCGGAAGATTATTGTTTTTATGCTCACGTCTGATCTTCTGCATAGTTTCGTATCCATCCATTTCCGGCATCATGATATCCATAAGGATCATCTCAATGTCATCGGATTCATTCATAAGATGAATAGCTTCTTTACCTGATTCAGCGGTGATGCAATTAATGTTATAACGCTCAAACACTGTAGTAATTGCAAAAAGATTACGAACGTCATCATCCACTACAAGAACCTTTTTGCCGGAGAGAATGTCATTCTTCATCCTGATGTTTTCCATCATTCTCCGTTTTTCCTGCGGTAGCCTTGTGTAATTAATATGAAGATTCATCATTGTTTCTTCAAGGAGCTTATCAAGAGAATTAGCTTCTTTTAAAACAATGCTGCTCGACATTTTGTTCAGCTCAACCAGTTCTTTTTTAGAGAAATCTTTAGCCGAATAAATAATTATCGGAGTTAGGGTTTGAGTATCCGTGTTGATCTGTTTCAACAGGTCCATTCCTGAATAATCCGGCAATGTATAATCAAGGATGATAGTGTCGAACTTCTTTTCTTTTAAAAGATCAAGTGCTTTTTGGCCTGTCTCTGCAATAGTGATCTCGATCTTATCTTCACTTAGCAACTTAACAACCTGTGAGGATTCTAGTTCGTTGTCCTCAACAATAAGGAGCTGTTTAACCTCTTTCTGATTAAAGACAATAATGTCCTGGAAAAGTGCATCCAGCTGCTCATTATTCAATGGTTTTAAAAGAAAACTTCTTGCGCCTCTTCTTAATGCCAGAACTTTATTTTCCTCTCCTGAGATCAGGTGAATTGGTATGTGTCGGTAGTTAAGATCATTCTTTAAAAGATCAAGAACTTTCCATCCGCTTGTATCCGGGAGTTTTACATCCAGAGTGATAGCGATAGGAGTGTAGCGTCCTACAAAATTGAAGATCTCTACATACGTTGTTGCGATAACTACTTTAAGGTCGTTTCCATGCGCTTTATCAAGCATGATCTTTCCGAAATTAAGATCGTCTTCAACAACAAGAAGAACTTTATCATTGGGTCCGATGTTATTTCTGTCGTCCCCTGTTTCATTGATCATTTCTCCAACGGCATCGAACTTTTTACTTTCAATACCTTCCTCTGTCATCTTTAAAGAATTAAGAAGAACATCCAGATCCGGATTAGGAGTTTCGGTCATTTTTAACTTATTATAGGAATCTAAACTGGTTCCATCTCCCATTTCAAGTGGAATGTAAAGAGTGAATGAGCTGCCTCTTCCTACTTCACTGTCAAGTTCTATGGTTCCTCCTAATAATTCGGCAAGACCACGACTGATTGATAATCCAAGTCCTGTTCCTCCGTACTTACGGCTGGTTGAACCTTCTGCTTGCTGGAATGCTTCGAAGATAATAGCTTGTTTATCCTGAGGGATCCCGATACCTGTATCACTGATACGGAATCCTACCACACGTTTGGCAGCGTCAAGCGTTGCATTGTTTCCTTGTTTCCAGCTTTTTTGCGCATCAAAGATCTCAAGCTTAACTTCTCCTTTTTCTGTGAACTTAAATGAGTTCGACAGAAGATTCTTAAGGATCTGGTTCAGACGCTGAGAATCTGTTTCCATTGTATCCGGAAGGTTGAAATCTGTTTCGATCTTGAATTTCAGATTTCTTGCTTCTGCGATAGGTTTAAATGTAGTTTCAGCAAATGCAGAGATCTCTGAGAAATGAACTTTCGAAATATTCGCTGAAATGAATCCGGATTCGATCTTCGAAAGATCCAGGATGTCGTTGATCAGCTGAAGCAAATCGTCTCCGCATGAGTGAATGGTTTTTGCATAACGGGTTTGTTTATCATTTAAGTTTCCTTCAGCATTTTCATAAAGCTGCTGTGCAAGGATCAATAATGAGTTAAGAGGTGTACGTAACTCATGCGACATGTTTGCAAGGAACTCAGATTTATATTTAGAAGTAAGTGTAAGCTGTTCTGCTTTTTCTTCCAATGATCTTCTCGCTTCCTCAACTTCTTTGTTTTTAGCTTCCACCTCATTCTTCTGTTTAACAAGAAGTAATGCTTTGTCCTCAAGCTCATCATTGGTACGTTTCAGCTCTTCCTGCTGGATTTTTAACTCACCGGCAAGTGATTGCGATTGTGTTAAAAGTTCTTCCGTTCTTGAGTTGGTCTCGATAGTATTTAATACGATACCAATTGATTCAGTTAACTGAGAAAGGAAGTCTAAGTGAGTCGGAGTGAATGTATCTAATGAAGCAAGCTCAATAACCGCTTTTACATTGTTCTCAAACAATACAGGAAGAACAACAAGATTGGTAGGTTTAGCTTTACCAAGACTCGAAGAGATCTTAACGTAATCTTTAGGAACATTAGAAATGATAATTTTTTCTTTTTCAAAAGCTACCTGTCCGATCAGGCCTTCTCCGATTGCAAACTCCTGGGGGATATTTTTTTCGGATTTATATGCATAAGCTGCAGATAATTTTAATTTCGGAATATCCTCATCAGGTGAGAATATATAGAAAGCTCCGTAATGTGCAGTTACAACTGTTGCTAACTCGGAAAGGATACGCTTTGTAACGGTTTTAAGATCTTTCTGACCCTGTAACATCTGCGTGAATTTCGCAAGATTTGATTTCAACCAATCCTGCTCCTGATTTAACAATGTTGTTTCACGAAGGTTAGTGATCATCTGGTTGATGGTATCTTTTAATTCTTCCACCTCACCTTTTGCATCCACACGAATGTTACGTGTTAAATCTCCCTTGGTAACCGCGGAAGCAACCTCCGAAATTGAACGTACCTGAGTTGTTAAGTTTTCTGCCAGCTGATTAACGTTCTCGGTTAAGTTTTTCCAGATTCCTGAAGCGCCAGGTACACTTGCCTGTCCGCCCAGTCTTCCTTCAACTCCAACCTCACGTGCAACGTTAGTTACCTGGTCAGCAAATACTGCAAGTGTCTCGATCATCTCATTGATCGTGTCAGTTAATTGTGCAACTTCCCCTTTCGCATTGATGGATAATTTCTGACGTAAGTTACCTGTAGCAACCGATGTTACAACTTTCGCAATACCACGTACCTGCGATGTTAAATTGGTTGCCATCATATTCACAGAGTCAGTTAAATCTTTCCATGTGCCTGCAACACCTGCAACATAAGCCTGTCCGCCCAGTTTACCTTCAGTACCAACTTCACGTGCAACACGAGTTACCTCTGATGCGAAAGCTCTTAACTGATCCACCATTTTATTGATGGTATTCTTTAAGTCGAATATTTCTCCTTTAACGTCAACAGTAATTGTTTTAGATAAGTCACCGCTCGCAACCGCTTTTGTTACTTCAGCGATGTTACGTACCTGTGATGTTAAGTTACCTGTCATCTGGTTCACAGAATCTGTTGATGCAAATCCGCGTAACTGATCCACCATTGTGTTCAGTGTTTCTTTTAATTGTAAGATCTCACCGCGAACATCCACAGTGATCTTCTTTGATAAATCACCGTTGGCAACCGCGATGGCAACATCAGCAATGTTACGTACCTGAGCTGTTAAGTTACCTGCCATCTGGTTCACAGAGTCAGTTAAATCTTTCCATGTTCCTGCAACACCTGGTACGTGAGCTTGTCCACCCAATTTACCTTCTGTACCAACTTCACGTGCAACCCGGGTTACCTCTGATGCAAATCCGCGGAGCTGATCCACCATGGTATTAATTGTATTCTTTAATTCAAGGATCTCACCTTTAACATCCACACCGATCTTGCGGCTCAAGTCACCATTCGCAACTGCTGTTGTTACTTCAGCAATGTTACGAACCTGTGATGTTAAGTTGGATGCCATTTTATTAACGGAGTCAGTTAAATCTTTCCATCAGCTGATCCACCATTGTATTAATTGTATTTTTTAATTCAAGGATCTCACCTTTAACATCCACAGTGATCTTACGTGACAAATCTCCTTTCGCAACCGCTGTTGTTACCTCAGCAATGTTACGTACCTGTGCTGTTAAGTTTGATCCCATCTGGTTTACAGAATCTGTCAAGTCTTTCCAAACTCCATCAACTCCTTCAACTGTCGCTTGCCCGCCAAGCTTTCCTTCAGCTGATCCACCATTGTATTAATTGTATTTTTTAATTCAAGGATCTCACCTTTAACATCCACAGTGATCTTACGTGACAAATCTCCTTTCGCAACCGCAGTTGTTACCTCTGCGATGTTACGAACCTGATCGGTTAAGTTCCCAGCCATCTGGTTCACAGAATCAGTTAAGTTCTTCCATGTACCTCCAACACCTGTTACTTCAGCTTGTCCGCCAAGTTTTCCTTCAGTACCAACTTCAAGCGCCACGCGGGTTACCTCGGAAGCGAATGAATTTAACTGATCCACCATTGTATTAATAGTGTTTTTTAATTCCAATATCTCACCTTTTACATCTACAGTGATCTTACGGCTCAAATCTCCGTTCGCAACCGCAGTTGTTACCTCAGCAATGTTACGTACCTGAGCTGTTAAGTTTGATCCCATCTGGTTCACTGAATCAGTTAAGTCTTTCCAGATACCATCAACACCTTCAACTGTTGCTTGTCCGCCCAGTTTTCCTTCAGAACCAACTTCACGTGCAACACGTGTTACCTCTGAACCGAAAGAGTTCAGCTGATCCACCATCGTGTTAATTGT
>JAJTCJ010000004.1 GCA_021323165.1 Bacteroidota bacterium | reverse complement strand
CGGTTCCGCGCAGATTAGTTACGTTTACGGTTCCGCGCAGATTAGTTACGTTTACGGTTCCGCGCAGATTCGTGACGTTTCCGGTTCCGCGCAGATTCGTGACGTTTACGGTTCCGCGCAGATTAGTTACGTTTACGGTTCCGCGCAGATTAGTTACGTTTACGGTTCCGCGCAGATTAGTTACGTTTCCGGTTCCGCTAATGTGCTGTTTCTTGATGGGGATGCTAAGGTTTCCATCACCGGCAAAGGAAATAATATCGTTTCCTGCTATGAAGGCTGTAAACAAAACGTTTCAGCTCCTCCTACAACTACAATAGTAATGCTCGATCGCTTTAACGCGACATGGGATGCCTATGCCAACTTGTTTCCTATAAAAGTTGAGAATGGAATCGCTACCATGTACAAAATGGTAAGAAAAATAAATGATAAGTACGTTTCCAACCATGATACCTCTTTCGAGTATGTGATCGGACAAATGGTTACAGAAAAGTGTGATGCTAATACAAATGTAGAATGCTCTCACGGTATTCATGTCTCTCATAGAATATGGGCAATTCGTTTCGGTAGTGGATGGGACAACCCTGTACTTCTCGAAATGGAAGTTGATATCACCAAAGTTGTAGTTCCTAAAAACTGTGATGGTAAGGTCCGTACATCAGAAGCTAAAGTTATTCGTGAAATTCCTTTTGAAGATTGGTATAAATAATGAAACGTATATCTCCAAATAACATACAAGAGCTCGAACCTAACCAGGTGTTTGTGTTCGGCTCAAATAAAGAAGGTAAGCACTATGGAGGTGCAGCCAGATTAGCAGCTGAAAAGTTTGGTGCAATCATGGGTAATGGTCATGGCTTACAAGGTCAATCCTATGCTATTGATACCATGAGTGGATTATCAGTGATCAAGGATGAAGTGCAAGCATTTATAAGCTTCGCTAAAGTAAATCCGTTTCAGGATTTTCTTATGACCGAAATCGGATGTGGAATAGCCGGCTACACACCTCAGGATATTGCGCCACTTTTCCAATCTGCTCTATCCGTTGAAAATATCTTTTTACCAGAATCATTTTTAAAAATCTTAACAGAACAACATGCTTAACGAATTAGCTCAGGAAATATTTGAAAACGCAAAATCCAAAGGGTTTTACGAAGATGGTGCGGCCACTAATACCGGAGAAAGGCTGTGTCTTATACACTCTGAAGTATCAGAAGCTTTAGAAGCTGACAGAAAGGGAAGATATGCTGATCTGAATGGATTCTATGAAAGAGAAAAGCAGATCGTTGAATCTTACAATTCTTCAAATTCTGAACTCGACAAAACAGACTTTCAAAATCTCTTCAAATCGAGAATTAAAGATTCTCATGAGGATGAGATCGCTGATGTGATTATCCGATGTCTTGATCACTGCGCCTTTAAAGGAATTGACATTGATGCTCATGTTAGGTTGAAAATGAAATTCAACTCATTCCGTGAATATAAACACGGAAAGAAATATTAACCAATAAAATCAGTTAACCTATGAAAACAATTCTTACAACCGTAGCTGCCATTTTATTGGCGAGCTGCACACCAAAAGGTACCACGGTAACCTTACATAGTCCAGATGACTTCACACTTCAAAAGTTCTTTTATGCGGATGGTGAATACGTGTACATAGCTAGACACAAAGAATGTCCACACATTTCCACGGTTACTTGGAAAACTTCTGAGGGAACAGCAAAACATAGGCATACAGTTACTCACGCTTCTGTCTGTATTGATACCACGAAATAATACTCCAATGACCGATTATAAGTCTTTTCTTGAAGGTAAAATTGTTGTAGCTGAAGATTTCGGGTTCGAGATTACGCCTGAGCACTTAACGGAGATGCTGCTTCCGCATCAGAAAGATATCGTAACCTGGTGCCTTAAAGGTGGAAGGCGCGCAATCTTCGCATCATTCGGACTTGGTAAAACGATCATGCAATTGGAGATCGCCAAACAGTGCATACGCGAAACAAATAAGCCTTTCCTTATCTGTATGCCACTCGGAGTAGTAGGTGAGTTCAAAGATGATAATGAGCTCCTTAAAACAGGTCACCAATTGGAATACATCACCGACACAGATGAGTTGAGTGCGGTTGAGAATAAAATATATGTTACCAATTATGAACGTGTAAGAAAAGGTGACATTAATCCGGAAAGTTTTGGAGGTGTTTCTTTCGATGAGGCCAGCATATTACGGTCCTTAAAAACTGAAACTACTAACTACGTTCTGAAATACTTCAAGAAAGTAAAGTACAGATTTGTAGCGACTGCAACACCTACACCGAATGATTTTATCGAGATCCTGAATTACGCCGACTACTTAGGTGTGATCGATCGTGGTCATGCTTTAACCAGGTTCTTTCAAAGAGATTCTCAACACGCCGGACATCTCAAACTTTACGAGAATAAAAAAGAGGAGTTCTGGAAGTGGGTGTCTACATGGGCGGTGTTTATCAATAAGCCCTCTGATCTTGGTTATGATGATGCAGGATACAACCTTCCAAAGCTCAATTTTATGGAGATCGAGGTGGAAAATATTTCCACTGGTGAAATCAAAAATAAGAAAGGTGACCTAGTTCTTATAAAGGACACCACAAAAAGCTTGGTTGATGTAAGCCGAGAAAAATCCGAGAGCATTGATCTGCGTGTAGATAAATCCTTTGAAATTTTCACTCAAAAACACTCTTCAGAGAACGTTATACTTTGGAGTGATCTGGAATCTGAGCGCGTGGCTATTGAAAGAAAATTCAAAAATTACAACATAAAAAGTGTGTATGGCTCCCAAACCAATCAGGAAAAAGAAGAGCTACTTATTGGATTCAAGAAAGGTGAGTTCCAAATCCTGAACACAAAAGCGAAAATCGCAGGATCCGGATGCAACTTTCAGCATCACTGTCACACGATGATATTCGTGGGTATCAATTACAAATTCAATGATTTCATTCAGGCCATTCACCGCGTACTTCGATTTAAGCAGCTGCATGAAGTTAGCGTGTATGTGATCTTCACAAATAACGAGCATGAGGTTTTAAAGGCCTTAAAAGACAAGTGGAGAAAACATATCGAGCTTCAGACCGAAATGATCAATCTGGTACGTGAATATGGGCTTAACACTGATAAAATTAAAAGCGATATGAAGCGACAAATATTTAATAAAAGGCGCCAGGCTACAGTTGGTGGAGCGCAGGTATTCAATGAAGGGAAGATTACTGTCACTACAGATGTGGTTCGCGAGAATAACCAAACCTATCGGTTAACCTGGGGTGAGCAGCGCAAGGATGCTACCAAAATGGGAGTTGGATTACCCGAGTACATTCTTCTGTTCAGAAAGGCACCGAGCTCATCAGATAACGCCTATGCTGATACGCCCGTAATAAAGAAAATCAGTGACTATTTATTAAGTCTCTGGCAGCTGGATGCACACGCGTATTGGAAATCATCAGGAAACCGATTTTTAAGCGGTGAGGAGCTGGCAAAATCAGATATGAAGCAGGTGTTCAACGCATGGAAGAAATTCGACAAGGAAAACATCTACAGCTTCCAGGAGCATTTACGGGTGTGTCAGGATCTTGATGATGCCGGTAAATTGAGTAAGCTATTTATGACCATTCCCCCAATAAGCTCCAATGATCTTGTATGGACCGATATAAATCGGATGAACACCCTGAACGCCAACCAGACAAATCAGAAGAAAGAAAAGCACATCTGTCCTTTACAACTCGACATCATTGAGCGACTCATTTACCGGTTCACAAATGAAGGTGAGATTGTGGATGATCCTTTCGGTGGTTTATTCTCTACAGCTTACAAGGCATTAGAGATGAAAAGAAAGGCAATATCAGCAGAGCTTAATCCTGACTACTACGACGATGGGCTGTTCTATTTGAAGTCGATCGAATACAAAATCAGTGTCCCAACCTTATTTGATCTGGAGGAGGTAGCATAGTATGGCAAAAGAGTATTTTTCACATGATCACCACGCGCGAAATGATCTTAAAATACGTGCACTTATCCTTAAGCATAAATGGAAAGGTTACGGCATTTATTGGGCATTAATCGAAATGCTAAATGAGAATAATGGCTTCATTTTTTTATCAGAACTGAGCAATATCTGTCGCGATTTGAAAATAAATCGAACACTTTTTGATAGCATTCTGCAAGATTTCGAACTGTTTTCAACTGATGGTGAAAGGTTTTGGAGTGATTCTGTACTGAAAAGATTAAAAATTAGAAATGATAAAAGTGTAAAAGCATCAGAATCAGCAAATAAAAGATGGCATCCACATGCGAACGCATTGCGAGACGAAAGCGATAGCAATGCTTTAAATAAAAGTAAAGTAAATAAAAGTAAAGTAAAGGATATTAAATTAAACGGAAGCATAAGCGAACAAACGTTTATGATCCGGATTGGAAATGAACTTTACACCCAAAAGCCATCCGAAATATTTCTGCAGCATTACCAGCTCGAATTTGAAACAACCATGATGAACTCGCTGGCCGGATTAAAAAAAGACGCTGTTTTAAGCCTTTTGGACACCGAATATCCGGTTTATGACTTCAGGGACCGGAGCCACTTCATTAACACGCTAAAATCAATAGGAACGAAAATTAGAAACAAAAATCATGACACAAACCAACCAATTGCTCAAACCAGCTATGGACGCTTATAGCGAAATTGAATTAACAGAAGCGGAAAGAGAACAGGTTCTTCTTGCCGCGCGCCAAAGAAAATATGCCGAACAAAAACGGAAAGAATATGCCGCAAAAATGAATCAGGCTCCACAATATCCAATTTTCACTTCCGATAAGTTGTTCGAAAATTTTGAAACGCTCACTAAAACACAAGGCTTCGTTCTGGATCCTTACAACAAGGAGATCATTCAGAACCTGTGCCACTACTTCACGCATGATAAGCGTTGTACGTTAGATCTTAACAAAGGTTTAATGGTAATGGGACCTGTTGGATGCGGAAAGACAACCATCATGAACATGTTCCGATTGAATCAAACGAATAGCTACGCAGTTATTTCTTCAAGGGTTATTTCTTACGATTACGCTGAAAAAGGACACCAATCAATCGCACGTTACAACAGCTTAATTCCAACTTCTGATGAGTTTAAAACATACGGCCAAAAATTGATAGGTGTTTGCTTCGATGATCTCGGTACCGAAGTGGATAAAAAGAACTATGGTAATCAACTGAATGTGATGGCTGACATTCTTCTCAACCGATATGAGAAGTTATGGGAGTATGATGAGAACGGAGAAAAGGTACCACATCTGGCCGCAAAAACACACGTAACAACAAACCTTAGTGCTGATCAAATAGAAGAAAGATATGGATCACGCGTGAGATCAAGACTACGTGAAATGTTTAACCAGGTCAATTTTGACATTCAAAGCCCAGACAGAAGGAAATAAAAATAATCAGGGGATGCTCGGCATAAAACACGACTGATGTCTTAGAGTGTGATGGCATGGCATATTAAGCATGGTGGAATCCCCGTAATGTAAAGACCATCATGTGGTATACAAACCGCACCGAGCATTAAATTGTGTAAGGCGGAATGCTATAGCAAAGACTGACAGCACGGAAAGACGGCCCCGAAAGGGTAACTATTATTTAAAAATTAAAAATGGAATTAGCAGGACAATTAAAAGAAGTATTCGATACCTACGTGGTCAGCGAAAAATTTAAGAAAAGAGAATTTGTAGTAACAACCGGTTATGACACCCAATACCCACAGGACATCATTCTTCAAGTTGTGAATGAAAGATGTGATTCACTGGATAACCTTATCCCTGGCATGAAGGTTACTGTGCAATTCAACATCAGAGGAAGAAAGCACACCGATAGATATTTCAACACACTCGAAGTTTGGAGGATCGAATTGAAATAACATGATGGTACCATGTATTTGCATAGACGCTAAAAATAAACCCACAGAGATCCCAAACGGTATGTGGATCTCTGAAGGGTTCGAATATCACATCACACACGTTTACTTCCTAACAAAGCAACAAATTCAAGGCGTTCTACTGCAGGAGGTAAAGTTAAAAGGGTGTAAGCCTTATGAAACGTATCGGTTAAATCGATTCGCATTCACACAAGAGGCATTAGAAAAACTAATTGAATTGATAAAGGCCTGTACCGAACTCAACCATATTGATGTGGCTAAACTGGTCGAAGAATGCCAACTTACAACAATTGAAAATCGATAATTATGCCGGAAAAAAAAGTAAAAACAATAACGCCAATGGTCCCGAATTTCATCAGGATTTCTGAAGTGAAGTCTCTTTCTGGTGGAGGGACAATTGATATTAAAGATTTCACAGATGAAGAGTTGCGCCAAATCGGAAAAGATTGGACAGATGCTCTTATCAGAAATGCGAAGCAAAGGAGGCTTCAACTATCATGAAAGGTTTAAGTACAAATGTTATCACTGGTCAAACTAAAGATCATTACACATGCAAAATGGATATCGAGAGACGTGTGAAGTTACCCATAGTACAAATCGCATCAGTTTCAATAACCTCAACGGATCATGTTCTTATAAAAAGGTTGGAAGCAGTGATTCACAGAGAAGTAAATAAGTTTAATAAAAATCAATAATACAATGACACAGAAAGACTATTTAAAATTAAGCCTGAATATTATCGTAACATTTACAATGTGGATAATGATATCCTTTGTCCCTGATTATTTGCACGATCTATTTGGTGATTGGATATGTGATGGAAGTAGATTTATTGCCAACGATGGTGCATATGGTCACTATGAAGGATGTGACTACGCTAATGACGGAAATCACCTTCCAAAATTGCATTGGGGATTTAGACATTGGCTGTGGTGTATTATGGGAATTTCTTTGGTAATCGTTCAGGGATTCAGAATCGCAAACTTATTCAAAAATAAAAATGCTTAGATTCTTTGACAGTCTAATAAGAGAAGGTAAAAGCTTAAAAGAATTGGTAGGATGTGAAGAAAGTCAGGCTGTTTGTATTGAGTTTAGAAAACTCGGTCACGAGGCTTATTCGTGTGATATACAAGATTGTTCGGGAGGTCATCCGGAATGGCACTTACAGATGGATGTTTTTGACGCAATAGAGAACAGAGCATATATAAACAATTCTGGTTTTTATGAATTTGATGATAGCAAAGAGTGGGATTTAGGAATATTCCATCCGGTTTGCAGATACCTAGCAAATTCAGGAGTTAAGGAATTAGTTAGAGACGGGGTAAAAATAAATCCTGAACGCTGGGAAAAGTTGAAAGAGGCGATGAATTTTTTTAATAAGTTGAAAAATTGCGGTATTCCTAAAATAGCTTTAGAAAATCCAATACCTCACATTTACGCTCGGGTTGGATTAGATGAAGAAAACAACCATACGTATTTCGGTAGCACTCCAGGAATTTTAGGCTATAACCAAATTGTGCAACCGTGGATGTTCGGACATAAAGAAATGAAAGCTACCTGCCTTTGGCTAAACGGATTGCCTAAGCTTATTCCTACAGATGTAGTGGGCCCGCCGCCAAAAGACAAAAAAGAGCGGAAGAAATGGGCAAAGGTTCATAGGATGCCACCCGGGCCAGAACGGGCCAAACTTAGAAGTAAAACCTATTCAGGAATAGCTAAAGCAATGGCAGAACAATGGGGAGGATCGGAATTGAAAGGAAGGATATGCACGTTCAAACAGACAGACAACAAAATTAACGTTAACACTCAGTATGAATTAACCCTTAGTATATAAACAACAAACAACAATCAATCTATTTTAAATTATGGAAAAAAGAGAAAAAAAAGTAAGAAAATACAGAGCATTTGACCACGATACAGGAAAGATGCACTACTTCCACGATCAACACGAAATGGGGGTTTGTGAGGGTGATTGGATGATTGACTTTCAAGGTAATATCTGGGAGCGACACGGAGGAACGGGCGGCGATTTTATCGTTGAAAATGTTGATCTTCTTGAATATACAGGGCATAAGGATAAATACGGAATATTAATTTTTGAAGGTGATATTGTAAAAATTCAAGTTCCTAAAGATGATAACATGGGATTTGATGAATTAAAAGGGAAATACATTGTTGAATGGGCGCAAGTTCTTTCCGGGTTCACTTTACAAACGGTAGATAATAAAATCGCTTATTCTCTTTACGATACAGAAGATCACTTTCAGGTTATCGGAAACGTTTATGAGAATCCAGAGATTTTAAAAGACGTTACCGAATTACTTAACCCCCTTAAATAAAACAGTATATGAAAAACAAAATTAAAAATTGGATTTACAACACGGCAGTAAAAGTAATTGCCAAAAGAATTGTTCACAGCGAAAACCGCCTAACCCCAGAATACCTTTTATCAAAAGGGTGGATAACGGAACGTGACGAAGTTAGGGATAAAACATTTTACGTTGAACCGAACATAAAAAAACGAGATAAAATATCCATTGATTTCGAGAAGCATTCATACCGTCTATGGCATGGCCCAGATCGCACATTTATTGCTTGTGAATCTTCGGTTGAGTGGTTTGAGATTTACTACTTAATGGCTCATTCAGATAATGGTCGTTACAAATTAGCAGGAATTTAAAACAGTATATATGGAAAAGAAGATTAAAGAAGCAACAGAATTTTTAAAAACCAAAGGCATCCATCCGATAGAGCCTATCTATTGGAATTTGGAAAACAGAGACATTTATTTGCACGAACTTCTTGCCGAGTTCAAATCCCTCTCCACCCCAGTATCAGAAGTGCCAACGGATGAGGAGATAGGGAAAATGGCTGCCGAGTTTTATAAAGAAGCGAAGCCACCATTAGAAATTGTAAGAATACGGTATTTGATTGATAAGTGGTATTTTATCGAAGGTTTCAAAAAAGCTTTATCCCTCCCTATAAAGAAAGAAGGGGAACTGGGCAAAGATTATAAATGCAGTATGTGTGATTTTAAATCACCTTTTTTAGTGTTAATGATGAGACATCAAACATCTGAATGTGTAAACAGGGCTAAATCTAAGGAGGAAGGGAAATGCTAATACCCCACTACGGAGACGAACCGCCACCATACAAAGATTATCGAAAAAAGACCTTTGATAAATTTACTAATAGAGCCTCAGAGCTTGTTATTGGTGTCAGGTCTTGTAGTTTGACCACTGGCGACAAAAAGGCGTTGCTAAAACTGATTTCAGAAATAATAAACACCCCCACAAACAAGTAAGTAATGGTAGCAAAATTTGAAAAATTTCAGAATAAGCGAGAGTTAGCGGAATGGGTAACGAAGCGTTTTCAATATTCCAAAAGTAATATCATTTGTATAGATGATTTAACAGTATGGTACTGGGGATAAATAACAAATAAGGTAGTATTATGACAAAAGAAGAAATATTATTAGGTAAGCCGTGTAAGAAAAGTTCAATCATTAACTCCACGCCTTATTATCATCAGAATATAGTGTTAAATGCAATGCAACAATACGCTGACCAAGAAACCTCAGAACTCCGCTCCCGATTAGAAAGAATGGAGAAGGCTTTGGATCAGGTAAGATATTTATTAAAGTTCGTTGATAAAGACGGAAATGTACTGAACGGTTTTGCTACCAGAGAAACAATAAAAGAACTAGAAGCCCTCTCAGAAAGGAGTAAAGGATGAGATCATTATTTTTTGCAATGGTAGCTTTTATGCTTTGTGCATTATACAACAGCTTTAGGTATGACACCCAAAAGTCAGAAAACGAAATTTTAAAGCACGAATCCCGCACCAAAGACTCTTTATACAGAGAAGCTAATACTAGATTAATTAACCATAAGAATAAATGTAATTGTGTTTGTCTGGATTAAGATCTAAAAAAATATTTCAAACTTTTTTGTTAAAATATTTGGTATATCAAAAGTGATATATTACCTTTATACCATCAAACAAAAAGAACTGGCGGCAACAGGGTAAATACGGCAGACAAAACAATGAAAACAGAAGTATCACCGAACCTCGCAGAAGTAGAAATAATCTACAAGTCTAAGGTGAATGTAAATGACCGAATCAAAATTACAAGGTCAGCAGATGTTTACGAAGCTCTTAAGAACATCTACAATCCAGAAACAGTCGAACATCATGAAGAGTTTGTGTTGTTATTACTTAACAGAGCTCTGCAAGTTTTAGGATGGGCGAAAATAAGTATGGGCGGCATCACCTCAACTATTGTCGACACTCGCATCGTGTTTCAATATGCCATCAAAGCTAATGCTACAGGCATCATGCTAAGCCACAATCATCCAAGTGGAATTGTAACTCCTAGCGAGCAAGACAAGCAACTTACAAAGAAAATTTCTGAAATAGGCAAACTATTGGAAATTCAGGTGCTCGACCACATAATTTTTACACCAGACGCTTATTACAGCTTTGCAGACGAAGGTGAGATATAAACCAAAAGCCCCTCGAAAGGGGGGCTTTATTTAAATATAAAATGGGAAAATCAGTTCAGATTGATGTTATATCCGGTGAGGATAATGGCATATACAAATGCAATCTCTATGCAGGTGGGCGCTGTGTAAGGGTGTTCATGCACCAGCATGATTATGAATTATTAATTCACGATGGATTTTTTATCCGAGATGGAAAGTCATTCGATAGCGCTGGAGTACTTAATACGTCGCGTACTTATGTCGAACAAAAAACAAAATAATTATGACTGAAAAGCAAATAGAAATATCGCGCAAAAATCTCTTGCAAGCGATAAGCGATCACATGATCGCAAACAATATCACACAGGAAGACGCAGCGGAAAAAAGCGGCTTCATTCAATCCAACATTAGCCGAATGCTGGCCGGCAAATTCTCGCCGAATCTTGATAACTTAATTATACTGTGCGATGCTATTGGAATGAAATTGGAGGTTAAGAGCATTCTGTACAAATCGAAAACTGACGAAGGCTAATCACTGTTTTTTTACCGCGCGGAGACTGGAATAAACCAAAAAAGGAAGTCTTAAGGTGTCACCACCACGAAGTAAATAAACAGAGCTTCAATTATAGCCACTGCAGTTACTCCAAATAATGCTTTCTTCCATCGGGTGTTCCATTTATTTTTTTTGTCGTATTTCTCCTGCAGATCAATTCTCAGCGCCTTTTGATACTTGGTTGAATCTCTCATTTGGTTGGTGATCGCTTCCTGAATTTGTAGACTGGATTTATATCCGGATATCTGCTGATTTCTTAAAGCCTCGATCTTATCACAATCACGCAGTTGCGCGCGGTAAATTGCGGTGTCGATTTCCAAACCCTGTTTTATTACCAAGGCCTTCGCATAAAATTTGTACTGCTTATCAGTTAAGGTTATTTGCCCGATTGATACTATCGGAATAACGCTTAAGAGAAACATTGTCAAAACTTTCAATATGTTTCGTTCCATGGTTTACTTTTTTGTGATTCTTAATTAAGGCACTGTCATACCTCAACTGATTTTTTTTGATGGTGATGATCTCCTGATCCTGGTAATAAATTACGGCACCGAGGCTGTCCAACTTCTTTGAAAAATTAACCTCAACTGTTTTTTGTTTACAACTGAAAAAAGCGACTGAGATAATAGCCAGAAGGATGACCAAGGCCCAGAACTTGCCATTCCACCTAAACCTTCTGTTCTCCATCAACGGGTGTATCATTTTGTTTGTCTTTAAAGATTTGTTTGGTCTGATATCCCGCATAAACCATCTGAGCGGTATATAATGCAATAGCAGCGATATAATCGATCTTATCTTCCTGCATTAACTTCCATACTATTAAGTCCAGCATCACACACGCATTTACAAAGATGATCATGCGCTCGAAGCGTTTTGAACTATAATGTGATGGCTGATTGGAAAGAGTTTTATTGAGCTCTTTTAAATGCCAATTAAACCTCATCCATAGTTTTATAAAATAATTTTTCATGTTGTTACCGGCATTACTGAAATGTCCAAATAATACTGAGGATCTTTATACTCGCCCTTTTTGCTTTTTTCACCTCGGTTCAAATTAATCACGTAGCACTTACGTCCGTGAGGTTTGTCAATGTATAATTTATCTGCATAGCATTTCATAACATATCCACCGAGCACTTTAGCAAATTCTTTTATCATTTTTTCAGAATCCTTTACCTTTTCCTGCCAGGGAATAGCAATCAAGTCTAAATCACGATGTAAGCTTCCATGAAGTACAAGATTGTATCCATACTTCAAAGCAATCTTCTTTAAATCAAAGAAGCAAAGAGCATAAAGACTAGGTCGCGCGTGTATTGGTTTTTCATCGTACATTACACCAAATCTGTTTCTTTAATTAAGGTATATGTGAACCGGTTACCGGTTGCTGTTTTGAACTTCTCACAGATGTTGACCATCTCTTCTTTATTTGACCACACCGCATGAACCTGACAGCCGGCTGACCAGGCACCGATCTTTTCTGTTTTGGTGAGCTTGTTTGCTCCATGGATGTTACATCCAAAGTATCCCGAATCCTCGGTCCCTGAATTTCCTGCGGTACCATCAAGATCTTTATCCCTGATAACTGTGATTAGACCCGATTGAATTAGCGCACGGTGATCGGTCTTCCCCTGATGGAAGCCGACTGCATAAGCATTCTCATATTGCCCTGGCTTAATTACAGCACAGCCTTTCGGGTTTAAAAGTTGCTTTTGATACTTCACACCTGGTTCTGTGGTGATCAGGTATGTTTTTAGAACCTCTTTACCGTTATCCGGATATACAATGCAAAGCACATCATTAAATACATCAGGAACACTTAATGTGGTCCGGATGCCAATGATATTCGGACGGTCATTATACCACCTGTAATTGAGTTTACTTAATGTGGTTTTTAAAGTTTCAATACTTAAATTCATTCTACTTCAATTTGAGGTTCTTTTGGAAGAGTAGCTTCAACCTTTGGGCGCGGATCATTGTTGTAATCAGGGCGGTTATCTTCAAGCCTTGCCAATCGGTATTCAAATAGTTTTTCCCTTCCAATTTGATACTCTTTGTACACTGAAAAATCCTGCTTTAAATCATACCACATGGTAAGAACCACCGATAGGAACCCTAGCAGCTTTATCATATCAGCTCCGGAAAACTTTATCTTATTAAAGTCTGTCATGCCTCCTCTATGTTTTCTTCAAATTCATTTTTATTCTGAAATGCGAAACCATTCAAAGCTTTTACCATGAAAGGATCTATATCCTTTGGAAGGTCGAAAGGGCTAACTATGCACTTAACCTCAACCTCTTCATTTAAGAAAGGCTCCAGGATCTCTTCAAGTTTCTCTTTGATCTCTTCCTGCTTTTTTATGATTTCAACTTCACCATCGCGGTTGTAGGTATATTCTCCTTTTGCATTTAATACCAACTGGCCATCCTTTTCAAGCGCATGTTGAACGCGAAACGTTGACATTTCAAGCTTCAATTCAGCAGTGATTTTATTCTGCGCTTTATTTACCTGCTTACTTAAGTTCTTATTGAAATCAATAAATTGACTGCAGAAGAATCCTAGCTTGGTTTTTGGGTTCATTGAAAAGTAACCGCTCGCAGCGTTGAGAGCTGTTATAAATTCATCTCGAGATACCCGCTTTTTTGATACTTTCATATTTGTTTAAACCGTTTCGTATATAATTACACCACATACTGTTTTCGTTCCAGAAGTGGCCCATGAGTTACTTGTAAGCATTGAACCTTGAATGGTCATGGTGACACTGTTGGCCGTAGTAAATCCATTTGATGTGGATTTTGTACCGTTATTATCAATAGCTAAAACTGACACCTGATTCTCACCAACGTTATTAGCAGCCGCAAACGGAAGCGTGATAGTACAGGTATTAGCATTGGACGTTCCCGTAAAGAATACCTGTAGAATACATACCTTACCAACCTTTACATAACGTGAGTTCAAATAAGTGACAGATCCTGAATAGCCAGTTGCGGCTAATGAGCTCCCGTAGTTTGTCCAGGTAAGCGCCATATCACCGTTAACAATGGAACTCGTTAATGATAGTTTTGAATATGCTATTGCGGCCGAACCAGAAATGTCAGCGTTCACGATCGAGCCGGTTAAGCTTAATTTGGAATATGCAATCGAGCCGGCCAGCATTGCATTTGTCACCTTTAAAGGACCAATGGTAGTAACACCGGCATTATCAATTGTTACATCACCGCTCATTGTCACAGCCGAAGCTACGTTTGATGCGTTACCAACAAGAATCTGAGCAGAGTTAAGAACGTTTGTGATCGGTGTATATCCTAAGTTAGTTTCTGCGATTGCCCAATTCGAAGCAGTGGTACCTGGAGAGTCAACAAGCGCGCGAACAGTATCACCTGCCACGACCGCTGAACCTCCTAAAGTACCAGCCACTGAAATTGTCCAGATATCACCTTTTAGAATTGCTCCGGCCGTTCCGGATCCTCCTGATGAAGGAAAAGCATTTCCGGATGCATCATAAGTGCCTCGATCATCCCATAAGCCCACAACGAGACTTTCAGCATACTGCTTTGTACAGATACCTAAAGCCACCGTAGGATCAGCGGACATTGTTAATGTGTTCGATAAAACAGCGGACCATGTAGCCACACCGTTACTATCAGATTGTAGAAACTTTCCGGTGCCTTGGTTTCCATCCGTGTAAACTATCCGGTTATCATCTCTTAATTTGAAATACGAAGTGAAGGCGCTATCGTAAACAGCAAAAGAATAAGTCGAACTGGTGGTGCCAGTACCGATCACTCCCATGGTTGCATTTACGGCCGCGCCCGGGAAAGTATTTCCAAAGAACCATTGACCTCCACTAATCACCTTGCCTCTAATTAAAGAGTTCGTATAAAATTCCGTAGAGTTGTTTGTCGGTCTTAAAAGGATGGATGGCCCGCCGGCTTCAAGTCTTATCTGACCATCTTCAAAGACAGTCATGATATCAGTCTTCGCCAGACTTCCTAACTGGAAGATCTTTGTGGTATTTAAAATCCCCCCAGAGTAAACATGTAACTTTGCATCCGGATTTGTTTGGAAAATACCAACGTTATTTCCAACCGGATTAAGAACAAGTGGTCCAGAATAAGCTTGAACCCACTTATAAGCGCCAGTCTGATAATAGCCAAGCATTAAATCCTGACCAACCGAAGGATCCTCATTTCCAGTGATGGTGATTCTACCTTCAGAAACTAAATATCCTGAAATGGCTGAGCTTGGATTTCCTAATAGAAGTTTATCGATCCGTGCAGTTGAAAATACATCCAGTGAGTAAGCAGCAACACCAGTACCTATCTTTAACTTGTCACCTGCAGTAACATTAATGTCTTTTCCGGACGTGCTATTTCCGGCATTGAGCACCTGAGTAAAAGTTGGAACTGTAGTTATGGATGCGAAATTATCTTCTACCCATTTTTTATATGCGAAGGCTTTCGGATCTGTCAAAGTAACTAATGAACTGTAGCCGGCTTCAGCCTGAACCACCATGCCACCATCAACCACATTCAAATAAGAATTGATCATGTCAGTGGCAAGATCACGCACATATTGTGCTGTTGTTTGCCTCCCACCGCTAATAATTTTAGCAGTCATTAAGGTTATTAATGTCGCTTTATTACTAACCGCCATAGCTTAGTCCCTCCCAGAAATATCCTAATGCAGTTTCATTCAAAAGCGCAGTTGTAATGTAGCTTTCGAGGTATTCTGCTATTTTTAATTTATTAACTTCATTTGCAGTAACACTGAAAGTCAAACGGCCCATCGCTGAGTTCTTTGCATCATCCTCAGTGTTCGCTCTTATATCGATGTTGGTCACACCGGTACGCATGATAAACGGTGTGGAGAAAGTAAAGTCCAGTTTTTTATAAACTGGATCTTCTAAAATAGATCGGCACAGGCCAAGTAACTTATGAAGTTTTTTTGCCGATCGATAAGAGCCGGCCTGATCACCTGTAGTTTTTGAATTGGTATAGATATCAATGAAGAATTTATATTCTCCATCCACACTTCCCTGGTTCTTATTTCCGAAGGTGGCAGTCGGGAAAACAATATTTACTACGGATCCTTTAAGTTCAACTTTATCCAGGCCCGTTGATTCAATTAGAACATCCACCTCATCCAAGTCAGTATCATAACTCATCATCCACTGCGCGTCAATCTCTTCTCGGAGAATAACGCCAAGCTTCTCTCGAATTAATTCAAAGGCTTGTACTTCTATTTTCTGTGTTATCTTACTCAAAATCTTCTAGTATCACTACGATTAAACCCATCGTTTCGTCAGGGCGCCAGCTTTGCGCGATATAGTTTTTTACAAGTCCAGTGCTATCTTTTACATCAAATCGATGTTTAGAAAGATCAACCTCACCATCTGAATTTCTGATAGGATAATTAGGATTTTCAGTCTGCAATACTTCTTCTGAAAAAGATACATGCGCATTCTTTGAGCTAACCGGATTTCCTTCTGTGTCGATGCTTAACCAGTGTTTTGTATGCAGTCCGACAATGGTTGCTGTTTGAGAAGTTGGCGCGGTCAATGTCATTTCAATACCAAATCCATCAGTGTTTGAAGTGATATCCTTTATGTCTGCTCTTGCGCGCTCTATTAAACTCATCTTAATAAAAAAGGGACTACATTATCATATAATCCCTTTTATTGTTAGAATGGTGAACTGTAAATTATTGCAACCCTATCCAAATTTTGTAAAGAACCTTTTTATTTGCATTCTCATCGAACTCTATTTCGATGCCAGATGCTTTCGCCTCTTGTAGTTTTTTTATGATCTCAGCTTTGCTTATTTGCTCTATCGAAGGTGGGAGTACTGGTGAAGGAGCAGGAGGTTCAATCTCATCCTCTTTTGTCACAGGCTCTAAAAACCCTTGTTCCACCAGCAACTTTGCATTGCCTCTTGGAAAATTCTCATCGGTGACAAAATCACCGAATGAGAATATTTTATTACCCAGGCCACCGACAGATAAGGCCTTAACCTTATACTCAGCCATTAAGCAACTACCTGAGCTGTGTAAATCTGATCAACTGCTACTGGAATACAAACACCTGCAGATTTAACTCCTAAGATGTGTGCAGTGGCGCGCTCATCGATAAAGTCATAAGTTAAGAACTTACCTTTTTTCGGAGCGATACCAGTACTTAACAACTGAGGAACTGCCGCATATGAAAGAACGTTAGATGTCATTTCAGGCACCATAACAATCTTCTTAGTATCCATGTATTTCACCTTTGTTCCGGCCGCATTCTCATAGAAGTCAGGATATGTCCAGATGCGCATTGTGTATGCACCAACTGAAATCTGACCGTGATATGAACGACCTAGAGCGTCACGCTGTGCAGGAATTAAAGATTCAAGACCCCACTGAACCTGCAGAGCACGAGCCTTAACAATTGTATTGTTTTTATATGCCTGGAAGGCTGATTCCCCCATGATCACGTTAATAACGGATCCTTCGGATTTACCTGTTTCTTTCAGGTATGCCGAACCAAGGAGAAGAACAGCATCAGGATCAACTGAACCACTGGTCCAGTAGCCAGTAGATGATGCATTAGCATCAATCAATGAAGTTGCATTACGTTTGAAATCAATATTTACACCTTTGTTCAAGGTTACAATACCGGTTAACAAAACATCCCACGCTTGTTTTTCATAAGCACGATCGATCTTATCCATACAAGCTTCGAGCTTTCCATTCGCACTGTCAAGGAAACGGCCAAAGTTCGCGGCTGAAATCTGAGGTTCTGCATATAGCGCATCGTAAAGATCGAGCTGCGTCATATCGAAGTACTCGTTATAGTATGGAGGAAGAATGATCTTCTCAGTTGATTTATCCCAGGTGTTACGGTTACCTTCGGTACCGCGAGTTACATCAACCGCAATTTTTTGCGCGTTGCGTTCAACCTCGATTGAAATCAGCTTTGTATCAGCTTCAACTTCTTTGAAAAATGAGCGGCCAAAAGCTTTAGGCTTCATGTTGTCCGCGTAACGTGCAACCAATTTCTTTGTGAAAAGATTTCTTGCGTCGGTTGTTGATATATTTGCCATTGTATGGTTTTTCTTTTAAGGTTATAGATTATCGTAACTTGAATTTGAAGTTGACGTTACGAGTTTAATACCAACTGTATCAGCTCCGATACGGTCACGTAGCCTGCGGCTAGAAACAGTAGTATCAAGATTATCTGATCCCTGGAAGATGATCTTATCTTCTACAACATCTCCTGAAACGCAGATGTCAAGATCAACAAGATCGCCACCATCTACAGTTACATCCTCAGCAAGGATACCTGTCGGATACTGACTTCCATCGGAAGCTCCAGAAGCCAAAGGTTTGATGTAACCTGTGCCAGCTACGGTTCCCATCAGGGTTCCGGCCAAAAGCGTCACAGAGTCATATGCTGAGTTGTTATACGGGTAACTTTTATACCTGTTATTCCAAATGAATATTTTGGAAAGGTCGGTTGTGATTTCAGCCTGCTGGCCGGTATTTGATACTACGCTATTTGAGCTCATGTAGTGGGTTTTTTAAAATGAATTATTTTTTATTGCGAGCTTCGAGTTCTTTTTCAAACTCTTCAAGCTGTTTTTCTGTTTCGGATTTTGCAGAAGCCTCATCGGTTTTTGGTGTAATCGGTGCATCAGCCTCAACTTTTTTCAAAGCCTGCCCAGCGAATTTCTTCTCAGTAAATTCAATCATTTGTAATTGACTGATTTCTTTACCGCTTGCAATCCCTTCTTTCGCAGCCTTAGGATCGACATCAGCATAGTGAGCCCAAACCTCAGCGCGAGCTTTTTCTTTTGCAATACCGATTTTTTCACCGGCTTCGATAGCTGCGGCATAAGCTGCAGGATGTTCGTTTTTTAACTCTTCTAAAGTCATTTTATTTTGGGTTTTATTTTGATTTGTTTTTGCCGCGGGAACGAAGCCTGTTAGTCTCGCTGTTGCGACACTCATATCTGCTTCGATCTCAGCTTTCTTTTTCGGTGTTAAAGGAACAATGCGGTTTATTAAACCAACTTTCTTTGCCTCTTTTGCTGTTAGGGCAATCTCGATTCGATCATCCATTGAGAACATCTCATCAAGTGTGCAACCTTTCATTTCTTCAAGCATTTTAATATCCATCTTTGCTTCCATTGCTTTACGCAAATTGGCATTCATTCTGGATAAGCTTGTTTTCATTTCAGCTGTGAAGTATTCTGGATTGCTTTCTACCCACGAAGGATAACCAGCACGATGAAATCTGAAATCAGATACATCAGTTGCTTCAGCATCATCAGCGTAGCAAAACATGAAAGCGGCCATGGAATTAGCCTTTCCATCATTCTTCAGCAACTTCTTTCCCTTTAATTCAGAGAACTTGGTAATCATGCCCCAACCATAAGCTACCTCACCACCATCGGAATTTACTCTAAGAGTAATATCCTCGGTGCCTGATTCGTTAATTGCTTCGATGAATGCGCTGGCTGACCAGGAATAAATCGGACCATATAACAAAACTTCTTTCGGCATTTTCGTAACCAAAAATAGAGGCACAAAAAAAGTTTTTAAAAAAAGTTCCGTTGATAACGGAAAATAATTATACTTCTATCATGGCGAGTGAAAAAAGAAATCCTGAGATCAGAATCGAAAATGTAAATAGGGAATTACACGATGATCTAATGTTTATAGCAAAAAAAATTAACGGAGTAGGATTGGGAAGTTTTTTAAAACCAAAACTTCGAGAAATACGTGATAGCTACTCAGCTGAGATTAAACGTCTGAAGGCTTTGCCACCTGAGGAATAAGATTCAGTTTTTTTGCCTCTTCAAATTCAAGCGCAAACTGTTTCATATTCTCATCAGATTCTCCGCTGTTTAAATTCTCGGTTGCTGATTCAACCGTTGTTAATGGAATGTGATCTGCATTAGTTCCAAGCTTCCTACGTTCTGCTTCCACCTCTTTTAGCGGATCTATGTGCGGTACGGTTGCACCAACAAACCGAGCGCTTCTATAAGCTTCAAGAATTATATCATCACCCTTCGCGCGCGCTGATAAATACCCGGGCGCGCTGATCTTATTCTGAAGGATCTGGACTTCCAACCAGAAATTGTAAATGGGTTGATAGAATGCAAATGAAAATTCTTCTCTCAAAACATTCAGGGTGTGTTCCCAATCTTTTAATGCTGCTCGTGAAGCGGAGAAATTAGAATCGTATTTTGATTTAGCGACATCGGGAGGAATACCCAGTGTAGCACAAACCATATCAATGTTAACTGTATAAAAGTCTTTAAAGTATAATTCATTTTTACTTTCCAGTAATTTAAGTGTTGCTCCTTTAGGCATATTTACCACCTGTTTATTGGTGGTTACCGCTACCTTTTTTCGTAGTGGTTCTCCATCATCAGTTTCTGGAATATCATCATCAGAACTAAAGCCGGAAGCATCTGCGATAGCTTCAGCGAACGGATTCTCTTCGGTTGATATTGCACCATGCTCAATAGAGAAAGCTATCTTTTGACGTTCTTCTGCACTTCCAACAGTTGCTTCCTTGTACCGCTCCATTTTTTTGATGGTTTCAAGAACTGCAGCGATGAGTGGAAGGCCACGAACATTATCCAGGCGATACTCCATTCCGTAAACTAAAAAAGCTTGCTGCAAACCGGATTCGGATCCTTTAGCCTCGATCTTGGTATATGAGTAGTCTTTGTTTCGAACATAGTACCTTACATGCTCACCCTGTGGTGTCATTTCAATCCCGTTGATAATCCTATTACCATTTGATAATTCTTGCGGATACCACTCCGTACCCATTAGGGGAGATTGAATGTGAGCACCATCGATCAACTGGACGTTAACGTTTTTTCCATCAAACCTCAGCACTACTAGAACGTCACCACCCAGAATCGCATTTTTATGTGCCACCTTAGCGATCATATCAAGGCTCTTCATTTTTGCAAAATCAGCAACCTTAGATTTTTTGTATATGTTGAATCTCGCTTCGACAGCCTCCGCGAACGTTTGAGATTTTAAGTTTATACCCTCTTGTTTAAGGAGATACTCGACAGGTTCAGACTGCAGTTTTAAACCCTTTCCAATTACCCATGTTCCAAATCGCTTCATCACAATCTGGGTGATTTCGCTTTCATAGAACGATTGCCAAGATCTTAAACGTAAAGCATCATAATCTGGCCGGTAGTCTTTTATTGGGCCGATTTCGCCGAGATTCTTTTCTCCATTGTAAGAAACAGTAAACAATGTCCTATAGCTGCCAATATCATATTCTGCTTTTGGAGCTGGTGCCGGTGTTTGCTTTTTACCAAATGATGATTTGAGAACATCCCAAAGTTTAGAGCCTGCCATTTCTTTTTCGATTTAAATTTTTACTATCAACCAACCTCATCAATCTTCCATTGTTAGTGTTATTGAGATCAGCCAGCATACACTTTTTCAGCTTCCGGAAACTTTCAATCGATGCCATCACAGCATCTGAGTTTTTGTAAACGGTCCTTATTTTTGTTTGACCATCATCAAGAGAATACTCACTAATACTATCATTAGCCGCAGCTTTAAGCGCGGAACTAAACAGAGCGTTAATGATATTATCAATTTTATTGATCTGTTCCCTTAATGTGGTCGCTGATTCAATGTAATGAACTGCGCTTTCGTATGTCACCATGATAGAAGTATAATGATTTTTATCCTATTGTTTTAATCTTGTCGTTCTTTGCGTTGTCAATATTCGACACGTTGATGTTTGTTGAAGGTGTTGTGGTTCCAGTTGAACCACTTACAGTACCTCCGGAATGTATATGCAAATTATACTCATTAATGTGATTATTGTAATCATCTTTGAGTTTGTTAAACTCGGTTTTCAGTTCATTGAATTTCACAGCCCAATTTGTGTCGCCACCGATCTCATAAGTACCATCATTCCTCAACCAAGTATAGAACTTTTCGTTTCCGTCCGCATCTGTTGAATAGTGTCGAAGCTCTCCAACCTTTGCCATTTGGTTTTTGTTCAGGTATCCGATGATTACGGCTTCACCCTTTGTGGCTGTCGGACCGTAGACCGCTATCCAATCCTTTGGAACATTCCCATCAGTGCCAAATGGCGCCGCTTCAATCGCTGTTTGAACGTCGGATAAGCCGAACCTACGAAACTTAAGCACTCTCTGTAGATAAGAGTTCACCTCATTGGATAATATTTTAACCAGCGTAAGCATTATAGTCTTGGTAAATTTTCGTGAGGATTAACAAAAATATTCTTTGGCGTTTTTCCGTTATACACTTCTGGAAGCACACATGTCAAAACGCAGGTATTCTCCTTTTCATTTCCGTTGTAAGATACCTCATCGATGAAAAATTCAGTTGTGTTGTAAATGAAATTCTCGCGGCTTTTTAGAGTAATTATGTTATTCGGTTTTATCAGCTTATTATTTATATCCCAGCGATCGAGTGTAACTGATACTTTAATCGCGTCCTTTAACTCCGCTGCTAATACTTGTTTAGCAAAATCCTCAACCGTGATATCATCACCCGATGTCATTGTTACAACTTTTGGGCGGTAAACAAATGCCACAGGGCAATAAGGATTTCTGATAGTATACTCACCAGCATTCCCACCCTTAGAACTTGCCTGGGTTAAAACGGTAATATGTGAGTGAATAGATTGTCCATTGAAAGTCATGCTTATATTGGTGGCTGGTATTCCTTCATCTTCACCAACATGGAATAAAGGCTTCTGATTTGTTTTAGCTGCCGTCAATACAATATTACCAAACTCATCATGTGAGAGAACAATGTTTCTCTGTGTTGTGAGTTCGGTTAAATACGACTTAATATTCTGTGCTTCGCTGGCTGTTGATTTTTCTATTACAGTGTCAGCCTTTTCCTTAATCGATTTTGCCACACCGTTACTTTGACTAACTGCAGATTGATCAACAATAACTTTAAGATGGAACTTTGCTGCAATACGTTCGCATATTTCTTTTAAAGTCAGTTTATCGGACTGCAGCGGATAAAGATCTGTTGGAATTTCACAGTCGGCAAATACACCACTCTTTGAATATCCCCCAAATGAAGCAAGTTGTTTTTGAGATTCTTTATTAAACCCTTGTGAAAGGATAAAGCCAGTGAGAAGTGTTTCTCCATTATGCTCTAATGTCGCTTCATGAAAATGGCTAACACATGCCAGTTCAGCATGTAAAGGATCATTCGGATCAAAGTAAAAATTAAATCCAAAATTGGAAGCTATCTCACCATACTTTAAATTAAAGGTGAAGTTGTTGAAGTATGCTACATCAACAATTTTATTCGCTCCGTATCTATGGTTAATCTTTAAATTCATTATATGTAGTACACGATTTTCCGGCCCTTCGGAATCTGAAGTAATTCTTTCAAACCTAGATTATTATTATCTCTTAACTCTTCCATGTTCTTATCAGCTTCATCTAAACTATACAACCGGTGTGTTAACAGAATGAGGTTTGTGTCCTTTTCAAGTATTAATGTTCTCTCATTCTTACCATTCAACGCGATCAAATAAAGGTTTGAAATGGTCTGAACCAAAATATTATTTAGTCCAATAATAGCCTGGGCGTTCGGAATGAAGCTGGTTGTGTTTCCACCGTTTGGTGATTGAAGGCTGTCCAGATCTTCGATAAACTGATTGTAGTTTTCAAGCAACGTCTCGATCACAGATAAGGCGCTCTTGCTGTTAGTGTAGTCCCCAGATAAAGGAGTGATGGCTGCAAGGCACATCGATGATATCATAGTTCCTGCCTGTATCTGATAAATTTGTTTTGATGGAACTGCAGTTATATTGACAAGGGTTAACCTCAGCTTCTCGAACTGTTCCACCAAAGTTTTAATTCTGGTTTGTGCTTCTACTGTAAACTGTGCCGGCTTTGTAATTACAGTTGTGATAGCCTGCATTGCAAGTAATGGAGAAGCTGTCGCGGTGTTTATAAAGGAACTAGCTTGGTTGAACAGATTTGTATATTCAGAAACCTCCTCTGGAATTTCAATGATCGGAACACTTAAATTAAAGTTCTTTTCATTGGTTGCAGCCATTGAATTAACATCCGTGGTAGATGGCGTTGTGTCCAATGACAATGACAAATCTTCATCATTGATTTCCTTAAGTAGTTTTATCTGACCAACAGGGTCCGTTGAAACTTTTGGATTATCATCCTGAATAGTTTCAATTGCGGTACCCGTGATTTTTGTGGTGTTAAGTTCTGAGTTATCAAAATTAAGAGCAGGGATTTGAACGATAATAATTCCATAAAACGGATGATCAATGCGCGTAGGTCTCTTACTGTTTAAAGATTTTCTAAAAGCATCAGCCTCATCCAGATGATTCTCACCTTGAAAATAAAACTCTAAGGGAAACTGTCTACCTTTAACCTCCCGTTTATCAACCTTAGTCCCTTTCACGTTTGGAAAATTAAACTCAGACACGTTCCATTCTATGGCCTGTTGAGCATTTCTCCAAAAAACGGTATACACTTTGCCGTCACCGGTAGTGATTTTATAATCCTGATTTAATTTATCTATCCAACTCATTTTAACCTTAAAATCTCTTTTTGTGCAGCCATCCTGTAATAATATTCAAGCTTCTCCGCTGACTTTAAGGAAGCCTTCATCATAAACTTTGTACCACTAACATTTACCGATCGATTTTTAAGGACCGTATACAGCGGTGTTTTATTTGTCACTGTGTTTCCACTCTTCAATCTTTTAATTGAATTAATCTTCCACAGAATACCATTCGAAAGAACGTGCCCACCCTTTCCAGCATGGATGGCTGACTTCACAAATCGCTCCATCTTATTCTTGCCTTTCGCGTCGCGCGCGTGGGTGATGTTCTTTATCTCCGATAACCTGGCATTTGCCCTCACCGGTTTGTTCGATTTATTTCCTTGCCTAGCAAACCTCAGCGGAATAAAGGTTTTATGTCCAATACTACCTCCACCTTCCTGCTCTTCCAGATCCTTTACTGCGTAGTTATTTCCACCCTTCAATCCTCCCTCTACAAATCCAACTGTTGATTTCATGGAGTTCATATCCCAGCCTTTAGCCATATCAACTCGGCTGTTTGCCTTAAAGAAATTCGGCTGACGTTTCTCAAATACAGTATCTGCACTTTGAGGCATAGTACTTTTCTTAACATCGAAAGCTGCACTATTCAAAGTGTTCCGGATAGCATTTGGTAAAGCGGATTTGTGTAGTTTTTCCAGCTTAACCGTATACTGCACGGCTGCGTCTGTATTTATATTGAGAACCATTAGTAGTTCCTGAAGGATATAGATGATAAATCAATTTCAACATCGACAAAAGAACCGGTATACGATAACAGATTTACCGCTCCGGCTGGAGTAACTTGCACTGTGAAAAAGTTATTGTTACCAAAGCTTGTAATGGATCCTGTGTTAATTGTAAAGTACACTGGGAATTTGGAATCATATGCTATTCTATACCCCGCTGGTAAGGAGAAAATAGTAATGTTGGTTCCGGATATCCCAGAAGTATACTTTATTAAGCCTTTCAACCTTACATTCCCAAACTGGTCTTTGTAGTATCCAACTGGATTCGTAACTCCAGAATTAGTCCAGCCACTGGCCATAGCAGGCGCTATCCACGCCTCACTTGAAATGAGTTTGTTCTTTACTACCCAGTTTGTATTGGGTTTATCCAGTACTAAATCACACGAATCACCGGCCCTCAGTAGAGTTACAGATGTCGTACCATCAACAGTATCTGAACCTTGCCTGGTTAAAGCAACCTCGAAGTTCGTTTCATTTTTGAATGATAAGATGTCACCATCTCTACTTGCGGATGCTGCAGGGATATCAATTACAATATTTCCACCCGCATTTATTTTGTGAAGCTGGTTCCAAATTGTAGCCGTTAAAGTTGTAGATGCTGTAATAGCATTAACTTTAAAAAACCTCTTTGTTATTTTCTCAAACGCTTCATAAAATTGAAAACCGTCATAAGCATTATCAGGTAATGCATTATAAACGAGCCCACTCTTATCAAACATGCGCGCGAAAAACTGATGGAAGTCGGCATGGTTTATCTGATCAACAGGTGTACCGTTTCCTGATCCATCATCATCACGAATGTTTCCATACGGGTATTCTCCGTCTGGACCATCAGTGTTTGTCTTTGTCTTTAATTCTATAGCCATAATTATGTGTAATTGATAAGTAAAAAACCTACATCCTGAACTTGTTTTATTCTTAAAATCAGTTGCCTAAACTCATCCTTCCTAGTGGTTGGAACGTTAGCATAAGACCCGATCGGATTTCCTCCAATAAAGAATGTGCACTTAAGGGTACCTCCAAGATCGAAGTGATAATCTCTTTCCTCTTCGATGTGGTTTACTATTTTGTTTGCGTAGTAACCACCGTATTTGAACAGGCCGTAATTCTTCTGACCATATTGAACTTTAGATTTAAGGTTGCTCAATCCAGTTACCTGCTCAGGTGTTTTCGTGAAATATCCGGTAGGGTAAAGTGGAAACCTATTCTCATACACATATACATTGAATCCGGCTGATTGCAGCTGCTCTTCAAGATGTAAATAGTGGCCTTTCTCCGGAGTGTTACCAGGATAATTTAACTTCCTTTGGATGGCCAGCTTTCGAACGGATAAAGTATTCGCAGAACCATCCACCATACCGAGCCTGCGTTCCCAATCTGTAGCATCGTCAGCTGTAAAGTTTGCATTGTCCGGAAGTATGCTGTTGTGAATTGCAAGTGCATCCTGATAAGCTTGTGCCTCACTCACAGCTAAACCACGATGGAAGGCTTCGAGATATCCATTCAATGGCATCTTAAACGCTCTACCTGTTGGGTAAAGTTGTTTTGTGAGGGCTAATATTTTATCAGAAATACTAGACATAAGTAACCGTATTTAAATTTGGAATGTAACCATCTGTAAATGTGAAGGTGGATTTACTCACACCATCAACTGTGAAAGATACTGTCGTAAAAACTGCACCTGGAATAGCTGACACTATTATTCCGATCAACTTATTTGTATCGAGAATATCATTCTTATCGCTAAGAATATCAGCTCCGGACACAAATGGCCTAATTTCAGATATTGCGGCTGTGAACGCTGAGAGAAGTAATGTTTTTTGAGCGGCTGTAACACCAGTAAATCCAGTTATTGTAATCCCAATTTCCTTAACTGTAATTGGAAGAAAGTTTACTACAACCTGTAAAGGCCTGCGACCTCTTTCATTTAATGCGAGAGTCGTATCCGGATTAAACTCCACAACATCTTCAACATCATCCAAAATTGACTGTGATGGTGTGCCTTTTCCATCAGTAGAATCGGCAATCGTGGCTTCAACATAAAGATCAATCTCACATGGTGAGCCGCTTTTAGCATAGGGATATACCTGCTCAACACCCTGAGCATCTTGTGACCATAACCTATAGTCCGTTGCAGCACCTCCCTGAGGTTCCATTCTGTAGGAATTAAGTACCTCCTCTCGGTATTCCTCAGTGTCCTCAGCTGCTAAAGGTTGAACCACTATAGCTGAAACATATACACTCGCAGGACCGCTATTAACTAAAGCTATAGGTGCCGTTGGACTTAATGTGTTAAGCACATCAAGTTTTGAATCAGTACCTGGTGTTAAGGCGCGGACTGTTATAGTATCGGTTGATCCTGCAAGAGTGTGAGAACTGTCAAGAATAAATAAATAGCCGGGGCTCGCAGAAGTATCATCACTTTTAAATAAGGTCTGACCAGGTATAGTTGCACCCAGTGTTCCAGTTACAGTTAATGTATATTGACCGGCAACTGCAGCAAACGGGTTTCTTCCAATCTTAACGCGACCAAACCTTTCCAATGTTCCACCCATGCTCTCTGGTTCTGCAGTATCCACAAAAATGTTTTTCTGTAAGTTGGCAATGGCTAAATAATAGAGCTTTAATTTCGCAGCCTGAACACTGGCCGTAGCCCTAAGAAATACTTTACCGATAAGAGAAATGGATACTCCCATTTCCGCTTCCAGATCAGCTTTTATTGAGGTGTATAAATCGTTAAGTGTTGGAATGGTTATCATAGGTAAAAATCATTATTGAAGTCTGCGATAAAGAAGTCACCGTCTGCTTTCTTTTTAAAATTGATGATGATTATTTTCTCACCCTTCGCCTCAAAGACGACGCGGATGCTTACATTAATTCGATCAGTTGCCACAATGGAAACCTTAACCTCAACAGTTGCTCCAAAATCTTCAAGAAATTCAAGATCTTTTTTTATTGCATTCTCAATTGTTACACGACCGGCACTGGTAAGTGGAGTGTTGTTTAACGTTCGCTCGGTTTCCGAATTGAATTGAGCAGATGGTGTATCACGAAATAATAAGCGATTTCCCCACCAATCAAAAGACTGAACGGGAACCTCTGCTTCCGTGGATTGTTCCACGTTACCACCGAACATGGCCAAATAGATCATGTTCTCTAAACCAAATACCAAAGCAAGATCACTGCCCTTTATTTGAACATCCCCACCATTTAAGGTTTCTATGACAGCTACATCGAAACTCATCTGTGCATTGTTGATCCTCCTGTGGAAGGAATAACACTCACCTGTTTTTTATCTCCTTTAACTTCGGTAACGGATCCTGGAGGAGTGTTAACGGTGATCTCAGCTTTCGCTTTATTATCCATCCACTTCGGATTAAATAATTCTTTGTTTCCTGTTTGGGTGTACTCCAACTGATTTGCCATGTCAGCAGTTTTTGCACTATTACTTAATGCAGCAAGTCGAGCCTGTATGTCACTGTTTTTAGAGGCCAGTTCCATAATCTTATCTTTATCAGCTCCAAAAACTCCCTTCGCTTTCTCCTGTTCAATGAGTAAATTGTTATCAGCTAGTCGCTTTTCAAATAGTTTTTTCTCTGCCATGGCCGCGCGCGCGACAGCCTGTTCACGGCTTAATCCTTGCTCTTGATATTTTTTGGATAACTCGTTTACTCTTGTGATCTCATTGTTGAATGAATTTTGCTTTTCTTTCTGCACTCTTTTTTCTACCTCATCCAATCCTTTAACTAAAGCATATACGCTGGCTACTAAAGTTCCAACAGCAAGAGCGGTAGCAACAAAAGGATTCATAGACATGGCAAAATTGAGTGCTCTCTGAGCAATAGTACTTGCTGTGGTTGCTGCTGTGTATGAACGCATCGCTGCAGAGTTTCCTTGTATTGCAAATAGTAAAGTCCCAGATCTGCTAGCTGCTAAACCAGCTGCTATATTCCAAGCAGTAAGTGCAACTTTGCTACCTATAATTAATGCCTTCCATGCTGTAAAAACTACAATAACATCAAGACCTACTGACACTATTGTATCAAGATTATCAGTAACAAACGCAAGAGCTTTCTTTACTTTTACCATACCTGCAGCTGCTTTATCGCTTCCGGTTAACATGTTAATCCACGCAGCCTTTAACTCATTGAGTTTTTCTTCCAACGTATCAGATCTGGTTGCAGCGGCTTTCTGCGCTTCGCTTGTACCTGTAACGCTATCAGTAAATTTTTTGAAGGTCTCAATGTTGCTTAAGAGAATCTTACCAGTAGCGATGTTTTCGGCTCCGAACATTTTTAAGATCGCAGCATCTTTTTCTTTCGCGGTTTTTAGCTTGTCAATTTTTGCCCGGGCTTCCTCCAAAGCATCATTGATCTGGAACTGCCCAGACTTATATCCGACACCAGCCTGTTGAAGCTTAAGAACAGATCCTCTTAGTTTTGTTCCGGCCTCTGCCCCGAAGACTGAAAACTTACCCAGTGTTTGAACTAAACCTACCGATTGTTCAAGAGTAATGTTAGCGCCTTTAGCAACTGAACCGAAATTCACGAAAGCTTCAGATGTCTGAACAATAGATGAGGCACCGACATTGGCACCAGCTGCGAGTACATTAATGGTACGATCAGCCTGATCAGCCGCGAAATTGAATTGGTTCATTATACCAATTAGGCTTTCAGCTGATGGTCCCAATTCATCACCGGATGCTTTGGATAAAGTGATCACTGCTTTCGTTACGGACCCAATTGCCTGTGGAGTTTTAGCAAAGTCAGCATTCAATCCTGCAATTTTCTCAAAGGCCTCAGCGGTATCGATTGAAGATTTCTTTGTATCCTTAGCCACCTGGTTGATCATTTGCTGGAAAGGAGCGAACTCCTTATCCGTTCCTCCAACAATGGTCCTGAAGGAGGCTACTGCTTTCTCATATTCCATTATGGATTTGGCTGAGAAGGTAGCACCTCCAATAACAGCAGTTGCCACAGCTGCAGCACTTGCCATTCCCAATAATTGCTTCTGAGTTTCGGATACTGCTGGTGTGAGTTTTTTAAACCAGCGCTCCTGCCTTGCAATACCTGAAGATGATACACCAATAAAGTTGTTCATGCTCGCGGTCATTTTTCTGACCGGAGCAGTTAACTTATCTACTGCTGTGAAGATACTTGGTATGACAAATTGTGCAGCCACTTTATTTTTTAGGTGGGGTGTTTATCTCTCTCACATCATCGTACCAATACTCCAACCCCTTGTAGTCTTGATCATCAATAAAAAAGCCGCCTATAACTTCTGGCGGCCAATGAAATTCCCTGACAACACTCTTAATCATGTTGTCGATACTGGTTTGATTTACATAAAAAAAATTGCCACCTTCTTTACCATGTTATAATCCTCAGTATCGAGGGCTTTAATTACATTTTTAGGCTGGCCGGTCAAAACAGATCCATAAGCAGTGATCATTCCGTAGATATCATCTGACTTAACGCCAGACATCGCTGCCTGAATTTGAGCTGCACTGATTCGAGGTGAAAATAAAAGTTCAGTTGTGCTCACATCACCCTTTATTGGAAATAAAAGTTTGTACTTTATTACTTTTGAATCAGCCTCTATAACAAAGGCACCTTCCTCAACAGCATCAGTTAATTCATTGATGGCTTCCTTCTTTTCATCCCTGCGTTTTTCCTTAACGTTTTTGAAATCCAACCAAGCTGCAATTTCCTTTTCCGCGATATCTCTAGATACTGCTCCCATATTATCCTACAATTTTTTTAAGATCGTTACTGCCTGCAATTTTCAAATTGAATGTAGCGGTGTTAGCATTCCCCTGGATATCTCCAACAGGAGAGCCGGTACCTTTCCACACAGTCCCATTAATGTGAGAGATGGTGAATGTGGCCTCAACAGGATCACCTGCTAAATCACGCATCTGTTTCACCTCATCAGCTGAGTTCATATCCCACGACATGGTGCCTTCAAAGGACCAGCGAACACGATTTAATTGTCTGATGGATTGACCACCGGTTGTGATCATGTTAGCATCATCGTTGCCTCGGATACCACCCTCATCAAAGGTTGAATCCTCATTTGATTTAGGTTTAAGGACACCACTTCCTTTTGTTGGATGGTTCCAGGTTATCTCGGTAATATCTCCACCTACTGGCATGTTTTATAATTTTTTTAGTTTAATGTTCCGAAATTAAAGCCGGCTTCTGCGGTCGTACTTGAAATCCTCGCCACTCCGCTGCGCTTGTACCTGAAGAATGTTTCCAACCTGTCAGGGTTTGATGTTCCAATTCCAACTTCAAGAGAATCCTGCATGAACTCAGGCTGTACAATGATCGCCCTGTTAGCAAGATCATCTGCATACTGAGACAGTATTGCAATCCACTGTTTTGGTTTAATCACATTGGTTGCTGATACCGTATCATCATTAGACGCAATCACATGATCAACCACGTTTGTTTGTTCAAGTAGGTAGTAGCCATAGCGAACATTCAAATCGATGTTGTATAGATTACGTACATAGCGATACTGAGGTGGATTCTCTCCAAGCTTATGATAAGTTGTTACGAAATCCTGAACAACATACTGCCCACCTACAAGGTCAACAGTTGAACATCCTTTTTTCACAAACTCATCGCGGTTATCATAGTCAGCCATAGAACCGATATCTGTCGGTGTTGGCATGTCAGGATATGCACGACCAATGACATCAAGATGCGGAGTATTCTGTGCGTTCACAGCTTGTAACACTGTCATGTTAGCGGCTGCTTCCATTGGCAATCCATCAGACTCCGGTGCCGGAGCGATAGCAATGGTAACATTATTTAAGCGCGCATCAGTAATCGATGTTGGGTCATCAGCTGTTGAGCCGGTAATTGCAACAAAAGGTTTCATCACAATACCTGTGAAACGACCGGTTGGATTTGTTGGATCGGGAATACCATTGAAATTTTCAAGAGCACTCATGATTGTAGAGACAGTTCCATAACTGTTCACTACAATAGTAACCCATTCATTTCCGATCGCATTAAGAGCTGCAGAAATTGAAGGAGTGCCAGATCCAGACTGAATGCTATTAACTGTATACGTTATACCAAGTGCGTTATCACCAGTATCTATTTCAACAGAAATGTCATTTGCGGTTAAGCCTTTCCACTTACTGGTAAGAACTGCTTCGTAATCATAATCAACTGCGCTCACAGGTGAACCAAGGATGTTGTTTACAGCATCTGTAATTTTCGCGGTAATGTCAGCAGTAGTATCACCTTCCAAGATGTTAATAGCATAGAAGTCACCATCCATACCATCGCGGCCAGCTACTTTCACATAGTGTGTACCATTTCCTGTAGCGGTTCCTGATGGAACAACAGTTAAAACTTTTGCAGTGGCTCCAACAGCTGCTTCCTGGACTGAGTAAATCACAGGGATTCCACCAACGCCATCACTCTGTTTTGGGTGCAGGATACGTGCAATTAAATAAGCCGGTGAACCATATCCATAAGCGTCACCAACTTCTTGGGCGCTTGTATATTGGGTTGGATCTGTATCTAAAGTGGCTTGATTTGCCGTGTTCGCTTCACATAAAACAAGGATACGCTGTGGAAGGTTAGGGGTTACTGTTTGGAAATTGCCCTTTGTGAGTTTATAACCTACAACACGGGAAATTCTTTCTAAACCTACTGCATCTGATGACATGAAATATTTTTTTGTAAAAATAGATTTGAGTTATTCCGACATAAAAAAAGTTCCGTTGATAACGGAATAAAATTTAAGAAGCTTAACACAGTACATATGTTTGTTTCGCTATATCACTTAACATGGTATTTAAGAAATCCCACAGCCTTACATTGTCCTCACGAATCAGTCATGAGTTCGGGTGGTATAGCCTTTGTTTGGTTGTGGGTACTTTTTTTATATGCGGGTAGGTGTCATTATTCCTTCGCGTGGTGACCGGCCACAACTTTTGGACAATTGCCTACGCATGTTGAAAAATCAAACCGTCCAACCAGAAATTATAGAACTTGTAAATCATCTTCCGGAAAGTAAAGAATGTGATATCACCAAAAGATACCGCGAAGGATATGATCGGTTGAGAAATAAAGCTATTGATGTGATCGCGTTGATGGAGGACGATGATTATTACTCACCTCAGTATTTGGAATCAATGCTGGGTGTGTGGGAAAAAAAGAAACGTCCTGATCTTTTAGGTACTGATTACACTATATACTACCACATAAAGTTGTTCTCTTATTTTATAATGCACCACATGGAGCGGGCCAGTGCCATGAACACCCTTATTAAACCCGACCTGAATTTCGAATGGTGTCCTGATAACGAACCTTACACAGATTTGCATTTATGGGATCTGGTGTCAAAAGGCAAATTGAATGGAGTGGTTTTTCACCCGACTAAACACTATTCAATTGGAATAAAGCATGGTGTTGGTATGTGCGGAGGAAGATCACATACCGACCGATTGCACCGGTATCAAGGAAATCACAGTACTCAGGATTACAGTAAGGACTTTCTCAGAGAACATATGGATGCTGAGAGTTTTAATTTCTATTCAAATTATTTTAAAAATGAAGCCAAATAAAATAACTCCACAGGTTTATAAAACCTTAGTTGAAACTGCAGCGAAGTTGCCACCATTCCAACGAAAAGATAAAAATGGAAACCTCCTTTGGAGAGCTGCATCCAGATTCGTTAAAGGATCTGAGCTTACGCAAAAAGTTACAGCGGACGGTAAAGCAATTAAACCTGATGAAATGTATGTTCAACAAGGAAGACAGCCATTGTTAGTTAACCACCAGGTTAATTTAATTGAGGTCTATATGAAGGATGGTCAGCCAGGAGTGGATGAATATGTGGACTTCTTTGCGAACATACATGAAGAAAGCAAAACTAAAAAAGAGAAAACATGATAATTACACTTTTACACCCATCGAGAAGTCGGCCACAAAAGTCGCGTGAAACATATGAGTATTGGATGTCACAGACATCAGGAACGGTAGAAATTGAACACATCCTTTCGTTGGATTTTAGTGATCCTTTTAACGAAGATTATTCAATGGTTGAAAAAGAGGGAGAAAAAGAACATAAGCCGTTCGGTAAAAATTCACACACAATAATCGATCATAACGACTGTGTTGTGGAAGCGACAAATCAAGCTGCAAAATTGGCAAAAGGTGACATACTAATTTATCTTTCAGATGATTTTAAGTGTCCGAAGAATTGGGATTTATTACTGGTCGAAAAGTTTAAAGATTTGAACCGGCCGGCGCTCATTAAAGTTGATGATTGTCTGCAGAAGTTCCACGTACCGGTTCTTACAATTCCAATCATGAACTCCTTATTGTTTAAGAAACTTGGGTATTTCTGGCATCCTGGTTACAGATCAATGTTTGTGGATGAGGATTTGTTTTGGGTTTGTGAAACAAACGGATTTATGATCTATGCTCCGGACCTACAGTTTCCACACGAACATCCAGCAAATGGTAAGGCTCAAAGTGATGAAACTTACAAAAGAAGTTCAGCGAATTGGGATCAGGGTAAAGCGATGTTTGCTAAAAGAAAACAGGAAGGATTTAAACTACCATGATTCTTTCAATACTCATACCGACATTGCCAGACCGAGTTCATTTTTTTGCAGAACTGAGGGATTCAATTATCAACGATTGCCCACCTGAATTATTAGGGCAAATCGAAATAGTTAGTGATCATCGACCGCGCGCTGGGTTGGAAGGTGGAGTCACTACCGGTGTCAAGCGAAACGATATGTTGATGAAAGCGAAGAGTGAATATGTGTGGCAAGTTGATGATGATGATAAGCTATTCCCATATGCGATATCTGAAGTGATAAATGCCTGTAAAACCGGTGCTGATGTAATCGGAATTAATGGTATCATGACAACCGATGGATTGAATGAACAAGGGTGGGAGATACGTTTGGGTCATGCTTACAAAGCAGAGATACGGGACGGAAGAGAATATTATTTCCGGTTTCCGAATCACATCACCCCTATGAAAAGAGAACACGCATTGAAAGTCAAATTCCCAAACAAAACAATATTTGAGGATTATGAATGGGCTTGTGCTCTTCGAGATCTAGGAGTTTTAAAAACACAAACCGTAATTGACAAACCAGTTTATCATTATAGAGTAAGATCAAAAAAATAAACATATGTATTCACAAGGTAAAGAAGAGGAAGTTATTGTAAAATTCTTCAACGGGAGAAATGGAACTCTCCTTAGTATTGGAGAGAATGATGGAAAAACATTTTCAAATTCTCTGCGATTGATTGAATTAGGATGGGATGCTGTTCTGGTAGAACCTTCACCTGTTGCTTTTCAAAAGATGTTCGATCTGCACAAGGACAATAAAAAAGTGTGCATGGCCAGGGTTGCTATAGGAATTGTTAATGGTAAAGGTGTTCTTCACGAATCAGGACATCATCTCCCGAATCAATCTGATGTGGCATTACTAAGTTCATTAAAGAAGGAAGAAACCGTTAAGTGGAAGCGAGTGGACTTCAAAGAGCAGGATGTGGACGTTTTAGATTTCAAGACATTCCAAACCCTAGTGCCTAAAAAGAATTATGATTTCATAACCATTGACGCAGAGGGAATGGATATCGAGATCCTTAAGCAAATCAACTTATCAAAAACGCATCTTCTTTGTATAGAGTATAATGAAAATGTGCAGGCGAAGGATGAAATAATAAAGTATTGCGCAGAGTTCGGAATGTGTAATCTTCTTTATCAATCCGGAGAAAATTTGATAATAAGCAGATGAAGCGGATACTAAAAGGTATTGAGGTTAATAAGATCTTTAAAGTAATTGATAGCTGTTATACCAGTGAGCACTTACACACTACTTGGTTATGGATTATTGGAATGAACTTAGATCAGAATCAGACATTCAATGCGCTTAGCTTTTTAAAACACATCGAAAACAGAGAACGTAAATTAAAACTATATGAAACGACCATACTTTGACAACTGGCAAAGAGGACTTATAAAGTCCAATACCCTCACCGGAGCACTAGTGCTACTGAAGCTAAAGAAAGAAATCTTATTAAGAAACATATCAAGACTATTCTAATGAACTCAAAAACCGTCATTTTAAATTTTGCGAATAACGTGGGGCGATATGCTCAAATGCAAAAGCGATTAATCCAGGCGCTGGATAAAGTAGGATACAAAGGAGATTTGGGGTTCTTCCAACATGAAGAACATATTCACCATAACTGCCCTTACCATAAATCAGAAGATCCACAACACCATCAGGAAGGTAAGGTGGTTCCATATGCTTTCAAAGCATGGGCTATAAATGAAGCCGTAAAAAAAGGATATGAAACAATCATATGGATGGATTCTGCCGTTTACCCTAGCAGGGATATAACTCCATTCATTGATCACATCAATCAACACGGTTATATATTTTTTGATAACATCGGCTACTCTGTTGGTGATTACACCTCAGATGCTTGTTTAAATAAGCATGGATGGAGCAGGGAAAAAGCCTTTGGTGCAAAGATGATCATGGCTTGTCTAATGGGATTCAATACAAAATCGCTTGACGCAAAGAAGTTTATACATCAATACTTTGAGGCTGCAAAGGATGGTATAAGTTATCAAGGGTCTTGGAATAATGCCAACGGTGAAGTAAGTGAAGATATGAGAGTGAAAGGTCACCGACATGATCAGTCGGTTGCGAGCATGATAATCCATGATATGAAGTTGACAATCACAAATGCACAGGATACTTTCTTCGCGTACACTTCACATAAAGGAATTTTAAAAATCGCGGACAGTGTTTGTCTGTGGTCAGAGGGAATTTAAAATAAAAGAAAAATGGGATATACAAGTTTCACACTCACTTTGGTAACTGAATTGTTGGCAAAGTTTAATCCTAAGTCGGTGATCGATTTAGGTGCACAGAATAATTATGCGCAACCAAAGTTGCCGGCACCATACATGAAAGAGTGGTATGAAGAACAGAAAATTGATTATCTGGCTATCGATATTAATAATGAGAATGGTGCTGCACCACTCGACTTAAGCAAACCATTACCCGTTGATTTTATTGAACGATGTGATATGTTAGTTGATGCCGGTACGAGTGAGCATGTGAGTGACGGCAAGGGTGGTCATGATATCAAGGCGATTTATAACTGCTGGAAAACTAAAAACGATCTCCTGAATATAGGAGGCATAATGCTAAATGAAAATCCAAAGACGGGGAATTGGCCTGGGCATGGATGTAATTATTATACTCAGGACTTTTACATCAAGTTAGCAGAGTTGCAAGGTTATGAATTATTAAGTCTGCAGGAGAACGCTGCAATGGGTAACGTCACAGATGGATGGAATGTAACCTGTGTTCTAAGAAAGGTCAATGATCACAAGTTTATTTCTTTGGAAACTTTCAAGCTTTGTGGTATTAAGACATCGTGAAACTAGTAGCAATATATAATGTTTGGGACGGTGTAGAATTACTGCGCGGGTCCATGGAATGTCTGAAAGATCATGTGGATTTCTTCATTATAGTCCACCAGGATGTGTCAAATTTCGGTGAGAAGTATGACCCCCTTCCAGAGATTAATCTTGAAGGGGTAAATTATTTCCTAATAAAGTACACTCCGGAACGATTAGGTGGTGCAAATAACGAAAGAGCAAAACGCAATTTAGGTATTGAAGCTGCTAAGACTTATGGATTCACACACTTCATTCTTATGGATACTGATGAGTATTACCAGGACTTTGGTAAAGCGAAGGAATTATACATTCAATCTGGAGCTTCAGGATCCGTATGTAAATTATTCACCTACTTTAAGGAGCCAACCCTTCGTTTTGAAACAGAGGATGGATATTATGTGCCATTTATTCACCAACTGAAGCCAAACACTGAAGCTGGCCGAAAGGAATACCCATTCTATGTTGATCCTACCAGGCGAATAAATGAGGTTAATGTGGCGGAGTTACCAGCGCACATGCACCACTTCAGTTGGGTAAGAAAAGATATTGAGAGGAAGGCGAGAAATTCTAGCGCGAAAGCGAATCTGGAACGCGGAACCATGCTGCAGGATTACCACAATCCAGAAGTCAAGGAGGGGTTTTATGTGCGAGATTATGATAAGAAATTGATTCGTGTTCCAAACCAATTCAATATTTTATTGTAATTCATTCCCAGTTAAAGCATAGTAAAGGTTCTGTAATTGATGGACAAACTTTATATTCGGAACATCCAAATCATAATAGGGGTCATCTCCAAAGCTACTAACAGCAAAGTGGCATTTTGTGCGCCACGCGGTTAAGTCGTCAAAATATTTTATAGGATAAAGACCAAGAACACAGTCTTGATCTTGTTTAAACCCAAACTTAACGAGCCATTCTTCAGTTATAGAAATTGGTTCAAACCATTTGCCAGGATAGTGGTTGCTCACAGTAAATTTTTCCTCTTGAATTAGCGTAACAAGTCCCACACCGTGAAATTGGTTTAGGTGATCTTTGTCAGGTTGAACATAATTTCCCAACCTCAACTCGTTTAACTTAATCATTGCTTCCATATTTAAAAATTATTTTCTTCTTAATACCATATTCACATAGTCCTGCCATGTGTAATTCGGAATCTTCGCTAAACGACAAGCCATCGAGGTGAGTATATCCTTTAAAGCGAGGTTATACACGCGCACATCCCACATGTGATTCTGGGCTGTTTGAGATTTCTTAACCCATCTGGCCGCAATACCTTCACCGTCTTTACGCGCTTCAATAACACGATGTTCTGATTCGAAGTGCTCAAAGTAATTACTAAAAAGATATTTACCTTCGGATGGTGTAGGGAAATTCATAAAGCCTGGCGGCTGCTTATCATCAACACCGTTATTCCATTTTAAAGTCATTAGACTTGAAAGAATATCTTTCACCTGACCAACTTCAACCAGATATAACTTTGATCTCTCTTTCCCGATTTTAAAAGTCGGTAGATCCTTACCGTATGGTATATACTTATCAACGTCTTTACCTTTCAGTCCCACAATTGTCGGTGTGTTTTTTTTATCGATGTATGGATACGCAAGATGAGAGTAGTGGCCAGTGTCAATTCCGGTCATGAGTATCTTCATTTTGCGGCCCGTATCTGTCATGTAAAAGGTATCAAGGATTTTATCAAGTTCGTTCCAAACAGAGTTAGGTTTATTGTGTTCATACGTCCACCTTTCACGATCTTCTTTGTGCTTTAGTGTAGATTCCCTTGGAATAAATGTACCAATGCTACCATGAACAACACTGTAACTCGATCCTGTTTCACTCCATGCTACAACCTCATAATCCAAGCGCGCATCATCTATAAATCCACGCGCCTCATTCCGGATAGTACCGTTCAAGTCACAAGCGCAGGTTAACAAAACAATCTTACCATTACCATCCTGCTCCGAAATCTTCTCAGGTATAGTGCCGATCTCATAGTTTCGAACGTTCCTTTGTAAGTCTGAAGCTTCTGGTGCCTCACCTTGTTGCTCATAAGTCTCACCGAGAACTACGTTAACAAATGTTTGGTACTTTTTTTCTTTTCTTTTTTCACCTGCGGGGTTGGCCTGAATGTACTGATTAACGTAGAACTCCCACGAATCCATACCAGGAGGTGCATATAAACTACTTATTTGATAGGAGTAATGATCTTTTTCTTTTGGAATGACGGTCGGAACCCACATGCCATTGAGATTCATTTCGTATTTATGAGTGTCATTAAAGAACTGCGAGCACTTCTGACAGATATATCCGACACTTTCAGAGATCACGGATCCGTGATTATCAAGTTTCCATGTGATACCAGCTGATTCTTTTTCATCTATTGGAACTGACCACTTCAACACTATGGGTTGGTTGCAGCAAGGACAGGGTACGTTGTAAAACCTCTGATCACCTAACTCAAATACTTCCTCAATGTTACTTTGCCCTTTAACTTGTGGAGATGATACCCAATATATTTTTTTCTTATGGGCAAAGGATGATGTTCTTTTCTGAACTAACTCACGTGTGGCACCGGCTTCTTTTGAACTGGAAGGCGCTGCATCATAATCATCCACAATCATAATCATAACATCATGCTGCCTGAGTAAATTGTGATTTGTAACGCTTCCACTTTTAAAGTCACCACCAGCGAACTCTTTACTTTTGTTGGTGTCACCGGTCCTGCTGTTCTTCGCCCTTAAAATACTCGGACGAATTAAAGGTCGTAACCCACAATTATCAATCATATGATCGATCTTTACCACCGCAGCTTCTGAAAGATCACTATGACCAGTTAAAAACATGATATTGCCTGGATTCTGTGATATGGTATAACCAACCACAGGATTGAGAACCGCTGCAGTTCCACCGAGCTGCGCACCCTTCATGATGGAAATCTCTTTTGCAGGATGATCCTTGGCGGCACAATCCAAAGGCTCTCGCCAATAAGGTGTAAGGTTAAAGGAGAATGGGCCAGGAAAAGCAGATCCGCGTGGCATGATCATGTTTTGTTCGTACCATTCTGAAGGTTTGATATCGGACACATGTAAGCGCGTACCTTCAATGATATCTTCTAAAATGCTTTCGTAAATTTCCATGCTAACCGTGTTCCCCTACAGCTTTACTCGCACTATACTCCTCAACAATGTTCTTAATTCCTTTTTTTGTGGCAGCGATCGCAGCATCGACAGATTTATTTACAATAGAAACCAACTGCTTTCTAAGATCCGCTACCTCAACACTACTGAGTTGTTTTTTTTGAGATATAATTACTATCAAATTCTCACTGGCTTCGTTGTACGCAACCTTTATACTCTCTGAGTGCTGGATGAACAGAGGCTTTACAATCTCAGTGGGGATTAATTCGCCACGTAACTTTTCAATCTGAAGTTGCCGGTGTTCAGTGTCAGCAATTTTTTTATTCAGTTCAGCCTGTTTAAGTTCTTTGTCCAATTCGTAACCGGACAAATTACCATTGGAAGCAGGTGTTCTTTTGTTTTTTTTTGAAGAATCCTGTGTCGGTGATGCATCTTTTTTTTCTGGAACCTCAACTTTAAGTGGAATGACAACCCCGGTTTTTTCACGCCTCTTCTTTAAAAAGTCAGCGTTCTTCTCTTCAGAATCATCGATTTTATCATCTTTAGTCAGGGTAATTTTCTGCCGTTTAATGTAAACTGCCAGGGCATTTGTAGCCAGACCGCAGAGCTCCGCAAATTGTTTTTTAGTGTGTAATGCCACGTTGAAGTTCTATTTGTTGCAACAACGTAAATGCTATAAAATCAGTTATTTATAGTGTTGCCACGATAGAAGTATAAGCATTTTTAGATATTGTTGCAACAAAAATAGGTTTGTTGCAACAGATTTTAAGCTTGTTTTAAGCCATTACAGGGTGGCGTTTTTCATTGGAGAAATCAGATTAGCGAGGTTCTGAAAATGCGGCATAGGTCAAGGAAATGGCAACAGCCTCTGAAATATGTGTAATGAGGGACAAAAACGCGGCTTCGCATATATTGCGTAGAACCAATATCGTTGGGGGAGTACCTTTGATGATCAATAAGTTATTTTATTTTAATCTATTCCTAGCTGCGGTTTGTTCCTCGTACCAAAATTTCTGCGTTACAAAGTCGAACGGCCAATCCTTTACAGCTTTGCGCTTGATATTGTTATCATTAGGGATATTTTTCATGAAGTTGTAAGCTGATAGCTGCTCTTTTATCCAATACTCTTGTGTTATATAGTCATCTGGCCATTTACTTGATGCGACTGCCTTGATTTGTTTAACTATTTCGTACTCCATGGCCAGTTCATTTGCCTCTAAGTCAGATTGTAGATCTTGGATTTCCTTGTCTCGTTCTCGTTCAATTCTCATGTCTGTGCATACTAAAACAGAAAATTCTTCTCCAGTTTGACTGGTTTTTATTAGGTATTCAAACCTTTTATTTCCACTAACCCAATAGTATTTAACTCCATGAATACTATTTTCCCTCGGAGATCCAAACGTATGGACAAGATTGGAGAAAATGTCCTTATTAAAATCTCTCATTGTGTCTTTCTGAATAATCTCACCCAACAATGGGTATTCTTCAGTCCTCCATAATTTATTTTTATAAAAATGAAACCTGATTCCATCAATTAAATTGAAATGATCAGTTTCATTTCTTACTGCCAAAGAACTATCAGAAAGCAATGTGTAATTGTGTTGTTTTATGAAGCCGTAAACCTGATCAACAGAATTACCAAATTTAAAAAAGCTGATGCTGTCGTAAGTTTTTCCGGTTGCCAAGCTTGAATCTTCTATTTCGCGTGCAGTTTTATGGTGCCATGACTTTTCAGTAAGGTCGTTTTTTTGAGTTTCACATGAGTTGAATAAAATAATGCAAGCGACAATCGATAATATTCTCATAGATACATTTGAAAATCAAATATAAGAGAATATTTCAATTAACTATACAGGCAGAAGACTTCCTAATTTTTCAAATTCCTTGCTTGTTCGGTTGGTTGTTTTCGCGATGTAATAAGTGTTTGTTGTGGATTCACTTTTATGACCAAGTTGGTTCATTATTGACCTAGTGCTCGCTCCATTCTGTTCCAATAAAGTTGCATGTGTTTTTCGGCCAGTGTGAGTAGTAAGGTGTTTTTTTATGCCAGTTGCGAGAGCTACTTCCTTTAAAATTCTATTATACGTCTGGTTGGCAATCACAGGCATTTTATAATCGTACTTTTTAAATATTTCCATTGCCTCTGGAAAGATGTAAACATCATTCTTTGTGCCGTTTTTGGTTCTTTCTCCAGATAACCACATCTTGCCATTTATCTCCACAATATCATAGGAGTAAATATCTGAATAGCTCAAACCCGTAAAGCACTGGTAAACGTACAAATCTGCTACTATTCGGTAAATGTCATTTGTGAAGTTGTAAATCATCAATTTCTTTATTTCATTCGGTTCAAGATAAACAATTCCTTTCGTTTTATCTCTCTTCGTTTCAACTGAATAAAGCGGATTGTTTATGATATATTCCATTTTAACAGCGTAATTCATTGCCCTCTTACACATTTCAATATGGCGCGCGCTATGTGAAGCACAACAAGTAGGTAAATTCTTATGTAACCAGAATTTAAGATCTTCCATCAACTTTGGCTTAATATCCTCTAAAGTCGCCTCCGATAGACCCTTTGAATGAAGGAATAATGAGATATTACCATACAAGCTTTCGTGTTTGATAACAGTACTTTCTCGTAAACATTCCTCGATGGCTTTTCGATTGTTATACTCTCGTAGCATAGTTAAAAATACTATCCCTTTCGGGGGTTCGGTCGGATTTCTCTTAAAGAAATTTAGTGCCCTTTTTAATGTATTTATCATAATTCAGATTACCTGAAAATTAACGGCAGAAATCAGGAAAGTGTGGAGGATTATCCCCATTGTTATAAACAAAGGAGTGTTTAAAATGATAAAAGCCTTAGATAATTAAGGCTTTTAGCGATTCGGTATCAAGATCGTGCTCCCACCTGGACTAGAAACCTTGAGTTCTGTCTTTATGGTTCCGAATCTTGTACCGTTTCGGCTTATAAAGCCTTTTGGCGCTTAAACACTCTGATTATTGATCAGAGCCGGTTCGTTCAAGCACCAGGGGAAAAGACCCCTTCAGGGCTAACTTAAGCATTTCCCTTAAGTTATCAATCTCGGATTTCATTTGCGAAATCATAGCATCTTTCCATGGGTTAGAGGTCTGAGTGTCTTTTTGGGGCTCAAACATTTCCCCTATCCCTTTAGATAAGAATTGATAGTTGACGTTCAATCCCGTGCAAATTAGTTTAATAGTTGAAGAGGAGGGTTTTGTTGTCTCGCCATCCGCAATTCTTTTTAGGGTGGTGTACTCCATTCCGATAATTCTGGATGCTTCCTTCGCGTCAATTCTTAAACTTTTCAACACGTCTTGAAGCCTTGTGTTTACTGTGCTTTTCATGGTTTGTTTGTTTTTAATGTTAATAATATTAGCTTGCATCTGCTTGCAAACGCAACAGTCTTGCAATACATTTGTACCGTTGTCACATCAATTTGACAAAACAAATATAGCAAATGTTTGCTAAACACAAAATTTTAACACAAATGGCTAAAACGGCAATATTAAGCCCAACCGACCTGAGACTGAAGATCTCTAGACTTAAAGAGGGTGTTAAGGGGCGCATCGATTACACCACACTGTATGAGTATGAATACGGAAAACAACCTGCAGATGTCATTAATAAAATAAGAATGGTGTGGAACCTACGTGATGTGGACGCTGAAATTACTGCACGACTTGAAAAGATCATTAAGAAGTATAACAAACAAGCTGTATAAAATTTATGGGCTTAATACAACCGAAACCTTACAAGCAATTTGACCGCGCAACAGGTCAATGGAACATAGTAGTTCCACCTCCACAAGATTATAACAGGCCAGAAAAAAGATCTGGATTAGTAAAGGAGGTTTTGAAACCTAAAGGAAGAATTACAGGACGTACATACACTTACGTTGGTAAATCTGACCGATACAAAAAAGTAAGTAAGTACAAAGGATCAGAAGGGTTGGTATATAAAGCGAATTACTGTGATGGTCACACAAACGTCACAGCTTACAAAACAGAAGAGGAAGCTGCACTCGCAGTTGATCAACACCTTATCAAGTTAGGTAAGGCTCCTATTAATATTTTAAAACCGGCTGCAGCATGTCAGAAGTAAGCTTCAATGGTGGTTTACTCGCCTTCATAATCATCTCTGGATTATCAGCTGGTTTTTTCCTGATAGGAATTATCATGATAGTAACAAAATGGAAATCAAAAGAAGAAAGACACTGGCAAATTAAAGATTGATGGCAAAGCATTTTTATAATACAGTTCCAGTTAAAGGTCAAACCGAAATGGCTCTTGAAGAGAGTAACAAAGGGTTAGAGGAAGCTATAATGTTATTCGTGTATGGAAGATTTCCAGGAGGAAGTTTTACTCCATACGAAGTACAGGAGAAGTTGCAGGAACGCGGATTATTCAGAAAGGAAAGCTCTATTCGAAGAGCCTTAACAAATCTTACTGATCCTGTTCTGTGGGGATTTCTTTTTCAAACCGGAGAAAAGAGAGTGAACACTAAATATAGTAACGTCCCAAATAACTGTTGGAAACAATACACATGGGCTTAAAGGAAATAATTCTGTGTCTGCTATTAGTGTGGGCACTTATTGAAAATATTAAAACACCAAGGTTCGATGATCACAAATCTTAAACGGGTTCAATTTTCAGATTCATATCTGAGGATGAATAGAGTTATGAAAAAACAAAACAGGGTAGGAACAGTTGTTGGGTTCAATTACAACGGAACTTTTGTAAAAGTTCTTTGGGATGGAAACGTAACTCCAGTGTCTTATCACGTTGAAAATTTAAGGGTGGCTGACATTGAAGAAAACAGATACAATTCATTCAGTTTTCCAACATATAAAGATCCAGCAACGCTGACATCGGACGATTACGACTATCTGAGTGACTGGTTAAAACGTCTTAAGGAATATCAAAAATATTTAGGCATTGTAAGTATGAAGCAGGCTGAAAGAAGATGGCAAATGATCCAAACAACAAAAGAGATTGAGAGACTGGAGATAGTATTAATGGTTAACGAACAAGTAGCATGATCAAAGATCAACTCACTGTCCTTGGTGACCTGTATGAGGATACCAAAGATCACCTCAACGCGATAGATGTTCGTGTTCATGATGAGAACAAACTATTTAAAGTGTTTCAAAACTTAAGGGATATCAGAGATATCGCAGCTGTTAATGTTCCTAAAGGAAGGATTTACATCGCGGGTAAGATCGGAGGTTTACAGTACTCAGAGTACACATTAAAGTTTTCATTAGCAGAAATAGAACTCTTAAAGAGGGGGTTTGAGACCGTTAGTCCTTTAACTCTACCTCATCAGCACGAAAGAAGTTGGAAGTCCTATATGAAGGAAGATTTGGAAGCGCTTAAATCATGTGATCACTTGTTTGCTCTTTCAAATTGGGAAGACAGCCGTGGTGCCAGAATTGAAGTGTGGTTTGCTAAGAGGTATAACAAAACCATCATTTATCAGTAATGGAAGTTAAACCAAAAAAGTGCCGTTACTCAAAGTGTGATAAGAAGTTTATCCCATTCAGATCGACAGATCCAACATGTCCGAATGATACATGTAGAAGGGGATTTGAAGCGGAAAGGAAAAAACAGAAGGAATTAAAAGCAAAGTCTTACAACAAGCGAAAAGAGCAAATAGCAAACATGGCAACATCACACCTCAAAGATACTCTGCAGCTGCGCATTAACCGCATCTCAAAGCTTCTGGACAGAGGGCATCCATGTATGGGTACAGGGAAAGATGATTACACAACAACAGCTGGCCACTTCTTTTCAATTGGCGCTTATCCTGAATTAAGATATCACCTAATGAACATCTTTAACCAGGATGCGGATGATAACTCAAAAAACGGAGGGAGGGGTAACAAGAATTACGAAGGTAGGTTGGTATCAACATTTGGATTACCTGTGTACGAAAGTATTCTGGCTTTAAAACGCAAAATAAAAAGCCTTCACATATCAGGATCAGAATTGAAAGATGCCTGCAGGATAGCTCATCAGATCATTAGGAAGCTGGAAAGTGAGAATAAGATGTACACCACATCAGAGCGCATTGAAAAAAGGTTAGAGTTCAACCAATTATTAGGAATATATAAATAACAATCATGGCTAAAAAGAAAACAGAAATTGAGATTAAAACACAGGCAGAGCTCGATGCTTTAGATGTAAATTTTAAAGGAAAGATCTTTATCACAGGCAATCTGGATAGGATTGACAAAGATTATCCGAACGCAGAAGTTCACATTAAAGATGGTGCATACGTATGGGCGGTATGTGGTTCCGCGCAGATTCGTGACGTTTACGGTTCCGCGCAGATTAGTTACGTTTACGGTTCCGCGCAGATTAGTTACGTTTCCGGTTCCGCGCAGATTAGTTACGTTTACGGTTCCGCGCAGATTAGTTACGTTTACGGTTCCGCGCAGATTCGTGACGTTTCCGGTTCCGCGCAGATTCG